>NZ_JAELUG010000033.1 GCF_016429255.1 Rhizobium sp. ASV8
GGTGGTGTCGTTCACGATCGATGACCTCGTTGTCAATCTCATCGACACGCCCGGCCATCCCGACTTCATCGCCGAAGTCGAGCGTGTACTGCAATTGCTCGATGCGGCAATCGTCGTGGTCTCGGCCGTCGAAGGCGTACAGCCGCAAACCCGCGTGCTGGTCCGCGCCCTGCGGCAGCTCGGCGTCCCCTTCCTGTTCTTCATAAACAAGGTCGACCGTCTGGGCGCCCGTTATGAGCAGGTGCTCGAGGAGATTGCGAGCCAACTGTCTGCACGCCCGATTGCGATGTCGGCCGTCCACAATGCCGGCAGCAAGCTGGCCGAAGTCCAAGCTGCCAATATGGCGAAAGAGCCCCATCTCAGCGCTGTTTGCGAGGCACTTGCGGCCGGTGACGAAGGGGTCATGGACGACTACATTCTGGCGCCGGACCGGCTAACTCCACAAAGGCTCGAACACGCTCTTGCAGATCAGGTGGCGAGAGGCCTGATACATCCAGCCTTTGCCGGCGTGGCCATGAGCGGCGCAGGGGTCCCTGCCCTGATATCCGCCCTGAGAACCCTATTGCCAAGCCGACGGCCGGATCCCAATGGACCGGTCGGTGGCAGGATCTTCAAGATCGAACGGGGATGGGGTGGCGAAAAACTCGCCTACCTGTGCCTGACGTCAGGCACGATCTCGGTTCGCGATTATCTCGAGCTGCCCAAGGGAGCCGCAAAGGTAAGCGCCATCCAGCTATTCACCGACGGCAAGGTCGAAAAAACCACACGGATTACCGCCGGGCATATTGCTAAAATCAGCGGGTTGAGTGGCGCCCGCATCGGCGATGCGATCGGTGACGGAGGCTCGTCGCGCAGCCACCTGCATTTCTCGCCGCCGACACTGGAAACGCGGGTGCGCCCGGTGCGCCCAGCCGACAATGCCGCGCTATGGCTGGCGCTCATGCAACTGGCGGATCAGGATCCGCTCATCAACCTGCGCACAAACGAGGATGCGACGGAGATATTCGTCTCGCTCTATGGCGAAGTGCAAAAGGAAGTGATCCAGGCAACCTTGGCCAACGACTTCGGACTGGAGGCTCTTTTCGAGGAAAGCACGATCATCCATGCCGAACGCCCGATCGGAACCGGGAGCGCGGTCGAGATCATATTCAAGGAGCCGAACCCCTTTCTCGCGACCGTCGGCCTGCGTGTTACACCAAGGCCGCCGGGAGCCGGAAACAGTTTCGCATTCGAGGTTGATATGGGCCAGATGCCGGCCAGCTTCTATCGCGCGGTCGAGGAGGCCGTCTTCGAAACGCTGAAAGAGGGTATCTTCGGCTGGCAGGTCATCGATTGCCATGTTGCCATGACCGCAGCACGCCAAAGTTCTCCTGCAACCACGGCCGTCGATTTCCGCAGGCTGACGCCACTGGTATTGGCAGCGGCGCTCGCCTCGGCGCAGACAGCGGTATGCGAGCCGATCGATCGCTTCCAGCTCGAAGTGCCGACGACAGCGTTAACCGGAATACTCACGCTGCTGGCGAAAACAGGCGCATCGACCACCGAGTCCGTCATTACGACCGGCATGGCACGGCTTGAGGGTACGGTTGCTTCAGCGCTGATCCAGAGCATTCAGAAGCAGCTTCCCGGGCTGACAAGCGGAGCCGGCGTGCTAGATCATTCTTTCGACCATTACGCCCGGATCGGAGGCCCGCCACCGCTCCGTCAGCGCTCCGGCGCCAATCCGTTCCACCGCGCCGACTACCTGCAGCGGATACGCTGAGGCCGCTGCGACAAAACCTATGGGACGGCTTTGGTTCAAAGCCGTCCCATCCACAAACAGGTGGCGGGCTTCAGCCGAAGATCCCAGCCAATTCTCGCAACAAAAAAGCCCGGCAAAACCGGGCTTCTTTTCAAAACACCAGATCGCAGAGCGATTAGATGCCGAGACCGCCGAAGCGCTTGTTGAACTTCGAAACGCGGCCAGCGCGGTCGAGCATCTGCTGATTGCCGCCGGTCCAAGCCGGGTGGGACTTGCTGTCGATTTCGAGGTTCATGACAGCGCCTTCAGAACCCCAGGTCGAGCGGGTTTCGTATTCGGTGCCGTCGGTCATTACTACCTTGATGGTGTGGTAGTCGGGATGGATGTTCGCCTTCATAACAATCTTCCTGTCATGGCAGGGTCCATTTGTCGCAAGGCATTGCGGCAACCGAACCGATTGAATAAATGAAGCCGCAGTCCGGTTAGGCCACGGCTTCCAATTAAGATGGCGTGCCTATACATGAAGGCGGCAGGGATAACAAGGGGCGAAAACGTCAAGTCCCTTGCTGATATGGGGATTGGAGACGACTTGTCGGAAATTGGCCAGGTAGACGAAAAAAGAAACAGATCAATCCGACCTCTTGGACGACTGGCGCCCTATCTCAAGCGGTACAGGGGCATGGTGGCTGGAGCGATCGTCTCCCTCGTCGTTGCTGCCGTCACATCCCTCACCTTGCCGATCGCCGTGCGTCGCATGATCGATCACGGCTTCGACCAAGCCGATCGCGGTCTCATCGACAGCTATTTCGTCGCAATGATGATCATGGCTCTGATTCTGGCCGCCGCGAGTGCATTGCGCTACTACTTCGTCATTACGATCGGCGAGCGCATCGTTTCCGACATGCGCCGTGAAGTCTTCGACCATGTCACGCGGCTGTCGCCCTCCTTCTTCGACGTCAACCAGTCCGGCGAGATCGTCTCGCGCCTGACGGCCGATACGACGCAGATCAAGTCCGCCGTCGGCGCAACGGCTTCAGTGGCGCTGCGCAATCTGATCCTCTGCCTCGGCGCCATGGCGATGATGATCATCACGAGCCCGAAGCTGTCGAGCATCGTGTTGATCGCAATCCCCGTCATCGTCCTGCCGCTGTTCAGTTTCGGTCGCTCCGTGCGCAAGCGGTCCCGCGCCGCGCAGGACACGCTGGCCAACGCATCGGCCTATGCCAACGAAACCATCGCCGCCAGCCGCACCATACAGGCCTATAACGGCGAGAATGCCGCTTCCGCACATTACGGTGCGGCCGTTGAAAATGCGTTCCAGGCAGCCCGCGCGGCGATCAAATCCCGTTCCCTGCTGACGGGCTTTGCCATTGCCATGGTCTTCGGCAGCATCGTCGCCGTTCTCTGGGTCGGCGCGCAGAACGTGCTCGCCGGCACGATGTCGGCGGGGACGCTCGGCCAATTCCTGCTCTATTCCGTCATCGCCGGCTCCTCGCTTGGTTCGCTGTCCGAAGTCTGGGGAGAACTGTCACAAGCCGCAGGCGCAGCCGACCGGCTTGGCGAACTGCTGGCTGAGGTATCGCCGATCACAGTGCCGGCTAATCCGGTGCCCCTGCCGCCGCCCGAAGGGCGCGTCGAATTCTCCGACGTCCACTTCTTCTATCCGTCGCGCCCTGGCAGATCGGCCCTCCACGGCCTCTCCTTCTCGGTCAAACCGGGAGAGACGGTTGCCATCGTCGGCGCATCCGGCGCAGGCAAGAGCACCATCTTTTCGCTGCTGCTACGCTTCTACGACCCGCAGCAGGGCAGTGTCGCCGTCGACGGCGTCGATATCAGCCATGTTTTGCCGGAGACGCTGCGCGAGCGCATTGCCATCGTGCCGCAGGACACGACGATCTTTGCCGCCACCATCCACGACAACATCGCCTTCGGCCGCCCGGACGCATCGCGGGACGAGGTGCGCGTCGCCGCGATTGCCGCACAGGCGGACGAATTCATCTCGCGCCTGGAGCAAGGATACGACACGCAGGTGGGCGAACGCGGCGTGACGCTTTCCGGTGGCCAGCGCCAGCGTATCGCCATCGCCCGCGCCATCCTGAAAAATGCACCGATCCTCCTGCTTGACGAAGCGACATCCGCTCTCGATGCCGAGAGCGAAACGCTAGTTCAGAAGGCGCTTGAAGGCCTGATGGAGGCACGGACGACACTCGTCATTGCCCATCGCCTCGCGACGGTTCTCAAGGCAGACCGCATTCTCGTGCTCGATCAGGGCCGCATCGTCGAGGAAGGCACGCATCAGAGCCTGATCCGCCATGGCGGTATCTATGCCAAGCTGGCGCGCCTGCAATTCGATGCCGGCATCGAGGAACGGATGCTCATCGCCAGGTAGCGCGAACCGGGTCCAGTAGCACTTTATACAACCATGTAGAAATAGCTTCGAAGTTGAGCTAGGTTTTCAGTGTTATCCCGCGCTGACGCGATTCTAGGAGACGAGAACCATGTATAAATTTGAAGTCTATAAGGACAAAGCTGGCGAGTTTCGCTTCCGCTTCAGGGCCTCGAACGGAGAAATCATGTTCGGATCCGAGGGCTACAAGGCGAAGGCATCGGCTCTTCATGCCATCGAATCCATCAAGGCTCACGCTCCTGGCGCAACTACCGAAGACCAGACGACCGCTACCGCCTGAAACTTCGCGTCAAAGCTGCGCATTAAGATCGGCCGGCTGCCATTTGGCGTGCCGGCCGTTTTCATTCGTCCGCAATGGATATGAAACATCGTCGCTATCGGCGACTGCAGCAAAGCCCTGCAGCCACTTCTTCCGACCTTGCTTGCTTATATTGGCGGAATACTGACCGACTACTTCTCGGTCAGCTTCAGTTCGATACGGCGGTTGGTGGCGCGCGCTTCCGGCGTGTCGCCAGGAGCGATCGGCTGGAACTCGCCAAAGCCTGCCGCCACCAGCCTGTCGGCCGGAACACCCTGCGCAATCAGGAATTTGACGACGGCGATGGCGCGCGCCGAAGACAAAGCCCAGTTGTCCTGATAGCGGCCACTACCCGAGAGCGGCACATTGTCGGTATGACCATCGACACGCAGCACCCAATTGATCTCCGGCGGGATTTCCTTGGAAAGATCGATCAACGCAGCAGCCAGCTTGGCCATCTCCGCTTGACCTGCCGGATTGAGATCCGCAGCGCCGGACGGGAACAACACCTCGGATTGGAAAACGAAACGATCGCCGACGATACGGATATTGTCGCGGTCAGACAGAATTTCGCGCAGCCGACCGAAGAAATCCGAACGATAGCGGTTCAACTCCTGAACGCGCTGGGCCAGCGCCACATTCAACCGTCGTCCCAGATCGGCGATCTTCACCTGCGACGACTGATCCTTGGACTCGGACGCCTGAAGCGCCGCTTCCACCGCCGCGATCTGACTGCGCAAAGCAGCAATCTGCTGATTGAGGAGATCGACCTGGCTCAGCGCCCGGGCGCTCGCCTGCTTCTGCTCGTCGAGCTGTTGCGAGAGCGTGCCGACTTTCGCCTCTGCAGCCTGGCTGTTGCCGGAACCGGCAGAGAGCAAGGCTTGCAGGCGCGAGCGTTCGCTTTCCGCCGATGAAAGGGAGGCCTGCAAATTGGCGACAGTATCCTCCAGATCCTGCTTGCCGTTCTTTTCCAGCGCCAGCTGCTCGACGAGATCGTTGATACGGCTGTTGAGGCGGTTGAGCACCTCGTCACGCCCGGAAATCTCGCGGCTGAGAATGAACTGACCGACGACGAAGACAGTCAGCAGGAACATGATTGCCATGAGCAGCGTCGACAGCGCATCGACGAAGCCGGGCCAGTAGTCGACAGTCCTCTGGTGACGTCGGTTGCGGGCGAGCGCCATGGCTTACTTGCTCCCGGTCTTCTCGGCATGGCTGATGCGATCGGCAAGCCGGTCGAGCGTGCGCCGCATCGATTTGGCCTCCTCCTGCTGTGCCTCGATCCAGTCGCGCAGCATCTGCTGCTCGTTGCGCATGTTTTTGACCAGCCCCTGAATACCCTCGGCAAGGTTCGCCATCGCGGTTACCGAACGCTGGCCACCACCCTCGTCGGCGATCTTGCGCAGATAGTCCGACAAGGCCCGCACATCCTCAGAGGAGGCGCCGGCGGCATTGTCGATGACCGGGGGGGCGATATCCGAACCGACATCGGTAACCGAGGAAAGCCAGTTTTCGAGTTCGGTATAGAAGCGGTTCTGCGCCCGCCCCGCCTGCAGATCGAGGAAGCCGAGGATCAGCGAGCCGGAAAGGCCGAGCAGCGAGGAGGAGAAAGCCGTGCCCATGCCGACCAGCGGCCCGGAGAGGCCGGATTTCAGGGCACTTAGGATATCGCCGCTATCGCCGGTGCCGGCATCGAGCCCCTGGATAACGTCGTTGATCGAGCCGATCGTGCCGATCAGGCCCCAGAATGTGCCGAGCAGGCCGAGAAAGACGAGCAGACCGATGAGATAGCGTGAGGTATCGCGCGATTCGTCGAGGCGCGTGGCAATCGAGTCGAGGATGGAGCGCAGCGTCGCCGTCGAGAACTGCATCGCGCGGCGATTGCCGAGCAGCGCACGCATCGGCGCGAGCAGCCGCGGGTTGCGGCCGACCTTGTCGGCATTGCCGACTGCGCGGAAATGATTGAACCAGCGAACTTCTGGCCTCAGCATCAGCACATGATTGAAGACAAGCAATATGCCGACGACCAGAACGCCGATGATCAAGCCGTTGAGACCGGGATTGTGGAGGAAAGCGACCTGAGCCTGACGGAACAGGATGGCCACGATGAAACCAACGATGATCAGGAACAGGATCATCGTCCAGAAAAAGGCCATCGGGCTTGAGAGCTTGTAGGTGTAATTTCCCGATACGTTGTCGGTCGATCCCAGATCCGACAGTTTCACATTTTCCATCATACGCTCCGCCGCCGCATTTTACGCTGCGGAGACTAGAGCATCATTGTGCCGAATTGAAGAGACGGAAAGCACAAAACAGCCCGTTGGCAACAGACTGTTTTATGACTGAAGCAACGTGTCGGAGCGTGGCTTACTTCGTCGGGATCGGTCGCTTCACGACCTCGGCAAGCGCCTTCTGAATATGCTCGTTGCCGCAAATTATCGAGCCGGTGCTGAGCATATCGGTGCCGCCGTTGGAATCCGAGACAAAACCGCCGGCTTCGCGGATGAACAGAATGCCGGCTGCCACGTCCCAAGGGTAGAGGCCGGTTTCCCAGAAGCCGTCGAAGCGGCCGGCCGCCACATAGGCAAGATCGAGCGACGCCGAACCGAGGCTGCGCACGCCTGCGGCTTCGCCCATGACATGGCGCAGCTCGACGAGGAACTTGCCATGATTGCCGCGGCCGAGATTCGGAACGCCACAGCTGATGACGCTGTCGGAGAGAACGCGGCGCGAGGCGACGCGCAGACGACGGTCATTGAGGAATGCACCGCCACCGCGCTCTGACGTATAGAGTTCATCCGTCGCCGGATTGAAAGTGACGCCGGCAACGATCTCACCGTTGCGCTCCAAAGCGACGGAGACCGCGAAAAACGGAATACCGTGCAGGAAGTTGGTGGTGCCATCGAGGGGATCGACGATCCAGCGGTGCGCGCCATCCGTACCCTTGATCTCGTCGCCCTCTTCGCCGAGGAAGCCGTAGGTCGGACGGGCCTTCATCAATTCGTCGCGGATGATCTTCTGCGCCTTGATGTCGGCCTGACTGACGAAATCGCCTGGTCCCTTCACCGAAACCTGCAGGTTCTGCACTTCGCCGAAATCGCGGCTGAGCGACTTGCCTGCCTTGAGGGCAGCCTGAACCATGACATTGAGAAGAGCAGAACGGGCCATCGGGTTTCCTTGGATAATGCAGAAGGTGCTGACCGGACCCGAAATCGAGCCCCGGCGGAGCGGGAACGTCAGCGCACATAAAAGATTGGCGGCCTCAAGACCATAAAATCGGGGGAATTTCAAGTGGTGAGGCAATTGCAGGCGCAAACTGACGCAGCGGGGCGCGCAATAACACCGGATTGACGGTGGCTGCTGGAGCATGATGCCGAAAAGTGCCAGGCGATTTCGGACGACATCACGCCTCGCCTGTTGAACTCCATGGCGACTTCAGATTTCAGGTCGAACCGACCTGAAATCATCCGGCTCTAGCGTGCGCGGCGGTATTTGTTGGCAGCGTCGATAGCCGCTTTCTGCTGATAGTCCTCTATACCCTGATAGAAATCCTCAAGCTCAGGATCTTTCAGGCCGGCGCGGCGGGATATGACATACCAGGTCGCCGCAGCAACCGGATCCTGCTTGGTGCCGATGGCATTGATATAGAGATGCGCGAGCTTGTTCTGCGCGACGACATTGCCGCGATAGGCGGCCACCCGCATCCAGTTGAAGCCGTTTTCGAGATCCTGCTTGCCGCCCGTGCCGTTGATCAGCCAGATGCCCATATCGAGCTGCGCGGTATCGAAACCGGCATTTGCGGCGCGCGACAGCCATTCCCGAGCGCGCGCCTTCTTTTCCGGCGGCAGATCGGGAAGGTTGAGATAAAGCTGCGAGACGGCATATTGCGCATCGGCAATGCCCTGCTCGGCGGATTTCTCATAATAGGGAAGCGCCATCTGCAACCCCTTCAAGCCGGGGTTCTCTGCGGTGATGATCTGCGCAACGTTGAACTCGGCGGAGGCTTGGCCGGCGTCGGCCGCCTTCCTCATCCACTGATCCGCCTTTTTCTGATCGCGGGGGACGTCACGCCCCTCCATCAGAACCAGCGCGTATTTGAACATCGCCGTGGCATCGCCACCCTCGGCCGCCTTGCTATACCAGAAGGCGGCATCCTTGGTGTCGCGCTTGACGCCCAGACCCTGCGTCATCAGCTCGGCAATCAAGGTTTGCGCGGCAGGATCGCCAAGCTGCGCCCGTGGCAAGGCTCTTTGAAACGCCGTCAGGTAATAACCGCGCTGGAAGGCACCATAGGCATCGTCGACCTTGCCGGTGAAGGGTTTCTCCGGCGGCAGGTCCGGCAACTTCGCGCCCATGCGCTCGAAAACGCCCACGCCCGCAGAGGGCTTGATATTGTCATCGGCCTTGGGCTCTGCACCCGGCTGAATCTTCTCGGTCTTGAAAGTGCTGACATCGGCATTCAGCGGCCGCGTGACGATGCTCTGGTTTGGCCGCGGAACGTCCTTGTCCGCTGCAGCGGAGGAATCGTCGGGCTGTGCATTGTCCTCAGCCGGCGCACTCTTTTCCGCCGGCGCCGTCACGCCCGGCAGCGACGTATCGCCGCCATTACCCGATTGCGCCACGGCCAATAGCGGAAATGCCGCAAGCCCGGCTGCGAGCACGGCGAGGAAGGATCGATGGCAGAATCGTGGCTTCGGCGACATGAATCGCTATCAATCCTCAAACCGTGGCGCTTTTTCGTCGAGAAGCGCGTTCACTTCCGCAACGATGGAAGGTGCGTTCGCTGGCTCGGCAAACACGGCTGTGCGTAAGGCGACGAATTCGGCGCCGCTCAAGGCCACCTCCAGCGCCGACTTCGGATCCGTGCCGCCCATGACGATGCACGGAATTTCGATCATCGAGGCCCACCACTCGCCAAGCGCCACATTCTTCGGATGCGCCTCGGGCTTGATATCCCCATCCAGCTTGCCGAAGAAGATATAGTCCGGCCGAAGCTCTCCGACCTCAAGAGCGCTGTGCCTTTCCGTGGCGTTGCCGCCGCCGACGATCAGCTTCGGCACGAATTTCTCGACGGCTTCGGTAAGCTCAGCTAGATTGCCGGCAATATGCAATCCATCGGCCTTCACCCGGCCTGCCACGCGGGTATCGCCTGATATCAACGCTGCGGCGCCGGCTGCCTGTACGACGGGTACCAGCTTCTCCGCATGCTTCTGGAACGTGTTGTCGTCCAGTCCATACTGGGGAATGATCACCGAGGCGACATCGCCGCCCCTGAGTGCATCGGCAACAACCTTCACCTGTTCCTCCATATCGGCGATATCGGGAACGATGAGAACGAGGCGGCAACGATCTTCGGGCACGGTCATGCGAGCTTCCATGGTTTCGGGCTCATCCTTGGAGGATGATGCACCGGTTCGATAGTCGTGAGTAAATGCGATAGTCCGCTCTGACAAGGGGCAGCCACCGAAACTGGCCTCTCGAAGGTGGTGTGGGTCGCGATTATATCGACCGCCATCCGTGCCTGCCGCACATTATATCGTGCAGCGCACAATTAACTTGCCGCACCCTAGCGTTTGACGTAGCTTTTCCTTATGTCGACCATGGATCCCTTCGCAGCCATCGCGGACCCGAACCGGCGCTACTTGCTGGAGGAGCTGCGACGCTCACCCAAAACGGTCAATGAGCTGGCGCAAGGCCTGCCGATCAGTCGCCCCGCGGTGTCGCAGCATCTCAAGGCATTGCTCGACAGCAATCTCGTTTCCGTGACCAATGAGGGCACGAAACGCATATATGCCATCAACAGCCGCGGCTTCGACAAACTGAATTTATGGCTGGATCAATTCTGGGCTTGAAAGCCGCCGCTTCCATCTAAACTTTTTGCTTTGCGCAATCTCTATCGCAATGCGTCCAAATGTTCTTTCGCAGCATGTTTAAGAAAGCTGCGCCGACCCACCCTGATACTATAACGTCGGCGCACTCGCTCTAAGCGACAATAGTTTTCGATCTCGGCAGCTATTCCGGAATCTCTCGATCCACTGGCCTACCCGCCAAGATCGATAATTTTGATCCCTGACGCTTTGCGTCAGTGAACCGACGAACGCAGACGCTGGATTTCGTCCTTGACGCGCAGTTTCCTGCGCTTGATGTCGGCTATCGTGGTATCATTGATAGAGGGAGACGTCAGTGCGGTATGCAGCTCTTCCTCCAGAGCGACATGTTTCTTTTCGAGCGATTCAAGATGAGCTTGAACAGTCATATGACCCTTCCTTCCTCTTTAGGGGCCCTGACCATCCATTCGCCAAGGCCCTAGGTGTCAACCCTCCCACTGTGCCATAATATCCGGCCCTTGTCGAAGGCGAAAACGTGGCCTATAGGCGGCAAATTCGTGATGAAGGATAACTTCCCGTTACCGCCATTTGATGATAGGAGCTTGCGGGATTTAAGAGGCGGAAGACATGCGATTCCGCGATATGCTGGGGAAATGAACATGGCCGATCAGGAACAGGCGGAAATCAGGCTGATCGTGGCGCGGCTGCGCCAGGAACACGAAGATTATGATGCCGCAATCAATGCCATGATCCAGACGGGCTGCGAGGCCCTTCGCATCCAGCGCATGAAGAAGAAGAAGCTCGTCATCAAGGACAAGCTTTCCAAGCTGGAAGACCAGATTATTCCCGACATTATAGCCTGAGGAGCATAACGCGACGATGATGACCGAAAGACCGCCTGTCGCCATCATCATGGGAAGCCAGTCCGACTGGGAAACCATGAAAAATGCCGCAGACACTCTTGAAGCCCTGGAGATCACCTATGATGCGCGCATCATCTCAGCGCATCGCACGCCGGACAGGCTGGTGAGTTTCGCCAAGGGCGCAAGGGATGAAGGCTTCAAGGTCATCATTGCCGGCGCTGGCGGGGCGGCCCACCTTCCCGGCATGGCCGCCTCCATGACGCCGCTGCCGGTCTTCGGTGTGCCGGTACAGTCCCGCGCTCTCTCCGGGCAGGATAGCCTTCTCTCCATCGTGCAGATGCCGGCTGGCATCCCCGTCGGAACATTGGCGATCGGCAAGGCCGGCGCGGTGAATGCCGCCCTTCTCGCCGCCGCCGTCCTGGCGCTCGGCGACGAAGAAATCGCCGACCGGCTGGACGAATGGCGTGCGCGCCAGAGCGCAGGCGTTGCCGAATACCCGATGGATGACCTATGACCGAGAAGACGATTGGCATCATCGGCGGCGGCCAGCTCGGCCGCATGCTCGCCATGGCGGCTGCGCGCCTGAATTTCCGCATCATCATCCTCGAACCGCAAGCCGACTGTCCGGCAGCCCAAGTCGCCAGCGAGCAGATTGTCGCCGCCTATGACGATGCGGCTGCCCTTGCCGAACTGGCAAGGCGCTGCGACGTCGTGACATACGAATTCGAGAATGTTCCGGTCCTGGCCGCCGAAAAGCTGGCTGACGATATCGCTGTCTATCCGCCGCCGAAGGCTCTGGAGATGGCGCAGGACCGGCTGACAGAAAAGCGCTTCATCAACGGCTGCGGCATCCCGACCGCACGCTTCCACGCTGTCGACAGCCAGGCCGATCTTGAGGCAGCCCTTGCCGATTTCGGCGGTCAGGGCGTGCTGAAGACCCGACGTCTCGGCTATGACGGCAAGGGCCAGCGTGTCTATCGCTCATCGGCCGACAGCCCCCAAGGCGGCTATGCAGCCCTCGGCGGCGTACCTCTCATTCTTGAAAGCTTCGTATCCTTCGAACGCGAGATCTCGATCATCGCCGCACGCGGTATCGACGGAACGATTGCCTGCTACGATCCGGCTGAGAACGTCCACCGAGACGGCATCCTCCACACCTCAACCCTGCCCGCCAGCATTTCCGAGCAGACGGCTGCAGCCGCGCGCGCGGCTGCGGAAAAGATCCTAACTGCGCTCGGTTATGTCGGCGTCATCGGCATCGAGTTCTTCGCGCTGGCGAACGGCGACCTCATCGCCAATGAAATGGCGCCGCGCGTCCACAACTCAGGCCATTGGACTGAGGCCGCATGCGTCATCTCGCAATTCGAGCAACACATCCGGGCGGTCGCTGGCCTGCCACTCGGAAATCCGCAACGCCATTCCGATTGCGTGATGACGAATCTGGTCGGCGACGACATTCTGGCGCTGCCGCAATGGCTGCGCCTTGACGACACGCTGGTGCACCTCTACGGCAAGAGCGAAGCGCGCCCGGGCCGCAAAATGGGCCATGTTACACAGCTTGTCCGTTAAGACGGGCGGGAAAAAGCCCCTGACATGGTTGACAGGGCACGGGCGACAGGGTATTTGCTCCCCACCCTAAAGAGCGCGCCCTGAGCGCGCTTTTGATTGTTAATGACACGGGCGAATGTGACATTCCCCCTCGAACATCGCGGATCAGAAAAATGAAGATCAAGAATTCGCTCAAGTCGCTCAAGGCGCGCCACCGTGACAACCGTCTCGTTCGCCGCAAGGGCCGCATCTACATCATCAACAAGCTGAACCCGCGCTACAAGGCTCGTCAGGGCTGATATAGCGCGTGGCTCTGATCCCTCGGATCGAGCGCACAGTTTTAGTTGATCGCATCAAATTTGTTTTTGATCTTCGACACTGGCGGGCTACTATGCCCGCCATGCGCGTTTTAGCTTTGCCCTATTTTGCCCTTCCGATCCTGCTTGCCTTGAGTATAGCAACTCCGCAAACAGCGGTGGCCGACGATTCGAGCAGTATCGTCGAGCGGAAGGATTCCGGTGACACCTCCGGCAGCCTCTCACCCAAACAGCGGCTCGACAATCTCTTCACATCATTGAAACGTCAGCGCGATCCCGATCAGGCGAGCCTCATCGCCGATCAGATCAATGCCGAACTCAGTGATTCCGGCAGCGCCACCGTTAATCTCCTGATGCAATGGGCCGACAAGGCCATTCTGGACAAGCGCAACGCCGCTGCGATGGACTATCTCGATCAGGTGATCTCGCTGAGGCCCGATTATGTCGAAGGCTGGAACAGGCGCGCGACGCTCAACTTCGCTATCGGCGACTATCGCAAGTCGATGGAAGACATCAATCAGGTCCTGCGGATAGAGCCTCGCCACTTTGGCGCTATTGCCGGCATGGCGGCGCTGCTGACCGAACGAGGCAATGATGCGCTTGCATTGAGAACCTGGGAACGCTTCCTCGACATCTATCCGGCGAATCGCTCGGCACAGGAAGAGGTCAGCAAGCTCTCGGAGAAGATTGCGGGCAGCCGCACCTGATTGTCGGTGCAGCGTGGCCATCGCGCACAGCAGAAACTGCATCCCAGGGGATGAAAAACCGCGATGGGACATTAGATTAATGCATGTCGCGCAAAAGTGTGCAGCACAACGGTTCTGCGGCAACGACATGCGCAAAAACAAGGAACTAAAGCGCTAAACGCGCATCTGAAAGATCGCGACGTACTTTGGTGGCCTCTGATATTTGATCCGTGCCGCAATGATCGATTCTCTGCTCACTGCCATTATTACTGTTGTCGTCTTTGCCGCGGGCTTCTCCGCATACAAGACGCGTGCGATCGAGCAAACCTATCCCAATATCGGCGAACTGACTGATATCGGCGGCTACCGTTTGAACGCCGTGCATCTGCCGCGCCCAGCGACTGCGGATCTGCCTGCACTGGTTTTCATTCATGGCGCCAGCGGCAATCTGCGCGATCAGTTCGAAGCTTTCGCGGCTCCTTTGAGCGGCCGCGCCGAAATGCTGTTCGTCGATCGACCCGGCCATGGCTATTCCGAGCGCGGACCGGCGGAAAACGCCCTCCCCTCGGGCCAGGCCGACGCCATTGCCAGACTGATGGACAAGCGCGGCATCGGGAGCGCCATCATCATCGGCCATTCTTTCGGCGGAGCCACCGCCGCGGCGTTCGGCATGCGGCATCCCGGCAGGACCGAAGGACTGTTGTTTCTGGCACCAGCCACCCATCCCTGGCCCGGCGGCGTCGACTGGTACTATACGCTCGCCGCCACGCCCGTTCTCGGTTGGCTCTTCACACATCTGATCGTCATGCCGATCGGCCTGCGCAGGGTCGAGACCGGCACGCTCAGCATCTTCCGCCCGAATGCGAGGCCGGCGGATTACATAGAGAAAACAGCGCCGGAACTGGTGCTGCGGCCGCATACATTCCGCAACAATGCGACCGACGTGGTCAACCTTTTCGCCTATGTCTCCGCCCATGCGCCGCGTTACAGCGAGATCAAGGCGCCAACCGTCATCATCACCGGCGACAGCGACGATATCGTGCTGGAGGAATTACATTCCCGCGGGCTTGCCCGGGATATTGCCGGCGCCGAGCTCGTCACCATAAGCAATCTCGGCCACAAGCCGGACTATGTGACGACGGATGTTGCAATCGCCGCCATCGAGCGGTTGGCAGGCCAATCGCGCGACCTGCAGATGCTTGCCGCACAAGCGGAAATCCGCATCGGAGCATTTCCAGGAAAAGTGCGCAGCGGTTTTCCGTCCGGAATGCGTGGACAAACAAGAAGATAAAGCCTTTTCGCGATTCGATGAAAGGCGGATACCCTACAACCTCGGCAACGAAGCTTCCGGGCGGACGCCCTCCTCTCAGGCCATGACGACGTCATAGTCAGCTGCAGCGGCATCCGCGAATATACGACTGTGCGGCACGGTCTCTATCGTCTGCCTCACCGCCTGCAGCATGATCGACGCCAGCCGCTCCGTCGCAGGGCTCGCTTCCGCTTCAGCGCGATGCAGCACCAGATCCAGCGTCGGCAAAGCCGGCAGGCCGGCCTCACCAGGCGCTAGCTGCCGCACCTTGCTTGGCAGCCCGAGCGGCGTGCGCAGCGCCAGGCCAAGGCCTGCAGCCGTTGCCGCCCACAGACCGCCCAGACTGGGGCTGACGAAGGATACCCGCCAGCCGATCCCAGCTCGATCGAGCGTCTTGGTGGCGATATTCCGCAGCAGGCATGGCGCCTCAAGCGAGGCAAGCGGCATGGTCTCGCCGCTCTCGGCATGCCACTGCACGTCACCATTCGCGGGGCCGACCCAGCAGATCGGCACTTCGGCAATTCGATCCGTATGAGCGGTACGAAAGCCGTCGCTCCAGGCAAGCGCCAGATCGAGCTTGCCCGACGTCACCCGCTCGACCAGCTCGACATTGCGCGTAACGCGCGCCTCGATGCGTACCTTCGGATGGGCGCGGGCAAAACGCCCGAGCACTTCGGGCAGCAAGGTCTCTCCAAAATCCTCCTGCAAGCCGAGACGAACCCAACCCTCGAGTTCCGTCCCGTGCAGTGCCGTGGCCGCCTCGTCGTTCAGATCCAGCAAGCGCCGGGCATAACCAAGCATCGTCTCGCCGGCTTCGGTGAGTGCCAGCCCGCGTCCTGCTTTTCGGAAGATCGGCGTACCCGCCTGTTCCTCCAGCCTTTTCAGTTGCGCACTGACCGCCGAAGTAGAGCGCCCCAGCCTGTCTGCCGCCTTGGCGTAGCTGCCGAGATCCATGCCGGTCACAAAGCTGCGCAGCACATCGAGATCGAAGATAATCTTCCGCACGAACAACCATCCACTTTTTTGGAATTATATATCCAGAATTATCTGATTTTCGGGATGATTATCTGCTGTCATTCTATGATCGTCAAGAGACACGGAAACAGGAGCATCCCATGCCATTCACCCGCATCACCCTTCTGCGCGGCAAGTCGCCGGAATACCTCAAGGCGCTGTCGGACAATTTCCATCGCGCGCTCGTCGAGGCTTTCGAGGTGCCGCCGACGGATCGCTTTCAGTCCATCCATCAGCTGGAGCGGCATGAGCTGGTTTTCGACCGGACCTATTTCGCCAGCAAGCCGCGCACGGACGATTACGTCTTCTTCGATGTCACCACGGGCAAGCCGCGCAGCACCGAGACCAAGAAAGCCTTCTATCGCCGCGTCGCCGAACTTCTTGCCGACGCTCCGGGCGTCCGCCCTGAGGACATCATGATCACCATCACCACGGCAACGCGGGAGGACTGGTCATTTGCCGATGGCCGCGCGCAGATGATCGAGCAGGTTTGAGAACCATGTCGCAAACCACATCTATCCAGTCGCCCGCCATTCATCGCGCCGGCACGAACATGCGGCCATCGCCCGAAGGCATCGCTACCGCTACCTTCCTGGTGGAGTCGCTGGTGGAGAGTGCCGAAAACGGCGGCCTCACCGCGATGCGCTGTGCACTCGAACCCGGCGTCATGACCCGCTGGCACACGCATCCACACGGACAGATCCTCTACGTTCTGTCCGGCGTCGGCCTTGCCGAACGGTTCGGCGGTCCCGCAGAAGAACTGCATGCCGGTGATTGTATCAGCTTCGCACCGAACGAACGCCATCGGCACGGCGCGGCACCGGAGAATGCCTTCTCCTATATCAGCATCCAGGCAGCGCAAAATGGAAGCGCCGTCACCTGGCTGGAGGAATGACCATGATCGCCATGCAATATAACTTTCCCCTCCCCGCGGACTACGACATGGCGATCATCGATCGCCGCATCCGCGAGAAAGGTCCCCTGCTCGACAATCTCCCCGGCTTGAAATTCAAGGCCTATCTGACGGCGAGAAAGGGCGATGCCGCTACGGGGAGCCGGCAGAATTTCTATTCACCCTTCTACGTCTGGCAGCAGGAAGAGGGTTTGAGCGATTTCTTGTGCGGCCCCGGCTTCCTGGCCCTAACCGAGAATTTTGGCCGCCCTCAGATCAACACCTGGATCGCCTGGCATGCCGAAACCTCCGCGGATATTCGCAGCGCCAAATTCGCCACGCGCGAGATCGTCGCCATCGACGCCGAAACATCGCTTTCAGAACTGCGCGCGAAGGAGAGCGAGGCAGCAGCACGTGCCATATCGAATGGCGAGGCGCTCGCCTCGGTCGCTGCATTCGAACCGACGCACTGGACGCTGGTGCGCTTCCGCCTGCTGGCCGAGCCGCCGAAAGATCCGGCAAGATCCGGCCTGCAGACATACGATGTCGGGCACCTCTCGCTGCCGACGGCATCGGCCCGAAAATCGGAACCGATTTTCGGAAAGCCCGATGCGTAGAACAAACAGGACGGAGCATCTTTTGTGCTTCCCAAAGGAAGCACGGCGCTCCGGCGTCGCCTGAAGTGTCACAGAGACAATCTCCTTGTTTTAAAGGAAAGGCGGGCGCTCTATGGATGGAAAGTCTTTCTGAAGCAGAAGAGTGATCCCTCCATGGTCGATATTGCAATGATCGAAGCCGCCCGCACTCGCCTCGGTGGCCGGGCACGGCGCACGCCGCTTCTCTCCTCGCCCTTTCTCGATGAGATTGCGGGCCGCCGCCTGTTCGTGAAGGCCGAATGCCTGCAGCACTCCGGCTCCTTCAAGTTCCGCGGCGGCTGGTCGGCGGTCTCGGCACTTGAGCCATCCGTGCGCGCCAAGGGCGTCATCGCCTTCTCATCCGGCAACCATGCGCAAGGCGTGGCGCTGGCCGCAAAGCTTCACGGCGTTCCCGCTGTCATCATCATGCCGACTGATGCCCCGAAGTTGAAGATCGCCAATACCCGCGCCTTCGGTGCAGACGTCGTACTTTATGACCGCGTCAAGGAAGACCGGGACGAAATCGGCGCACGTATTTCCAAGGAGCGTGGCCTGACGCTCATCAAGCCCTTCGACGAGCCGCAGGTTATCGCCGGCCAGGGAACGACCGGGCTCGAAATCGCCGAACAGGCTGCCGAGGAAGGCATCGGGGCCGCAAGCGTTCTCGTTCCCTGCGGCGGCGGCGGGCTCACCTCCGGTATCGCGCTGGCGCTTGAATCCCGCGCTCCGGGTTTCAAGGTACATCCCTGCGAACCCCAGGACTTCGATGACACCGCCCGCTCGCTCGCCTCAGGCAGGATCGAGCGCAATGCCGCGCTGCAGGGCTCGATCTGTGATGCCATCATCACGCCGCAGCCGGGCAACATCACCTTCCCAATCCTGAAGCGGCTTTGCGGTGCCGGTCTCGTCGTTACGGATGAGGAAGCTCAAAAGGCCATGGCGCTCGCCTTCACCCGTTTGAAGATCGTGGTGGAACCAGGCGGAGCCGTGGCGCTGGCCGCGGCGCTCTTCCACGGCAAAAACATAGAGGGCGATACGGTGATCGCGGTCACATCAGGCGGCAATGTCGACCAGGATGTCTTCGAAGCGGCTCTGAGCCGCCACTAGAGCGCCGTGCTTCCTTTTGGAAGCACTAAGGACGCCCTATCTCTTTGAATCTACGCATCGGGCTTTCCGAAAATCCTATCAGATTTTCGGGCCGATGCTGTAGATCCTCAGTTGGCGGCGCGACGATAGAGCGCCAATGATCCCGCAAGAGCCAGCAGCGCGCCGCCACAGGCGCGCTCAAGCCACTTTGCGCCTTCGGACTTCAGGACCCGCACAGCCTGTGAGCCGAAGACCGCATAGCCGAACATAATCATGAAATCGAGCGCGGCGAAGATGCTGCCCAGAATGAAGTATTGCTGAAGCTGCGGCATGGAGGGATCGATGAACTGCGGCAAGAAGGCCGAGAAGAAGAGATAGCCCTTCGGATTGGTGACGGCGACCATGAAGCTCTTCAATCCGATGGAAAATGCCATTCCCTTCGACTGGCTCGCACTAGCCTGCAAGGCGCCATCAATGCTCCCCTTCGAACGCAGCATCATGATGCCAAGAAAGGCGAGATAGGCGGCGCCCACCCATTTCAGCGCCGAGAACCAGAATTCGGAAGCCGCCAGGAGCGCTCCGAGGCCGATAGCGACGGCACAGATCAACACAGCATCAGACAGAACAGCACCGATCATTCCCGGCAAGGCGCGCCGGACGCCGAAACGCGAGCCATTTGTGAGCGCCAGAAGCACGGTAGGCCCCGGCGTCGCGATACCGATGAAAGAGACGGCGGCAAAGGCGAGCAGCGTGGTCAGATGCATGATGTCCCTCCTCCTTGAGCCCAGAAGGTTGCATGTGGTGCAGCGCTTAGCAAGACCCGCCTGGTCTCTCTTATGCCGCACCGCGACACCCTCTGTGGCCTCTCCATCGACCAGACCACGCCTCCAAGCAATCAGCAGCGAGGAAGGGATACTTGCTGATCCTTTCCTGTAATCATCCCCCTGAGGTCGGCATTGGCGCTCAAGGTGATGAAGCTCTCGTCGCGAGCCGGCTTCAAATAGGTGGACACTGGCAGTGGCCCGGCAGGAATATCCTCGCGCACACATCCGCCGGTTACGGCAATCTCGATGCTGCCACGTACGCGCGGACCATACTTGATCGAAACGCGAGTGCGCTCCTGGATCGCCGCCAACCGTGGAACATCTTCGGGAGCGATCCGCCACACGCTCAGGACAAATCCTGGCTTCGCCTCCATGGAAAGCGGGTGACGCTCAGCGGGCTCGGCTGCCTCGACAAGAACGAACCGGTCAACGGTTTCATCGCTGCTACCCTCGGTCTTCGTCTTCACGGTCATGACGAAATCACCCGGCCGCAACGCCAGCGCAGAAGGTTGACGCAGCCCTGCCCTGACCTCGGCAAAATCCATGGTGAGGAAATCGAGCCGGGCGAGCTTCGGTAAGCTGGAGAGCGGCGTGCTCAGGCAGCCCCCCAATACGAGCAAGGCAAGCAGCATGAAGACACGCGGGATAACAGGGGGTATCGACATAAGAATTCCTCATTGACGATCATTAATTATCGTAATACAGAAATTAAATATCGAGTCAATTGGAGTGCTCACATGACGCATATCATCGATCACCCACCGCCAGGGGTGACGGATCGCCGCCGGCGCTGGGCGCGCATCATGTCGGGATCGACCGTTGCGGGGATGGTGTTCACGGTCGCGGCCATGATCTGGATATGGATCGACAAGAGCACCGTTCAGACCATGCTGGCGCCTTATCTCGGTATTGCCGGATCCCCGGTAACAGTCACGTTAGCCACTCAGCTCATGGGTCTGGCCCTGTCCGCGCCGCCGGCGGCCCTGCTCGTCTATCTCCTGTTGCAGGCGCGCGCGATCTTCACCGGCTTCATCGCTGGTCGAGCCATTACGGATATTGCCGCGGCACGGGTGTGGCGCATCGGCATGATCCTGATTGCCAAGGGCCTTCTCCTGCCGTTCTGGCGGATGGCCGCCAGCGTTCTCATCACGTTCGGCAATCCTCCCGGGCAGCGACTTGCTGCCCTGACCATAAGCCTTGACGATATTCTGTGGGCGATTGTCGGAGGCCTTCTCGTCGCCATCGGCTGGACCTTGCGGGAAGCAGCCCGTATCGCCGACGAAAATGCGAACTTCGTCTAAAGAGTTTTCGCTTTTCTTCGAATCGCGAAAAGCTCTATCTCTTTGTTTTTGCGCACTCCGGATGCGAAGCCGCCGTGCATTTTCATGGAAATGCTCTCATGCCGATCCTCGTCAATCTCGATGTCATGCTGGCGCGTCGAAAGATGCGCTCAAAGGAATTGGCTGCAGAGGTGGGCATCACCGAAGCCAATATCTCGCTTTTGAAGTCCGGCAAAGTGAAGGGCATCCGTTTCGAGACTTTGGAGGCGATCTGCAAAGCTCTGGATTGCCAACCGGGAGATCTTCTGGAGTTCGTCGGCGACGGAGATCCGCGCTTGAGCCGCCCGGAGACTGGGTAGGCACGCGATCGTCACCACCTGCGAAATGAACTTCTGGCCTCAAAAGAAAACCCGCCCTCTTTCGAAGGCGGGTTTCTCGTATCTAAAGCTGCTGCCTTGTATCCTATGTCGGCAATCAGACGCCCGACTGGCCGTCCGAGCCGATGTAGGCAATGCGCAGCATGTTGGTCGCGCCCGGCGTGCCGAGCGGAACACCGGCCGAAATGATGATGCGGTCGCCCGGCTTGCCGAAACCTTCTTCGGCAACGATGCGGCAGGCATTGTTGACCATGTCGTCGAGGTCGGTCGCATCATGCGTGACGACGCAGTGCATGCCCCAGACGACGGACAGGCGACGTGCTGTCTGAATGATCGGCGACAGCGCCAGGATCGGAACTTGCGGACGCTCGCGCGAGGCGCGAAGGCCGGTCGTGCCGGACGAGGTGTAGCAGACGATGGCGGCGAGCTTCAGCGTCTCGGCAATCTGCCGGGCGGCGAGCGAAATCGCATCGGCGCCGGTTGCCTCAGGCAAAGCGCGCTGGGCATAGATGATGCCCGGATAATGCGGCTCGCGCTCGATGGTGCCGGCGATCGAGGCCATCATGGAAACGGCTTCGACCGGATAGTCGCCTGATGCGGATTCTGCCGAGAGCATGACGGCATCGGCGCCTTCGAAGACGGCGGTCGCAACGTCGGACACTTCGGCGCGGGTCGGAACCGGCGCAGAGATCATCGATTCCAGCATCTGCGTGGCGACCACAACGGGCTTGCCCGAGCGACGGCAGGCGCGGATCAACTGCTTCTGAATGCCGGGAACGGATTCCAGCGGCATTTCCACGCCAAGGTCGCCACGGGCCACCATCAATGCGTCCGAAAGCTCGATGATCTCCTCGATGCGCTCGACGGCCTGCGGCTTTTCGATCTTCGACATCAGGCCAACGCGGCCATGCGAGATCTTGCGGACTTCCGTCAGGTCTTCCGGGCGCTGGATGAAGGAAAGGGCAACCCAATCGACCTCGTTGGTGGCGAGGACGGCATCGAGGTCGACGCGGTCCTTATCCGTCAGAGCGCCGACGCCGAGCAGCGTATCCGGCAGGCTGACGCCCTTGCGGTCGGAAATCTTCGTGCCTGAAATGACCGTCGTGACGATGCTCTTGCCGTCGCACTTCTCGGCGCGCAAGGCCAGCTTGCCGTCATCGATCAGCAGGCGGTGGCCCGGCTGCACCGATTCCAGAATTTCCGGATGCGGCAGGTAGACACGCGTGTTGTCGCCAGGGATATCCTGATTGTCGAGCGTGAACGTCTGGCCGGGCTTGAGATCGACCTTGGTTTCAGCAAACTTGCCGACGCGCAGCTTGGGACCCTGCAAGTCAGCGAGAATGCCGATCGGACGACCACAGCGCGCTTCAACGGCGCGAATGCGCTGAATGAGCGTGCGCATCACATCATGGCTGGCATGGCTCATGTTGATGCGGAACAGGTCCGCGCCGGCCTCATGAAGCTTCTGGATCATTTCCTCGGAAGAAGAGGCCGGGCCGAGCGTTGCGAGGATTTTGACTTTTCTGTTTCGTTTCATCAATTCTGGCTTTCCTGGCTGCCCGGGGTATCGGAGAGCTGAACCATCCAGCTCGCCTGACGCCCCGTGTCGTATTCCTTGAATCCCATCTTCTGGTAGCCGCGCGCGTAGCAGTCCTTCACGCCTGGGATCTTGAATTCGTTCTCCGCCACGCACATTTCGACATCGCCGGTCCAGCGGCCGCCACGGGCCGCGTCTTCTGCGTAGAGATAGTAATAGCGGGATTGGAGCGGTCCCTCGATCAAGGTGGCGCAGGTATTGGCCGGAATCTGCCACCAGCCTTCCGTTACCCAACCTTCCTTGGCCCTATAGCCGATCGCTACGCCGACGAGGTTCTGAGTGCCGTTGCACGTTCGGAAATCGGCACGGGCCGCATTCGGCATGAAAAAGAACGGCGCTGCTATAGCGAGAATGAGGAAGGCGATTCGGGCTAGCGGACTGGACCGCTTAACGAAACGTGGCGCGACTTGGCTGGACACGGCTTCCAATTGGCTCCCGGTTATTCGTTGTTGCGTCTTCTTGCGCTGCCATCCGATGAATGTCAACGCAACTCTAATCGATTATATTTTCTTCACGGAATGGTGACGGCGCCATGCGCCGCTGTTCATCCGACGGAGGCTGCAAACCTTGCACCTTCCATCCGCGCATGCAATCAAACAAAGAGTTGAAAATTTCAATAATCGACAATCCGCATGACCAACTTCGCATCTTTCGAAATCATATCGGGCAATCGTGACAAAGGCATGGTCATTCTCGGGGACCACGCCATGCGGCATTTGCCCGAGCGCTATGGCCGCCTGGGGCTGCCGGAGGCTGCCTTTTCGCGCCACATCGCCTACGATATCGGCATCGAAAGCCTCTGCCGCCACCTGTGCCAGACGCTTGACGTGCCCGGCGTGCTCGGCGGCTTCTCCCGTCTGCTCATCGATCCGAACCGCGGGGAAGACGACCCGACGCTGATCATGAAGATCTCCGATGGAGCGATCATTCCCGGCAATCATCCGATCACGGATGAGGAGTGGAACTACCGCATAGAGGCATTCCACCGGCCGTACCACAAGGCGGTCGATGAGACGATTTCCGCAGTGGCGAAAGCAACAGGCCAGGCGCCTCTCGTGTTGTCGATGCATTCCTTCACGCCGGCCTGGAAAGGCGTGGCAAGACCCTGGCATGCAAGCGTGCTCTGGGATAGCGATGATCGTGCCGTTACGCCGCTCCTTGCAAAGCTCGGCGCGGATACCGATCTCGTGGTCGGAGACAACGAGCCTTACGACGGCGCCCTGCGCAACGACACCATGTTCCGCCATTGCATGATGAAAGGCATTCCGCATGCGCTGCTGGAGGTCCGGCAGGATCTGATCGGCGACGAAGCCGGCATTGCCGAATGGGCCGACCGCCTGTCGCGGATTTTCGCCGAACTGAACGCCGATCCGGCATTGCACGAATACAAGCGATTTCAGTCGCGTACCGGCCCCTATGAGGGATGAACCGGCGAGCGAATTGAGGAGAATGAAGATGAGCGCACTCACCAAGGAACAGCAGACCGAGCTCGAGGCCGCCGCGTTTCGCCATCTCGTTGCGCACCTGCGCGAACGCAGCGATGTTCAGAACATCGACCTGATGAACCTTGCCGGTTTCTGCCGCAACTGCCTGTCAAACTGGTATCGCGAAGCGGCCGAGGAGGCAGGTCTGCCCGTCAGCAAGGACGAGTCGCGCGAGATGATCTACGGCATGCCCTATGAGGATTGGAAGAACCTGCATCAGAAGGAAGCTTCGGCTGTGCAAAAAGCCGCTTTCGAGCAAAACAAGCCGAAAGATTAACGCCGCCTTTACCAATAGCGCTTGACCTTGCGCGCCATTCGCGGCAGGTCAACTGCCCGATCGAATTCGAAATACCGCGCAGGCCCTGAAGCGAAGTGCAGCATCGGTTGACCCACCGATTCCATTTGCGACCGGCCTCGAGCGACCCTCTAGGACCCTTTAGGAGAAGTGCATGGAAGAGAATAGCGTCGAGAACGTAGCGGCAGCCGAACTGCGCCAATTCATCGAGCGTATCGAGCGCCTGGAAGAAGAAAAGGCAGCGATCGCCTCCGACATCAAGGACGTGATGGGCGAAGCCAAGGGCCGCGGCTACGACACCAAGGCGATCCGCACCATCATCCGCCTTCGCAAGAAGGACGCGAATGAGCGCCTGGAAGAAGAATCCATCCTGCAGACCTACATGGCCGCTCTCGGCATGGAATAAGCAAGGCTTTAGACAGCCTTGCGCGATGATCGGGAGCCGGCTTGCCGGCTCCTTTCTTTTTGTCCCGCAAGAGACGCAAAAGCGTTAACAGCGCCTTTTATTGTCAAGCGATTCCGGACGGAAAACCGCTGCGCACTTTTCCTGGAATTGCTCCAAAGTATCGGCCCGAAAATCGGAATCGATTTTCGGAAAGCCTGATGCGCAGATTCAAGGAGATAGAGCGACCTTCGTGTTTCCGAAAGGAAGCACGAAGGTCGCTCTAATCAAAAAGGCGCTCGATCAGATCGGCAGCCTTGCCCTGCCAGAGCTCGCCCTTGCCGGTTCCCGACCACAGAGACAGAAAGTCCGGCGATCCCTTCGCAGTCGATGCGCCGCGCATATCGCGCGTGAACTTGTTCTGCGCCGGAAAGGGAAGAATGCCTTCCGGCTTTCGATCCATTTCGTCCATGAAGCGGTTTTCGATGCCGCGGGCGAAGCGGCCGGAGAAGGCGCGCGTTGTCCGCGTTCTGCGCTCCGATGCTTCGAGAAGCTTCTTGCGATAGGGCGCCGATGTTCCAGCTTCCGCGCAGGCCAGAAAGGCCGTGCCCATCTGGACGGCCTGCGCTCCTGCCGTGAGCGCCGCCCGCACATCTTCTGCCGTCATAAGGCCGCCTGCCGCGATCAGCGGTACGTGGATGGCGCCGACGCACTGCGCCAGAAGATCGCGAAGACCGATTTCAGAATCCGCCGCCTTGGCATCGAAAATACCGCGATGGCCGCCAGCCTCGAAGCCCTGCAGCGTAACGGCATCCACACCACTCTCTTCCAACGCCCTCGCCTCATCGAGCGTCGTCGCCGTGCCGATCAGTGGAATACCGGCCTTTTTCACCTCGCGCACATGATCGACCGGTAGCAGGCCGAAGACGAAACTGAAGCACGCGGGCTTGAGGCGCAGCACGGTTTCGAACTGTGTATCGAAATCCTCTTCATAGGGAAGAGCAAGCTGCGGCGAGGCCAGCTCGAGCTCGCGCCGATACACGGCGGTTGCCTCTATTGCCCGTTCGAGCCGATCGGGCGTGACTTCGGCTATGCCATGCGGAACGAACAGATTGATCGCGCAAGGCTTGTCGGTTCGCTGGCGGACCTGCGCGGCAAAGGTTTCTATGGCGGCGCTATTGGAATAGGCGCCTCCCATAGCGCCAAGCGCTCCCGCAGCCGAGGCCGATGCTACGAGGTCGACAGACGACGGGCCGCCCGCCATCGGGGCGACGATCAATGGATGCTTCAAACCAAGCTTTTGAAAAAGATTGCTGTCCTTGGGGGCAGACATGTCCGTTTTCCTTTCAGGAATGTCTGTTTCGATCTCAACCCAACATAGGCATTGCCCGATCGCTTGCCAGAGCGAATCCAGGAAAAGTGCAACACAGCCCTTTGCCTCGCTTTTCGCAAAAGCGAACGAATAGAATGATTTAGAAGGTGGATGAGGCTTTGTCCGCTCTAAGAGCGACCAAGCGCCGCGGTACGGGCCTCAATGGCCGTCACTACCGACACCATATCCAGCCTGCCATTGCCAAGTTCGACACTCTCGCCATAGAGCGCACGGCAAACATCGAGAACCGGCGAGGCCATGCCGGCGGCGCGAGCCGCATGTGCAATCAGATTTGTACTGTTGAACGCATCGGCCGTGGCCGCCTGCACTGAAAAATCACGGGCAACGAGCTTTGGAATTTTCACGCGCGTCAGGTCGCTCGCCATCGGTCCGGAATCGATGGCAGCCTGAAAAGTCTTGAGGTCGAGCCCGTTCTGCTCGGCAAAATGCGCCGCTTCGGCAAGCCCTGCCAGCATCGTGCAAAGGTAGAGATTGACGGTAAGCTTCATCAGCAATGCATTGCCGACCGGGCCGCAGAGGATGGTTTCGCGGCACATGGGCGCAAGCACCGGGCGTACCTCTGCAACCGTCTCCTCATCGCCGCCGAGCAGCGCGACGAGCTGCGCCGTTTCCGCAGGCTTCCTCGAACCCGAAACCGGCGCTTCGACATAACGTCCGCCGGTATCGAGAATATCGGCAGCGAGCCCGCGCGAATAATCGGGCGAATTGGATCCCATCGAAACGACGATGTGCCCGGAAACCCGCTTCGCGAAGTCAGGCGTTCCCCGCCGTAGAACCGTATCCAGCACGGCCTCATTGACCAGCATCAGGATGATGATGCGGGCTCGCTCGAATACTTCCTCGACACTAGCCGCAACGCCAGCGCCGGCCGCGCGTAACGGGTCGGCCGCTTCCGGCGAACGGTTCCAAACCACGAGCCTCGTGCCCGCTCTTGCAAGATTGAGGGCCATCGGCTGGCCCATGACGCCAAGACCGACAAAGCCGATCTCCTCGCCCGGCTCGACGCCGGGACGTTCGCTGACGTTGGTCATCACAACAACTCCGATGTGTTTCGGGCGACTATGCGATCTCAAAAGTCAGGTTCCGGCGGGAGCGCCACATGCGCTTCCCGCCGGATGTCTATCGATCTCCGGTCTGACTGACACGGATCAAGGGCTTTCCGCTTAGAACAGGCGGTCGAGCCACTCGTTCTTATCAGGCGCACGGCCGAACTGGATATCGGTCAACGCGGCCTTCAGACGGAGCGTGGTCGCCCCGGCATTGCCATCGCCGATCGTAAAGTTGTGCTTGCGGCCCTTCACCTTGCCGATCGGCGTCACGACTGCAGCCGTGCCGCAGGCGAAGGATTCGCGCAGACGCCCACTCTGAGCATCGGCCTGCCACTGCTCGATCGAATAGGGCTCTTCGCGAACGGTGAGACCCATGTCGCGTCCCAGCTTGATCAGCGAATCGCGGGTGATGCCCGGCAGGATCGTTCCCGTCAGCGGCGGCGTCTGCAGCGAGCCGTCGTCGAAGACGAAGAAGATGTTCATGCCACCAAGCTCTTCGATCCAGCGCTTTTCGACGGCATCGAGGAAGACAACCTGGTCGCAGCCTTCACGCTGGCCTTCGGCGAGCGCGGAGAGGCTTGCGGCATAATTGCCGCCGCACTTGGCTGCACCGGTGCCGCCGGGGGCAGCACGCGTGTAATTTTCGGAAACCCAAAGCGTAACCGCCGACGCACCGCCCTTGAAATAGGAGGCAACGGGAGAGGCAATGACGCAGAAAAGGTAGTCGGTGGCCGGCCGTGTTCCGAGTGCGGATTCCGAGCCGATCATGAACGGGCGGAGGTAGAGCGAAGCACCTTCGGCGGTCGGGATCCACTCGCGATCGATCTTGACCAGTTCGCGGACGGACTCGACGAACAGTTTTTCCGACAGCGGCGGCATGGCCAGCCGCTCTGCCGAATTGTGGAAACGCTGCGCGTTGGCGCTCGGGCGGAAGAGCGCAGCACCGCCGTCAGGCAGGTGATAGGCCTTCATGCCTTCGAAAATTTCCTGAGCGTAATGGAGCACCACGGTCGCAGGATCGAGAGCCAGCGCCTTGCGCGCCTCGATCTTGGCATCGTGCCAGCCGCGGTCCTGCGAATAGCGGATCGTCACCATGTGATCGGTGAATACGCGGCCGAAACCCGGATTCTGCAGCAGGGCTTCACGCTCGCTGGCCGTTGCGGGGTTGGAATTTTTCTGAATGTCGAACGTCAGTGTGTCGCCGTTACTCATGGCTCCTCCAATGCTTTATTTGTCGCGGCTTTCGCCGCCCATCTCCCGAAAGAAGATTTAAACCAAATCGGGTGGTATTTGATTGCGTTTACGCCTGTTGCCGCGCAAGTTTAAGAGCGCTTCGCATAAATTTTCGACCGGAATCGTTATTTTTTCGGCGAACGCATGTCGCACAAAAGCGTTGCGCGGCTTTGCGACAACGACATGCGCAAAATAAAGAGCCAAAGCTGGTCCGAGAGATCGCGATACGCTTTGAACGCGTCACTCCTTTCACCAAGTCCAGATCATAGCGCCTGCGCCACCGCTTCAGCCGCCGCAACCCCGCTCTCATAGGCGCCGTGCGCCGTCGAGTATCGCGCCCGCGAACACGCCTCTCCGGCGAAGAACAGACGTTCGTTGCAGGGCGCGGCCAACACGCCGCGCAGATCGGAAGCTCCCGGAACAGCATAGGAATAGGACCCGCCGACAAAGGGCTCGCTCGCCCAGGACGACGCTGCCAAAGGCGAAAGTTTCGTTCCGACATCCCCACCGAAGACGCGCTTCAGCTGTTCCACCGAAAAGTCGAAGGCCGCCTCCACGCCCTGCCGTTCGAGATCGAACGCAAGGTCGCCGGCAAAATAGGCTTCGATTACCGGCGCCCCGAATGGTCTTAGTTGATAGGCGCCGGTGCGGCGATCCTGCCGCGACCCCATGACATGCGTATCCTCGGGGAACATGCCGGGCTCGGAGGTCTGGATGAAAAGCTTATTGGCCAGCCCGAGAGGCAAACGCGAAGCGGCCTCGATCTTCTCCGGCAGCGGCGGCCAGAAGGCGATGCGCTCTGCGGCAAGGACACTGGTGGAGACGCAGACAACAACCGCCCTCGCTGTCAGCTCGCCTTTGGTCGTTGAAATCACGACATGATCGGCGCCGCTGTGGTCGATCCGGCTGACCTCAACGCCCAGAACGGTCGCCACCGGCAGGCCATAGGTAGCGACAAGCGTGCCGTAGCCCTGCTGAACGCGCCAGTCCGGGCCGGGGCCGGGGTCATAGCGGCCGAGATCGATCACTGAAGACTTGGGCAACTCGGCCCCGGTCATGAACGCGCCGACAGCATAGATCCTTTCGCGCCACGGCTCGTCTACAGGCAGCATGGCCGAAAGATCGACGTCGCCAGCCCCATCATAGGCATCAACCCGCTCAAAAAATTCCGCCACCGCGCTTGCGGCCGCCTTCATTCCGGGATCGCCACGCTCGAGCTGCCGCCCGCCGTCGCTCCAGGGGGCCGGCGTGCGGTCGACCGTCAGGCCGATCTCCTCGGTGATCTTTGTCCAGGGATTGGTGCGCGCACCGTGCAGCCAGCCGCAGCCGAGGTCGAGCGCTACGCCACCCGCGCCGAAAGGATGGACTGTACGCGCCCGCCCGCCGACCCGATCGGATGCTTCGAGGAGCACGATGGAAAGGTCGGGCCGAAGCGATTGCAGCCGCCGGGCGGCTCCGACGCCGGCAGCCCCGGCACCAATCACGGCGACGTCGACCTCGCCTCCCCTCCATGACCCGATGGGCATTCCATTTCCCTTTCGCACACGCGCTTCACGATCTGTAGCTGACCCTCGCGCGGCATGTAAACGGCACTGGAGCTGTGCATACCAAATTGCCGCATTGAGATGCGGCTGCGAATGTCGTAGTTGCTTTGGGCAATAATGGGGACAAACGTGCGGAAGCGAACCTTTGGGACAACGCAGTGGCTGGTGCGCATTCTATGCGCCTTTGCATTGCTGTCCGTCGGTTTTGCCCATCGCCCGGCCGTTTCGATAGCGGCCGAACCGACGCCGTTCGAACTCGCCCAATACCGCCTGCCCGACGGAACCCTGCCGATCATCTGCGTCACCGAAAGGACGGCGGACGGCAAGGAGCATAGCAAGGCCTATATGCCGGGATGCGAAGCATGCCGCATTTCCGCAGCCGCCCTGCTCCCCACCCCGCCCACGGATATCTGCGAACATCTCGCTTTTGTCCGTGACGATGTCGTCGTTGCCAAAAACGAGGCATTCCGCCGGCAGCTTTATCCGCCCAATAGCGGCCCGCGAGCACCCCCTACACTCCGAAGCTTCGCCTGAACCCTGCGTCGCGGCCATGTCGTGACGCTTGTCGTCAATGGCGGCCGGACCATGCACGAGCGCTAGTCGTGCCGGCTGCGGGTAAGATGCCCTCCCGCCGATATTCAAATGCTCAGACGGATCGTCTCATAGCGGCTCCGCAGGCAACATCGGCACGAGCCGCGACCGATCGGTCGCATATCTCCCGCGGACAGGCATTTCTCCCGCAAATTGGGCCTCTTGCAAATCGGGTCATTCGCGCCGCCGCATCTTCGGGGAGTTCCCCATGTCCGCCTTCACCGCGACCGAGCCGAGCGCCGTCGCAGCCGATAACATCTCACTCTATCGCGCGATCTGGCGCTGGCATTTCTTCGCCGGCCTGCTCGTCATACCCTTCCTGCTCAATCTGGCGATCACCGGATCCATCTATCTTTTCAAGGATCAGATCGCCGACACCTTCTATGCCCACCGTTACATTGTTGCCGATACCGGCGCGATGCTTCCGCCACAGGAGATCGTCGACGCTGCGCTGACGGCAATGCCGGGCGCCAAGGCGACGTCGTATCGGGAGCCTGCAGCCGGAGATCGATCCGCTATTGTGACGGTGTCGAAGGCCGGCCAATCGACGCTTGTCTACGTCAATCCGCACAATGGCGAGGTGCTCGGCTCGGTCGGCTCCAAGCAGGAGTTCAGCTGGGTCGTCAAACGCATTCACAGTCTCGAATATTTCGGCACCTGGACCAACCGCATCATCGAAATCGTCGGCGGCTTCGCGCTGATGCTTGTCGTCACCGGTATCTATCTCTGGTGGCCTCGGCGCCAGACGGGCGGTGTCATGACGGTTCGCGGCACTCCGTCCCGCCGCGTCTTCTGGCGCGATCTGCACGCCGTGACCGGCGCGATCGCCGGCATCCTCATTTTCTTCCTGGCATTCACGGGCATGCCCTGGTCCGGCTATTGGGGCGCCAATGTCAACACCTGGCTGACGACAAACGACTTGGGAACGCCGGCGGCAGTCTGGGACGATGTTCCCAAATCGACCAAAGTCACGCAGGATGTCGTCAGCCGTCCCGGCTGGATCGTCGAGAACGCTCCCGTTCCGCTTTCCGACACCGCTTCAGCTCAGTCCGCAAAGCCGATAGGCCTGAATGAGGCCGTCGGGATCATGCACGGATTGGGAATGATCGCCGGCGCAGATCTCGCGATTCCGAGTGACGACACCGGCGTCTACACCGCCAGCCACTACTTCGGCGACCTCGGCAAGGAGCGCACCGTTCATATCGACCAGTACTCCGGCAAACCGCTGGTCGATATTTCCTTCGATCAATATCCGGCGCTCGGCAAAGCGATCGAATGGGGCATCAACGTCCATCAGGGACAGGAATGGGGCCTCTTCAACCAGTTGCTGATGCTGGCGACCTGCCTTGCCATCATCCTCAGCTGCATCACCGCCGTCATGATGTGGTGGAAGCGCCGCCCGATCGGCCGCCTAGGCGTGCCACCCATGCCGCCGCAGAGGTCCGTCTACATCGGCCTGTGGCTGATCGCGATCGTCTTCGGCGCCGCCTTTCCGCTCACCGGCCTTGCCATCGTCGTGATGCTTCTGGTCGATCAAACCATCCTTCGCTTCGTGCCGCCGCTAAAGCGGTTCTTCTCATGAAAGGCTGCGCGGCAGCATTTGCCGCGCGGCATCCAGATCCCCAGAGGAAACCGATCATGAACCGATTTATCAGCTCTTTCATTGCCGTCAGCCTCTGCCTCGCCGCTCCGGGGCTGGCTTGCGCCGCCGACGTAACGCTCGGAAATCTCAAGATAGCCGACCCCTACGCCCGCGCCATGGTGCCGGGCGCCGAAGTCGGCGGTGGTTATCTGACGATCACCAATAGCGGCAAGACCGAAGACCGGTTGGTCTCGGCAACGTCATCGCGAGCGGTCAAGGTCGAGATCCACGAGATGAAAATGGACAAGGACGTCATGGTCATGCGCAAGCTCGAAAACGGCTTGCCGCTACCGGCCGGCAAGAGCGTCCAGCTCAAGCCCGGCAGCTACCACGTGATGTTCATGGATGTCGTCGATCCGTTCAAACAGGGCGAGACGATCAAAGCGAGGCTGACCTTCGAGAAGGCTGGATCGATCGATGTCGATTTCCCCGTCGGATCGGCGATTGCCAAGAAGGCCGGCAATGGAGGCGATCATGCCAACGCAGCTGAATGAACGGCGCAGCACCAGCCGCATCTCCCTTCACAGCGGAAAGGAGAAGCCGATGTTCACAAAAGAGTGGTCGATCCCGGCGATCCTGACTGTCTTCCTGCTCGGCGTCTGTGGCCTGATCGCCTATTTCACCTGGAGCCTCATTCCGCCGGCAACGGCTGCGGAAAGCCATATGGGCGGACCGTTCAATTTGATCGATGACCGCGGCCGGCCCATCACCGAGCAGGCGCTCAAGGGCCATCCGTCGTTGATCTACTTCGGCTATACTCACTGCCCCGATGTCTGCCCGACGACGCTGTTCGAGATGGCTGGCTGGTTCAAGACGCTAGGCCCCGAAGCGGATAGGCTGAAGGCCTATTTCTTCTCCGTGGATCCCGAGCGCGACACGCCTGATGTCATGCACAAGTACACCGGCAATTTCACCGATCGCATCACCGGCGTTACCGGCGATACCGCGGAAATGCAGAAGGCCATCAAAGCGTGGCGCATCTATGCCAAGAAGGTGCCCTCTCCTGGCGGCGATTACACCATGGACCACACCGCCTCCGTTCTGCTCGTGGATGCGGACGGCAATCTGCGCAGCCTGATTGCCTATGGGGAAGACGAGGGGGTCGCGCTGCAAAAGATCCGCAACCTTCTGAAATAAGCGGCCAAGGGCCGTTCGTATCGATCCCGTCGGCGCAATCCGAACGGATATTACCGGCGACTTCGATCGCCAGCAAACAGGCCGTAGCCGCTGCTGCAGCTCACAACCCGAAAGGAAAACGACATGCCCCGGATGAAGACGCTAGTGCTTGCAACGTTCGCCGTCAGCCTCGCGCTTGCAGGCCAGGCCCTGGCACATGCACACCTTAAGACCTCGGCCCCCGCCGCAGACAGTGCCGTGAAGCAGGCGCCCTCGGAACTCGACCTCACCTTCACCGAGAGCCTCAACCTGAAATTCAGCGGCGTGACCGTAACCGGTCCCGATAAGAAAGCCGTGAAGACGGGCACGTCCTCGCTGATGGATGCCGACAAGACGCTGATGGTTCCCGTAAGCGACAAGCTCGCACCCGGAAAATACACGGTCGATTGGCATGTGCTCTCGACGGATGGTCACAAGACCAACGGCACTTATACCTTCACCATCGCCCCCTGATCGGGCAGGTCCGGGGCGGCCGGCGGCCGCTCCGGAAACATCCGGCCAATAAGGAGGATCGGACGCGGTCCGCTATCCGGATACGCATTTCTTGACGAAATGCAGCCAGGTGTCGTTGCGCCGAACGGTCGCCCGCGGCAAGCCGAACGGATCATCCTGCGGCCGCGCTCTGCCGCGCTGCGTCGTGGTCGCCACACTGTAGCCGGCGTCGCGGATCAGCGTTCGGTCGAGCGGCGTTTCATCGCCATAGGGAAAACAGAAGGACGAAACATCGACGCGAAGCAAATCTTCAAGCGCGCTGCGCGATTGGGAGATCTGGCGGCGTGCCTCCTCCTTCTCCAATTGCGGCAGGTGGACGTGATCCAGCGTGTGCGAACCGACTTCATGCCCAAGACTGCACCAGTGACGCAATTGTTCCGCGGACATGCAAGCCGCCGGTGCGACGCCAAGCGGCACATCCCACACGTTTCCGCCGCCGATCTGATTGACGACCACGAAATTCGTCGCGGTGAAGCCACACTCTTGCAGCACCGGCAAGGCATTCTCATAGACGTTCAGATAACTGTCGTCGAAAGTGATGGCCGCTACCTTGCCCGTCTTCGCGCCGGTGACGTAGGGCATCGCCTCGCGCAGCGACAGCCCCTGGATCCCCAACCTTTTCAGCCATCTCATCTGGCTGCGGAAAGCGTCCGGATGGACCACCATGCTTCTGAACGGCGCCCTGCCCGAAGGCGGCACCGCAATCTGATGATATGCGAGGATTGGAACGGCCAAGTTGATGGTCTCAAAGTCAGATGGAGCGGCGCGAGCGCAGTGCAATTCTTGCACGGTATAGCGGGCGCAGCACCTCTCTGGAAAGCCTTTCCAGTAGCGTCCTGCTGCTCTTGATCGTGCTGCCGCCGAGCTGCGAGGAAATTTCGTGTACGCCGCCGGGCAGGACCGCAAGCGGCGAGACGTGTGTCAGCCAGCTCATCTGCGCCGTGGTATCGACCGGACGATCGAATGTCTCGGTCGCTTCCAACAGACGAACGGCCGCCTCTCGGGTTATCAGCTGCGCCACCATGCCGAGGCCGATGCGGACCGGGCGAATGACATTGGTCTGCCCCTGCGTCAGCACGCATTTGCCATGTTCCTTGCCCATACGGAAAGGAAAGCGAATGAACGCGCCGGGTTCCAGGCAAGCCTTGGCAGCCGCGAAGGCCGCGGGGAAAAGATCATCGACCTCCACGTCATCCTCGAAGATGAGACCCGCGTCGATGTCTTGTTCGACGATGGTCGCCCATGCCTTCCGGTGCGACAGGAAGCAGGCGATCTCGCCGGTGCTCATTTCGAAAGGATAGGCCGGCTTGTGAAGTCGGCGGCGATATACCTGGTCGATCTCGGCCTTGGTCAGCTGCCTTCCGTCCACGGCCTCGACGATCTCACAGGGGACCGGAAGCTTCGCCATCAACCTTTCGACCTGCGGCATGCGATCGCGCGCGCGATCCAGGTGGACGACGAAGGCGCGAATGACGGGCTGGCCTGGCTCAGGTGAGCCGAGCTTGCTCGCGTTGGAAACCTTATCGAATCCGAATCCCATATGCGATCTTTCAAGCGGGATCGCTGAAGACGGATTGAATTCGCGATTCTGCATTAAATGTAACCCCGATACTGTAAAAGCAGGCTCTAGCAACCGTGAATGAAAGCGAGATTAGGCAAAACTGAGCCAAAACTGAAATTCGCCTTATTCAACCCTGATATACATGCCGACATCCCAACGCATCGCGAGATGCGGTCTCTCGATGAATTGGCGCTGATCATACAAGCATGCTGATTCGACCGCTCGCAATCTTGTCTTTGACCCAGCGGCGCTCGTCCAGCCAGGAATGGCGCTCCGCTCCCTCCCAGCTGAAGCCACACAATTTCACTTCCCATTCGCAGGCAGGCAATGTTGACAACGCGTAGCGGATTCCAAAGAAGCCGGCGCTTGTCGAAGCTTGATGCATCCGGCACTCGGTCACTCCGAGTTCGGAATAGCCATCAATATAGAACTGCCGTGGCATGATGCGAACTTCCTTGCCGGCGGCTCCGACAAGCTCGATCGTCCGTTTGACCCAGTCGCCCGCGCGACCCGTGCGGGGCGACAAAGGGCGAAGCCTGCCGCGAGGCTTGCGGACACTGTCTGGATGATAGGCAAGCACGACCTTCTTTGCCGCCTTGAAAGCCACGCTGCTCAGGAAAGAAGGGTGTGAAAGCGGGCGCTGCGTCGTCCCGCCGGACGCTCCGAGCACAAGGATGTCCGTGCGCGACCCAGTCATATCGGCCGAGGCCGTTGGCTCGTTGAAGCGCATTGTGAAGTCTGCATTATCCACGATCTCGGATAGATCACGATGCAGCTTTCCATTGCCGATAATAACAGCCGTCTTCCGCATAGATTGAAAATGCCCACCCCTGATACTTTCTCACGCAGCTATGCGATATGAAGTAAAATTAAGTCAACATTACTACTGAACAAAGGAACCGGCACAATAATCCAAACGGGTGAGATTTATTGCCTGTAGGCGAAGCCCCGGAAATACTCTATCCCTTTGTTTTCACGCAAGGTTGCTGAGTATCTTCGCCGAAATGGTTCCAGGCGGGTTCGATGGCGATGCTTCAGCATCGATGCAGCTGCAGCGATATGTATTTCATGTGCGATACTAAAAAGGAGCCCAAGCGGGCTCCCTGAATACCGAGATGCAGCCTTTTTATTCGACCGAGTTGAACTTCTTCACTTGAAGGAAGTTCACTGCCGAACCGCTGAAACGCTCCGGATCGATCGAGGCTGTCTGGACCTTGAAGCCGTCGGTATAAACGGCCGTCGGCTGGGCGCGGAGCGCAGGGCTCACGAAGCGCGGTGCCTTAACCGGACGATTGACGATCTCGACGCGGGCTTTTGCGATGGCCCACTGGGAAATCATCTTCTCCGTCAGCTTCGGCGCAGTCGTGATCGTTGCATGGCTGGCATCCGCATCGACCGCGTCCTGCTTGTTCGGGCGGCCGCCCTTGGCCGGAATACCGGCAGCGATCGGACGCTCCTGTGGCCTTGCCGCATCGAAATTATCGTTGAAGCGACGGCTGGTGGCCTTAACCTCATTGCGGATCGGCGCCAGCGCGGCCACCTGCATCGGCATTTGCTGCGTCGGCCGCTGCTGCGGCAGAACGGACGCGATTGCCTGCGCGGCACTGTTGTCAATCACACCATTGCTCGCCGGCGCAATTTGATCTTTCGACGCAACATTGTTGAGCGGCGGGGCCGCCGCAGCGGCTACATTGGCATCCGACCGGTCAGGCCGGCTCTGCTCCAGAGCAGCAATAATCGAAGGCGACAGCGTGTTCGCATCGGCCTGGTCGTCCATCGCTTCCTGATCGGCATTGGCGGAAGCCAGGAGGCTTTCGGCAACTTCGGGGCGCTGTGCCGGCAGCGGTACTGCCGCAATCTGGCCCTTCATGTCAGCTTCGGCGGAAGCGACTTCGGCATCGCCGGGCGCACGGCGCTCAAGCAGCGAAGGCACCGGCACGCGATAGGAGCGCAGATCGGCAAATTGCGGCTGGTCGCTGGCTTCAGGCATAGCGGCGGCAAGCGCGGCCTGCGCATCGCTGCTCGGCTGCGATACGAGAGCAGAGGCAACCTCGCTGCCCGCAGGCTGATTGCTGAAAGCCGGACGAACCTGCGGAACGGGCGCGTTTATGCTGGCAACCTGAACCTGAGGCTTGGCTTGAGCCAGAACGGGAGCGCTGTCGTCGCCATCGTCGCTTGCGGCCGGAGCCGGCTGAGCCTTGCGGGTCGCCGAAGCGACAACCACCGGCGCAGCGGCCGCGCCGCTTTCGGCATTGTCCTCTTCCTCGTCAGCACCGCCGCCGATACCGAACAGGCGCGCGAAGAAGCCACGACGAGGCGACGAAGAGCTGGCCATCTGGATATCGGACGACATGCGGCGCTTATAATCGGCAACCGCCTCCTGGTAGCCCGGCAGAGGCCGGCCGTCGGCAGGGATATGCATCGTCTTGCCGTCCGGGAACAGGCGGACGAGATCCTGACGATCCATGCGCGGCCATGCACGCACGCCGCCGACATCCATATGCACGAAGGGCGAGCCCGAGGTCGGGTAGTAGCCCACGCCGCCCTCCTGAAGCTTCATGCCGAGTTCGCGCAGCTTGGTGAGCTTGACGTCGGGAATATAGAAATCCATCGCATTGCCGAGCATATGCTGGCTCTTCTTCGCAACACCTGTATGGGCGTTGCGCGTGCGCAGCATCTCGTTGGTGCCCGGCGAGCGGAAACCGCAGATGACGTAGATGAATTCGTGCGAACCGCTTTCGCGGTAGACTTCCCAGATCAGGTCGAACAGGCGCGGGTTCATCTTCGTCGGCTGGTTCTTGCGCCAGTCGCGCAGGATGCGGTTCAGCTTCTCCAGACCGTCCGGATCGAACTTGCCATTGCGCTTGTAGGTGATGACGGCCTTTTCGCCGGTATGAACGTAATAGATCTTCAGGCTGCGGGTTTCACCACCCGCTTGGGAGGGGGTGCCAACGAAAACGGGAGTAGAAACGGCCAAAGCAAGGAGGCCAACGGCTACAACCTTGGCCACCTTGCTAAATAAGTTCGAGCACGCAGAAAACCGGCTCAAGCTATTAGGCTTGGTATCTCTACTCAAGTTCGGCAATTCGATCCCCGTCCGACAGACAATGTCGCATCGTGTTCCAAATGGCTGTCAATTGCGGTGACACGATGGCAAAAATGCCACACATGGTCGCCCTCTTCATACATGGTGAACGATGCACTAACAAGTGCTTTACGACGGGTAACAAAATATGCTTGCCTAAACGTTAAGCATCCCTTTAGGCCGCGCTTTTCTGCGGGTCATCCGGGTCTATACCATAGTCTTTCAACTTACGATAGAGAGTTGAGCGCCCGATTCCCAACTTCCGTGCGACCTGACTCATCTGTCCCCGATAGAATTTCAGGGCGAATCGGATCAATTCTTCCTCCACATCCGCCAGTTTTCGTACATCTCCCGATGTATTCGTGCTGACAATGACATTGTCGGAAGCACCCGATAGCGCGTCGCCGGCGGAATGCGGAGAGGTTGCAGCCATCTCGGATGGGACCACCCGCATGCTGCGTTCCATTCGCTCTTCCGTTGCAGTTTCTCCGGCCTGAACGTGGGAATTATCCACAACTAAGGTCGGATGCTCGCCGGTGAAATAGCCGGGCAGTTGTGCAGCGATCTGCGGAAAATCGGTATCCAGCAGCTCCGGCCCTTCCGAAAGAACGACCGCCCGGAACACGGCATTTTCGAGCTGGCGGATATTGCCCGGCCAGTCATAGGCCGTCAGCAGGGCAAGTGCGCCGTTGCTGATGGAGAGCGAATAGTCGAGTTTCTGCTCGATTGCGAAACGATCGGCGAAGGCGCGCGCCAGATGAGGAATATCCTCCTTGCGGCGGCGCAGAGCGGGCATGGTGATCGGGAAGACGTTCAGGCGGTAATAGAGGTCCTCGCGGAACCGGCCGGCCTTGACCTCTTCGATCAGGTCTTTGTTGGTGGCGGAGATCAGGCGAACATTGACCTTCTGCGCGACCCGCGCGCCGACCGTCTCGATCTCTCCCTGCTGCACCGCGCGCAGCAGCTTGACCTGGACTTCCAGCGGCAGATCGCCGATCTCGTCGAGGAACAGAGTGCCGCCGTCGGCCTCCATGAATTTACCGACATGGCGCTCGGCCGCACCGGTGAATGCACCCTTCTCGTGTCCGAAGAGAATGCTTTCGACCAGATTGTGCGGGATCGCACCGCAGTTCACGGTGACGAAGGGCTTGCCGGCGCGGTCGCTGGCAGCCTGGATGGCGCGAGCGACTAGCTCCTTGCCGACACCGGATTCGCCTTCCAGCACGACGGGGATGTTCGATTGCGCCGCGCGATGGGCAAGATCGAGCACGCGCATCATCGCCGGGCTTGCCGAGACGATATCGTCGAAGGTGATGGCGCTGGAACGCGACTTGCGTCCGGCGCGGGCCTTCGCCTCACGCTGGTCGAGCTTGAGCGCATTGGCGATGGACGCAGCTATGCGTTCCGGTGATACCGGCTTGACGACGAAATCAAAGGCGCCGGCCCGCATGGCCTGCACCACGGTGTCGATACCGCCCTGCCCCGTCTGCACGATCACAGGCAGGTCGATGCCCATATCGTTCAGCGCACCCAGAAACTCGATGCCGTTCATTTCCGGCATCATGAGATCGAGCACGATCACATTGATCTGCTCGCTGTTACGCTTCAGAACTTCAAGGCCGAAACGGCCATTCTCTGCCAAATGGGCCACGTGTCCGTGCCGCTCGATGGCATTTTTCAGCAGGCGACGTTGAATCGGATCATCCTCAACAACGAGAACCTGCGCGCCAGCCTTGGCGCCATTATAAACGGTCATTGGTGCCTCACTTCATGCGAAACCTGACGCAAACACTCGCAGAAAGGCTTGAACATGAAGTTTTGCCAAATCATCGCATTTTAATCATTGTGACGAATGTATCCTGGCCTATGATTCAACCCGCCGGTGCAGGAAAATCAGGCCTTGCGGCAGGCTTTCCAGCCGAATAGACACGAACGAACCGGACGTTCCGAAATAATAAAGCAGAGGAAATATCGCCCATGAGCCCGACCTCGCTCCATCGAGCCCTTAACTTCTCCGCGACCCCAGCTGCAGGAAGCGGCGCGCTTGGAGACCTGCCGGCCTGGAAGCTCAGCGACCTCTATCCGTCGGCGAATTCGCCGGAATTCCTGGGCGATATGGAAAAGGCCGGGAAGCTCGCCGTTGCCTTCGAGGAAAAGTGGAAGGGCAAGCTTGCCGACGCCGCCGGCAAGACCGGCGAGGCAGGCATCGGCGCAGCCCTTAAGGAGTATGAGGCACTCGACGACATCATGGGCCGTCTCGGCTCCTTCGCCGGGCTCACCTATTTTTCCAACACCAGCGATCCCGCCAACGGCAAACTCTATGGCGACGTGCAGACGCGGCTGACGGATTACGCGTCCCACCTGCTGTTCTTCTCGCTGGAACTCAACCGCATCGATGACGCCGTCATGGACGCCTGCATGGCGAACGATCCGGCTGCCGGCCACTATCGCCCCTGGATCGTCGACCTGCGCAAGGACAAGCCGCATCAGCTCGACGACAAGCTTGAGCAGCTGTTCCTCGAGAAGTCCATGACCAGTGCCGCCGCCTTCAACCGGTTGTTCGACGAGACGATGGCCGAACTGCGCTTCGAAATCGACGGCGAGAAGCATCCGCTGGAAGTCGCCTTGAACATGTTGCAGGAAAAGGATCCGGAAGCACGTCGCAAGGCCGCCATGGCACTTGCCGAAACCTTCAAGGCCAATCTGCGCACCTTCACGCTGATCACCAACACGCTCGCCAAGGACAAGGAAATCTCCGACCGCTGGCGCGGGTTCGAAGACATCGCCGATAGCAGGCATCTGGCAAACCGCGTCGAGCGTGAAGTGGTGGACGCGCTGGCCGCCGCCGTTCGCGAGGCCTATCCGCGTCTTTCGCACCGCTATTACAAGATGAAGGCCAAGTGGCTCGGCATGGACCAGATGAATTTCTGGGACCGCAACGCGCCGCTGCCGGAAACGCCCAATGCTTTGATCCCCTGGAACGATGCGAAGGAGACGGTGCTATCAGCCTATGGCAACTTCGCGCCGGAAATGGCCGATATCGCCAAGCGCTTCTTCGATGAAGAATGGATCGACGCGCCGGTTCGCCCCGGCAAGGCGCCGGGCGCGTTTGCGCATCCGACCGTACCATCAGCCCATCCCTATGTGCTCGTCAACTATATGGGCAAGCCGCGCGATGTCATGACGCTCGCCCATGAGCTTGGCCATGGCGTGCATCAGGTCCTGGCCGGCGGCCAGGGCGCCCTGATGTGCCAGACGCCGCTGACATTAGCTGAAACTGCCTCCGTCTTCGGCGAGATGCTGACCTTCCGCGCCCTCCTCGACAAGACCACCGACAAGCGCGAGCGCAAGGCCATGCTTGCCCAGAAGGTTGAGGACATGATCAATACGGTCGTGCGCCAGATCGCCTTCTACGAATTCGAGCGCAAGGTGCACACCGCCCGCAAGAACGGCGAGCTGACGGCGGATGACATCAACGCATTGTGGCTGTCCGTGCAGACCGACAGCCTCGGACCGGCGATCAAGATATCCGAGGGCTACGAGACCTACTGGGCCTACATCCCCCACTTCATCCACTCGCCCTTCTATGTCTACGCCTACGCCTTCGGCGATTGCCTGGTAAACTCGCTCTATGCGGTCTACCGCAATGCCGAGAAGGGCTTCCAGGAGAAGTATTTCGAGCTTCTGAAGGCCGGCGGCACCAAGCATCATTCGGAGCTTCTGAAGCCCTTCGGCCTCGATGCGACCGATCCGTCGTTCTGGAGCAAGGGACTGTCGATGATCGAAGGGCTAATCGACGAGCTGGAAGCGCTAGATAAGACTGCATGACAAAGATCGGCAAAGAATTGCGCCATGGCCGACGCCCGACCCTACGTCCTCTTCAGGGACGACAGCACAGGACAATTGATGATCTTTGCCGAACCGGCCGAGATCATTACCGCTCAAACATGCGCTGAATTCTTCGATGCATTGGATCGGATGGAGAAGGCCAGGCAGCAGGGAAAATGGCTGGCGGGCTACATGGCCTATGAAGCCGGTTATCTGTTCGAAGAAAAGCTGGCCGCGTTTATCGAGGAGAATCGGGAAACGCCGCTGCTGTGTTTCGGCGTCTTCGATGCGCCGGCAGCAAACGATCACCCGTTGGGCCAAACGATGCAACGTCGGGAGAATCAAGAATTCCTGACGGAGCCGAAAGCCGCCTGGGATTTCCCGACATATAAAGAGAGGTTCGACAGCCTGCACGAACATCTTCGGCTGGGAGACTGCTATCAGGCAAACCTCACCATGCCGATTGAGGCCCGCTGGAATGGTGATGCGCGGGCCGCCTTCTGGTCGCTGATCGAACGGCAGCCTGTGAAATACGGCGCACTCGTTGATCTCGGCGGCCCGATTATCCTCTCGCGTTCGCCGGAGCTTTTCTTCCGGACAGATGAGGAAGGCTGGATTGAGACGCACCCTATGAAGGGCACGGCCAAACGCGGCGCGAATGCTGCCGAAGACGAAGCGATCATCGCCGCGATGCTGGCCGACGAGAAGACGCAAGCCGAAAACCGCATGATCGTCGATCTCCTGCGCAACGATATCTCCCGCGTCACGGAGGTCGGCACGCTCGATGTGCCCAAGCTGTTCGAGATCGAGACCTATCCGACCCTGCACCAGATGGTGAGCCATGTGCAGGCGAAGCTGCTGTCGGGCATGACCATTCGAGACCTTTTCGCCGCGCTCTTCCCCTGCGGCTCGATCACCGGCGCGCCGAAAATGCGGGCGATGGAAATCCTGCATGGGCTGGAGGACAGTCCCCGCGATGCCTATTGCGGCGCGATCGGCATGATTTCCCCGACTGGCGCCATGCGTTTTTCGGTGGCGATCCGCACGATCACGCTTTTCGAAGACGGCCGCGCGGTGTTCAATGTCGGCGGAGGCATCGTCTTCGATTCGACGGCGGAAGCGGAATACGAGGAATGCCTCCTTAAGGCGCGCTTCGCCGTGGGGGACCGATGGATCGACCGGTAGAGGACTTTTGCCTGATCGAGACGCTGCGCTACGAGCCGGAAAACGGCTTCGTCCGCCTGCGCCTGCATCTTGCACGCCTACAGCGCTCCGCACGCCGCCTTGGCTTCCCGGCTCCGAAAAATGCGCTCGCCAAACTGGAAGAAGCCGTTGCCAATGCTTCCACACCCCTGAGGGTGAGGTTGACGCTGGACCCCAACGGACAGGCGGATGTCACGACAGCGCCCTTCTCAGCCCTGCCGCCCGAGACGATATGGCGCGTCCGCATTGCCGCAACCCGGCTCGATTCCGCCGACAAGCTGTTGCGCGTCAAGACCACGCGTCGCGCCGTCTACGAAGAGGCACGCGCCGAATATCGGCCCGACGAGGCGGACGAAGTGCTGCTCCTCAACGAGAAGAGCGAGGTTTGCGAAGGCACCATCACGTCTGTCTTCGTCGAGGATGGTCCCGACACTCTTCGCACCCCGCCCATTTCCTCTGGCCTACTTGCCGGCGTGTTGCGCACGGAGCTGATCTGCCAACGCAAGGCCCGTGTCGGCCGTATCCGGCTAGACGACCTGAAAGATCGCCCCCTTTACGTCGGAAACTCCCTGCGCGGCCTGATCCGCGCGCAACTTCTATGGAATTGATTGATGTTCATCCTCTCGCTCACTTACCTCAAGAGCAATGACGAAGCCGACAAGCATATGGAGCCGCATATGGCCTGGGTGAAGGAAGGATATGCCAAGGGCTGGTTCCTCGCATCCGGTCGCAAGGTTCCACGCACGGGCGGCGTCATCTTCGCGCGTGGCGAACGCGCCGAACTGGAAGCCCATGTCGCGGCCGACCCCTTCACCATCCACGGAATCGCCGCTTACGAGGTTCAGGAAATTGCCCTCACCACCGTCATCGACGGGCTGGAAACCCTGAAGGCGTAACTGACGGCGGACCGAGATCAACAGCCGATTCCTGATATCTCAGCGAAAACCACCCTTGAAGGCAACAAACTCGTCGCATATGGCGTGTATGTTGGCGCCGACTTGACTTTGTCCGGCTAACTCTGAACAGCTCTTTATTGTGACATCAAATTATGATTAGAGCCGCTCACCTCGCGTTTTCGCGCAAACTCTGATTGAATTTCGTGAACCGAACGGCGTCCTGCCTTTCGAAGGAGAAAAGAATGACGAAACACAACTATCCGGTATATGCCGAAATTACCGGTCCGATCGTAATGATCGGCTTTGGCTCCATCGGTCGCGGCACGCTGCCGCTGATCGAGCGCCATTTCAAATTCGACAAGAGCCGGATGGTCGTCATCGACCCGCGTGAAGAACCAGCCGATATGGAAATCCTGGCGAAGCACGGTGTCCGTCATATCAAGGAACACGTCACCAAGGACAACTACAAGGAGCTGCTCAAGCCGCTCCTGACGGAAGGCGGCGGCCAGGGCTTCTGCGTCAACCTCTCGGTTGATACCGGCTCGCTCGACCTGGTGAAGCTGTGCCGCAAGCTCGACGTGCTCTACATCGACACCGTCGTTGAACCCTGGCTCGGCTTCTATTTCGACAAGAGCCTCAACAACGCCGACCGCACCAACTACGCCCTGCGCGAAACCATGCGCAAGGAAAAGGCGAAGAACCCGGGCGGCACGACAGCCGTTTCGACCTGCGGTGCCAATCCGGGCATGGTCTCCTGGTTCGTCAAGCAGGCGCTCGTCAATCTGGCCAAGGATCTTGACCTGAAGTTCGAAGAGCCGGATCAGCACGACCGCGAAGGTTGGGCCAAGCTGATGAAGAAGGTCGGCGTCAAGGGCGTTCACATTGCCGAACGCGACACCCAGCGCACCAAGCATCCGAAGCCGCTCAACGTCTTCTGGAACACCTGGTCGGTGGAAGGCTTCATCTCCGAAGGCCTGCAGCCGGCTGAACTCGGCTGGGGCACCCATGAAAACTGGATGCCGAAGAACGCCAAGAAGCACAAGAAGGGCAACAAGGCGGCGATCTATCTCGAGCAACCGGGCGCCAATACCCGCGTCCGCACCTGGTGCCCGACGCCTGGCCCGCAATACGGTTTCCTTGTCACGCACAACGAGTCGATCTCGATTGCCGACTTCTTCACGGTCCGTGACAAGGATGGCGAAGTCACCTTCCGCCCGACCTGCCACTATGCGTACCATCCCGCCAACGACGCCGTGCTTTCGCTGCACGAAATGTTCGGCAACGGCGGCACCGCACAGCCGGTTCACCACGTTCTCAATGAGGACGAGCTGGAAGACGGCATCGACGAACTCGGCGTGCTGCTCTACGGCCATGACAAGAACGCCTACTGGTACGGCTCGCGCCTGTCTCTCGAAGAGACCCGCCGCATCGCTCCTTACCAGAACGCAACCGGCCTGCAGGTAACCTCTGCAGTTCTCGCCGGCATGGTCTGGGCGCTTGAGAATCCGACCGCGGGCATCGTTGAAGCCGACGAGATCGACTATAAGCGCTGCCTCGAAGTGCAGCTGCCTTATCTCGGCCCGGTTGAAGGTCACTATACCGACTGGACCCCGCTCGATGGCCGCCCGGGCCTGTTCCCGGAAGACATCGACACGAAGGATCCCTGGCAGTTCAAGAACATCCTCGTTCGCTGATAGGAATAGCATTCGCGGTGCGAAATGCTGGAATGCCCGCACAGATCGTGCGGGCATTTTTGTTACGCAAGCGGGATAAATCAAGCAGTTGCCTTCTGAAGCCTTGCTTTAACCCAATAGCCGCGCCATCTTTCTCACAACCGATACGACACCACTCCGCCCTTCATCGCGGGAGACCTTTATGAAGCTCAGAACCACCATTTCCCTCGTTGCTGTCGCAGCAGCCCTGTCCGCCTGCGTCGATTTCGGTGGATCGAGACCGCCGCCGATGACGATGAGCCCGGGCGCACAGCCGCGGACAAACTCGGTGGAAGGCAGCTGGGCCGATTCAAACGGCCTCAATTCGACGTTCAACGCCGGCCGGTTCGAAACGCACACGACCGACGGCACGAACCAGCAGATGGCTTCGGGAACCTACACGACCGATCCTTCCGGTGTGATCCAGATCAACCTCTACTCGAACATCAAGCGCACCAGCTCCAAGGTGAATTGCTTCATGGCGAACCCAGGCCAGCTGAACTGCACCTCCGAGACGGGCGGGCACTTCTCTCTCAATCGCCAGGGCTGAGCGGCTGGATAGGACGCCATGCGCAGCATGACAGTTCTTTATCTGGCTCTCATTGCGGCACTGCCCCTCGCCCTTATGGCGGTGGTATTTCCCGTCAACACCTATAGGGCGCAGGGTATCGACGCGCTCGATTGCGACGGGCCGATCAGCATCCTCATTTTCGCGCTTCCAGCCCTGCTGATCTATGGCGCCGGCGCGATCCTGCTTTATCGGGATCGGAGCCGCCGCTTCCATTTTTCGGTGGCCTTGTGCTGTCTGCTCCTCTTCATCTCCGTCGGTTGGAATGCCGCATTGGCAGTCCGTGAATCCTATGGAAGCGCTTCCATCGAAGCCTGCGCTTGACGTGACGATCGCGCTTCGTCGCTTTGTAAAATCCTAATGAAGCCAACAGCTTTCGCTTGCGCTCGCTCCGCCATGATGAAAACATTCGCATGGGGGACCGCTGCGGGTTGTGCGCGGGCCGATTGCAAAGACGAACAGGAGAGATAGATGAAGCAGCCCTTCGGAGTGGGTCTTTTGGCCGCCGCGGTTTTGGCGCTCAGCACTAGCGCCGCCTTCGCGGACTATCAGCTCAACATCCTGCACTTCAACGATTTCCATTCGCGCGTGGAATCGATCAACAAGTTCGACGCAACCTGCTCGGCAGCAGAGGAAGCCAAGAATGAATGCTTCGGAGGCGCCGCTCGGTTGAAGGCTGCAATCGACCAGCGCCGCGCCGCCCTTGCCGGCCAGAATGTCGTCGTGCTCGATGCCGGCGACAATTTCCAGGGCTCGTTATTCTACACGACGTACAAAGGCGCGGCCGAAGTCGAATTCCTCAACGATATGAAGATCGACGCCATGACCGTCGGCAATCATGAGTTCGACGATGGCGAAGGTCCGCTTGCCGCCTTCCTCGACAAGGCGCAGTTCCCGGTCGTGACGGCCAACCTGGTGATCGACGACCAGTCGAAGCTCGGCAACCGGATCAAGAAGTCGATCGTCCTCGACATCGGTGGCCAGAAGATCGGCATCGTCGGTGCGGTGACGACCGAAACGCCAGAACTCGCCTCTCCCGGCCCGCATGTGAAGATCACCGACGATGCGGCCGCCATCAGCGCCGAGGTGGACGCGCTGAAATCGCAGGGCGTCAACAAGATCATCGCGCTGACCCATGTCGGCTATCCCCGCGATGTCGAGAAGATCGCCAAGATTGCCGGCGTCAGCGTCGTCGTCGGCGGCCATTCGCATACGCTGCTGTCGAACACGGATCCGAAAGCAGCCGGCCCCTATCCGACCATGGTCGACAACCCGGCGGGCTACAAGGTGCCGGTGATTCAGGCGGCCTCCTACAGCAAATATCTCGGCGACCTCGTCGTCACTTTCGATGATAACGGCGCGGTCAAGGAGGCCAAGGGCGATCCGATCCTGCTCGATGCCTCGATCAAGCCCGACCCGACGATCCTCGCCCGCGTGCAGGAGATGGCCAAGCCGATCGAAGAATTACGCAAGAAGGTCATCGGCAATTCGCAGGGGCCAATAGAGGGTGCGCGTGAAATCTGCCGTGTCCAGGAATGCTCGATGGGCAATCTCGTCGCCGACGCCATGCTCGATCGCACCAAGGCGCAGGGCATCAGCATCGCCATCCAGAACGGTGGTGGCCTGCGCGCCTCCATCGCTGCCGGCGATGTCAGCATGGGCGACGTTCTGACCGTGCTGCCCTTCCAGAACACGGTCGCGACCTTCCAGCTCACCGGCGCCGATGTGAAGGCTGCGCTCGAAAACGGCCTCAGCCAGATCGACGACGGTGCCGGCCGGTTCCCGCAGGTTGCCGGTCTCAAATACAGCTTCGACAAATCGAAGCCGGCAGGCAGCCGTCTCGTCTCGGTCGAAGTGCAGGAAGGCACGGAATTCAAGCCGATCGATCCTGAAAAGACCTACGGCGTCGTCAGCAACAACTACATGCGGGCCGGCGGCGACGGTTACACGGTCTTCGCCAAGGACGCCAAGAATGCCTATGACTTCGGCCCGAATCTGGAATCGGTGGTCGCCGACTATCTTGCCGCCCACAATCCCTACAAGCCATACACGGATGGCCGCTTGACGCAGGTCGCTGCAGCGCCAGCCGCCCAGCCCGAACCGGCAAAGCCCGTCGATACCAAACCGCAGGCTGCGCCTGAGCAAAAGCCGGCACCGGCTGCTGCCGAAAACACCGCCACTCCGCCGGCTACGACGGCACCGACCACCTCCGCTCCTTCCGTGACCGCTCCGAGCACGACGATGCCGGCAAATCCGACGCCGGCGCCAGCCGCTCCGGCAATAGCGGATCCGGTCAAAACGGATCCGGTAAAGTCGGCGCCTGCCACGTCAGCCCCTGCGGCCGAAACCCCGACCGCCGCTCCACCGGCAGCCGCGGAGCCCGCAGCAACCGCGCCGAAGGCTGCCGTCAACGAGCAGCCGAAAACCCCGGCGACGCATGTCATCGTCGCCGGCGATACGCTCTGGGATCTCGCCAAAGCCTACTATGGCAGTGCCAAGCAATGGCGCAAACTTCTGGCCGCCAATCGCAATATCAAGCCCCATCATCTGCCTGTTGGCGAAAAGTTGAGAATTCCAGCCAAGTAAGACGATTTGTCTCGCATCAACCAGCCGGTCCGGGCTTCCCCGGACCGGTTTTTGTTCCTATGTGAAGTACTCCGTATCCTGAGAGGAATTCAACCGATGCCAGCAAACCCGACAACGCTTCCGTCCGATCACCCAAGCGTGAAATACGGCAAGGTTGGCGTGCTGCTCATCAACCTCGGCACACCCGATGGCACCGACTATTCCTCGATGCGCCGCTACCTGCGCGAATTCCTGACCGACCGCCGCGTCATCGAATGGTCGCGCTGGAAATGGTATCCGATCCTCTTCGGCATCGTGCTCAATACCCGGCCGCAGAAAGTCGGCAAGGCGTACGAGACCATCTGGAACAAGGACAAGAACGAAAGCTATCTGCGCACCTACACGCGCAACCAGTCAGACCTGATGGCCGAGCGCCTGCGCGATCTGCCGAACGTCAAGGTTGATTGGGCGATGCGCTACGGCCAACCCTCGATCGCCGATCGCATCCAGGCGTTGAAGGATGACGGCTGCGAGCGCATCGTGCTCTTTCCCCTCTACCCGCAATATGCGGCGGCAACGACGGCGACCGTCAACGACAAAGCGTTCGAAAAACTGGCGACGATGCGCTGGCAGCCGGCCGTCCGCACCGTCCCGCAATATCACGACGACGAAACCTACATCGAAGCGCTTGCCAATTCGGTGACCCGACACCTCTCGACGCTGGACTGGCAGCCCGAAAAGATCCTCGCCTCTTTCCACGGCATACCGATGTCCTACTTCAAGCTGGGCGACCCCTATTACTGTTTCTGTCAAAAGACCGGCCGCTTGCTGCGCGAAAAGCTCGGCCTTTCAGAAGACCAGTTCATGGTCACCTTCCAGTCCCGCTTCGGCCCGGAGGAGTGGCTGCAGCCCTACACGGACAAGACGGTGGAACAGCTTGCCAAGGACGGCACAAAGCGCATTGCCGTGCTCAATCCCGGTTTCGTCTCGGATTGTCTGGAAACGCTGGAGGAGATCGCCGAGCAGGCAGCCGAATCCTTCCACCACAATGGCGGCGAGAAATTCACCCATATCCCCTGTCTCAACGACACCGGGGACGGCATGAACGTACTGGAGAAAGTCGTACGGCGGGAACTGCTCGGCTGGGCTTGATTGGTCGCCGGGCTAAAGCGCGTCGCGATCTCCAAGATTCGCCTCGCGCGCTTTAGCCGCTCGATTCTGAACATGTCGTGCAAAACCGCACTCGCTTTGCACGACATGCGCCGATCCCGGCCACCACTTCACTGCAGCTGCGGCTTCTTGAGGAAGCTGCGTCGATCGGCGGATTTGATGCGCAGCCATGTCTCACGGCCATTGCGCAAGACCCGCACCGGAATTTCGGCACCCGCGGGCCCGCTCTCCCATATCTTACGGTAGAAATCAGCAAGCCCATCCACCTCCGCATCGCGGATCTCCGAGATGACATCGCCGCGGCGCAGCCCCGCCTTGGCTGCGGGACCACCCTCGGTCACGCTCATGACGACGACCTCGCCATTGCTTTCCGCAGAGAAAGCGCCCAGCCATGGCCGCGGCGGCTTGTTGACCTGACCGCGCTTGACGAGATCGTCGAGGATGGGCAGCAGTAGGTTGATGGGCACGACCATATTGATGTCGGCCCCCTCTCCGTTCTGTGTCGCCATCTGCAGATGCAGCGAACCGACACCGATAAGCTTGCCGTCTTCATCCACCAGAGCGGCGCCGCCCCAGGAAGGATGCGCCGGCGCGACGAAGATTGCCTCGTCGAGCAGATACTCCCAATAGCCCGCGAACTCCTGCTTGGCGACGATCTTCGCCTCTACGAACTGGCCGATACCGTCGGCGATGACAACGGGGTCGCCGATCTCCGCCTTGTCGGCGTCGCCGAATTCAAGCGCCGGCACGTCCAGTGGACCCAGCGCCTGCAGCAGGCCGAATCCCGTCTCCTGATCGTAGGCAAGCGCATGCGCCGGTACAACACGACCGCTATTCGTCGTCAGCCATACTTCCTCTGCTTCCGTGATGAGATAGCCGATCGTCAATACCAGCCCGTTCCCCCGGATGACGACGCCATTGCCTTCCCTGCGGGTGCCGAGCGTCGCCGCCGTGAAGGCGTCTTCCGGAATTGAGGCATGAACGGCCACGACCGACCGTAAGGTCCTATCCATATTCATTGTTTCACCCTGACGATGCGCTATGGCTGGGCCCGAAAGTTTACGTGTCAGCGGGGCCGAAGAACTTACCAATAAGGTATGAATATCAATCGTCAGGCGCAAGAGCCGGATCGCGAATGATTGATCATCTCCTCGCGCACGAAAGAACCGAAGAGGTGTTGTAGCACCCCATTCCTCCCTTGCCGAGAACGTGCTAACCCACCACATCTGATTGAGCTGCCATTTCGCGTATGCGACCGAAGCGGTAACGACATGGCGGCGCTTTTTTGTCGGACGCAAGATCCGCATCGCGGACAAGCGCCAAGGAGGAATTCAATGGTAGTCGGTGGGTTCAGCATCGTCGTGGTTGCCCTGGTGATCTTGGTCATCCTGGTGCTGTTTGCAGGGATCAAGACCGTGCCGCAGGGCTATCGTTATACAATCCAGCGCTTCGGCCGCTATATTCGCACCTTGGAGCCCGGACTCAATCTCATCGTGCCCTTCATCGAAACGATCGGCGTGCGCATGAACGTGATGGAACAGGTGCTGGCCGTGCCGACACAGGAAGTCATCACCAAGGACAATGCCAGCGTCTCCGCCGACGCGGTCGCCTTTTTCCAGGTACTCAACGCGGCGCAGGCTGCCTATCAGATCACCAATCTCGAAAGCGCGATCCTCAACCTCACCAAGACCAACATCCGCTCGGTCATGGGTTCGATGGATCTGGACGAACTTCTGTCCAACCGCGACGCTATCAACGAGCGGCTGTTGCGCGTGGTCGACGAGGCGGTCGAGCCCTGGGGTATCAAGGTGACGCGCGTCGAAATCAAGGACATTCAGCCGCCGAAGGATCTGGTTGACGCCATGGGCCGGCAGATGAAGGCCGAGCGCGAAAAGCGCGCCCAGATTCTTGAGGCAGAAGGCTTGCGTGCTGCGCAGATCCTGCGCGCCGAAGGTGCAAAACAGTCGGCCGTGCTGCAGGCGGAAGGCCAGCGCGAGGCTGCTTTCCGCAATGCCGAGGCCCGCGAACGCCTTGCGGAAGCCGAAGCCAAGGCCACCCGCATGGTGTCCGAGGCCATCGCCGAAGGCAATGTGCAGGCAATCAATTACTTCGTCGCACAAAAATACACGGAGGCCCTGACCTCGATCGGCTCGGCCAACAATTCCAAGATCGTGCTGATGCCGATGGAGGCAAGCTCCCTCATCGGTTCGCTCGGCGGTATCGGCGCCATCGCCCGCGAAGTCTTCGGCGACAATGGCGACGGCAATGGAGCGCCGCAGCCTCCGCGGCCGCGCTCGGGACCCGTACGTACCACACCTTCCGTCAACCCGCTGATATCAAGGGAGACCTGAGATGTTCGACAACCTCGTCGTCGAACTCGGTCCCTGGAGCTGGTGGCTTCTAGGTCTCGTGTTGCTTGCCGCCGAGTTGGTGTTGCCCGGCTTCTTTCTCGTCTGGATCGGCCTCGCCGGCATCATCGTCGGGGCGCTCTCGCTGCTTTTGTGGGATAGCGCCTTCTGGACCTGGCAGGTGCAATGGCTGATCTTTGCGGCATCGGCCGTTGTCGTCACCCTCATCGGGCGGCGATATATCTACAACAACAACCAGGTCACGGACGAGCCTTTCCTGAACCAGCGCGGCGCGAGCCTTGTCGGACGCACGGCAACGCTCGATCAGCCGATCACCGAAGGTCGGGGCCGCATCCGATTGAACGATACCTATTGGACGGTCAATGGGCCGGACTTGCCGGTCGGCACTCGCGTCAAGGTCGTTGCCAGCAACGGCCGCGAGCTGACAGTCGAACCCGTCTGATCAAGCAACGCCGATCCGCAGCAGATCGTGGAAATGCACGACGCCGATCGGCCGGCGTGCATCGTCGATGACCATGAGTGCCGAAATATTGTGACGATTGAGCACGGCCATGGCGCTGGTCGCCAGCGTCGTCTCCTTCACCGTCTTCGGATTGGGAGTCATGACCTCATCCACCAGCTTCTCGGCAAGGCTGGCTCCAAGATTGCGGGCGATATCGCCATCGGTGACGATGCCGCACAGGCATCCCTCTTCATCGATCACGCCGACACAGCCGAAACGCATCTTCGACAGCAGCATCGCCGCTTCCGGCATGCCGGTGCCGAGCTTGACCAGAGGTACACGGTCGCCCTTGTGCATGATATCGGCAACATGCGAGAGGCTGGCGCCGAGCTTGCCGCCCGGATGGAAGGTGCGGAAATCCTCGGCGGTGAAGCCGCGGGCCTCGAGCAAGGCTACGGTGAGCGCATCGCCGATGGCGAGCTGCAGCATCGTCGACGTGGTCGGCGCAAGTCCGTGCGGACAGGCCTCCTGCTCTTTCGGAAGCAGCAGCACGACATCCGACTCGCGCGCCAGCGTCGAACTCTCGCCGGCTGTGATCGCAATCATCGGGATCGAAAAGCGGCGGGAATAGCTGATGATGCCCCGAAGTTCGGCGCTTTCGCCGCCCCAGGAGATAGCGATGATGACGTCATCCTGCGTGATCATGCCGAGATCGCCATGATTGGCCTCGACGGGATGAACGAAAAACGCCGGGGTGCCGGTGGAGGCCAGGCTGGCGGCAAGCTTGTTGCCGATATGGCCGCTTTTGCCGACGCCGGTAATGACGACACGGCCATTGATATCGCCGATGATCTCGACCGCGCGGCTGAAGGGCCCGGCTAGACTGTTGGCCAAAGCACGTTCCAGCGCTTCGAGGCCCCGTCTCTCGGTCTCGATGGTCCGCATGGCGGATTCGATCGCACCGTTCTCGATCAATCTAACAGCTCTCTTGTTCATGAGCGAGGCCTAACGCTTTTCTGCAAATCTGTCCACCGAAGATCCGCCCTCTCCTCAGCTGCAGCTCGCTGTCTAAGCTCCGGAATATTACCGGTTCTTTCCAAGCAACACGCGTTTAGCAACCAACCGTTAACCACACAGCTTTACAC
>NZ_JAELUG010000328.1 GCF_016429255.1 Rhizobium sp. ASV8
AGAGACAGATCTTGCAGTCGTCGCAGCCATTGTTGCAATTTCTAGGGGAGGGGAATGCTGATCGCCGGCGTAATCTCGTGACTCTATTCTATTTCTGGATTCTTAAGCCTGACGATTCTCAGTCAGCCATAAGCCGCGGGTCTTGTCCAGTCTGGTTAGCGTGATCGCTGCTCTTACACTGCAGAAAGTGGACTCGTCTACATGCCGACAGGAATACTCTACAACACCAATACGACGCATAAGCTTTGGATATATTCTTTTGCTAGAATACGCAGGGCGGTAGAGCTCATTAATCAGTAATTCCTCATTCGCAAAGCCATTGAGTTGCAGTCTGTTACCTCGCGGAGCCAATCACCACGGCTAGAATGAACGTCAGCTTCTTCCCCAACTTGTTCGAGATAATCTTGCACATTTCAACCCAGTTCACTCAAAATCCTGTGTTGAAACACTCTTACTTATTCCAATACAAGATTGACACTACGACGTGGAAATTCGTCTTTGCTCGTGATTACTTTACACCCAGAGCACTACAAGCCGGACTGGTTCCATTCGACAGACTCAAGCCGACGTCATCATGTCGCAC
>NZ_JAELUG010000329.1 GCF_016429255.1 Rhizobium sp. ASV8
CGTCTACAGTGCCTGAAATACAAAAAGTAAGTTGCTATGTCGAAACCCAGAATGGAAAATCGACTCGACTCGATGATTGACTTGTCCGTCCGTTAGGCGGCCCTCGATGCGCTACACGCTCTCTACTGCCGGACTAATTTCAGCGATGAAGAATTTCTTACCTTGGTTGCGCCAATGTATCGCCAGTCGTCGATTGATTTATGCAAAGGTCTTTACGACTGGGCCGCTGTTGACCCGACAGACATTGATGACGATAAATACCAGATTCTTAAAAAGTTGTCCGAGGTATGCACCGAATCCCAACCAAGCTTTTACTCTATCTAATAGACGTGACAACAGATGCTATCGAGCCTGGCAGACTACTTTGAGCGGAAGTTTGAACAAGTTCCAGCCGATTGTTCGAGCGACAACTTTCTCGGCCTCTTGGTCCACCTGGTCCAAAGCCAGAGCCTTATGGTCTCGATCCCTATCCTTGTTTCATGGACGAGACTCCTTAACCGGGACGATATTGGATCTTCTGACTCGGTTGCTCCTTTAATTGGGCCGCTTCTCGAGGTCTGCAGCTCGAGAATGGTC
>NZ_JAELUG010000330.1 GCF_016429255.1 Rhizobium sp. ASV8
TCTACAGGCTGTGCTGACCACATGTCATGTATTAAAGCGGTTGGCGTTTTGCCCCAGCTACGGAATCATAAGCGGCACCACGTTTCAGCTGTCGTCTAACAGGCTCTACAGATGGGTCTCACCACGTTCAGGACAGTGGAACTATCCAACATCGAAATCATCGGCCATAAACCGTGTCGTATCGAATCATCCATTGCCGAGGTAGCATTTTATTCGTCTCATTGACTATACATCTCAACTGAGGGCTACAAAGAAACTGATGTCCTAGCTCAGGCGCTTGTACTCACCCACACATACATTACATTATCACAAGACTGTCCTTGTGATTGTACTTGGTCGTTTTACAAGTGCAACGCAGAATCATGCCAAAGACTTCAATTTATACATACTGGCACCTATTCAATTAACCACATCGTTTGTCAAGAGCCATGTACATCGCATTAAGGTTTACCAAGAAGTCCACCCTTGTAATAGCGGCGCGCGCATTGACGCCTTATTATGCGCCTCTGAAACCGCCAACCCCGTTGATCCGGCATCTGCGACACGACAACCCGCAGTTCCTGTTGCAGACATCC
>NZ_JAELUG010000331.1 GCF_016429255.1 Rhizobium sp. ASV8
TTCGATAGGCGGGAAGAACGGATGGTCGGTTCCAAACATTAGTCTATCCACGCCGCTCGACTCGATGGCCGCCTTTAAGCTGACCTCGGAGTAAATTACGGCATCGAGATAAATTTGCTCTTCTAACACGTCCCAGACAGTCCGACGATCTTTGGGAACTTTACCGTCGCGGACGAGCTGCCCATCGTGGATAACACAGCTCTCAATGCGGCCTGCGAGGAAAGGCAACGTACCGCCACTATGAGCCAGCAGCATCCGAAGTTTGCGCACCTTGTCAAACACGCCAGCAAGGTACATTCGCGTCACAGTTATGGTTGTCTCCATCGGGAAGCCGAGAGCAAGCGGAAGGACATGGCCGTACTCTTCAGCGCGCGGACCGTATACCGAGTTGGGAAGACCGTAATGCGGGTGTAAGAAGATGACAAGGCCTGCTTCTGCAATGGCTTCAAAGATGGGGAGCAGATTGGGATCATCGAGACCATTTCCGAGCCCAGAAGTGCCGAAAATAACGCCTCTGCAGTACCTGAGGTCTTTGACATGCGCAATGGACGCTCGCAGCGTCTCCAAC
>NZ_JAELUG010000332.1 GCF_016429255.1 Rhizobium sp. ASV8
GACTTGACGAGTGTCTGGTTCCCCGACGACAGAACAAAAGTGTTGACCTTTGTGGGAAACCGCCTCGGTGTGCTGTGCTTTGCCAACATCCCTCTTGTGATACTGTTTGCAGGGCGCAACAATATCCTGCTGTGGCTAACAAACTGGTCGCGGACTACGTTCTTGCTGTTGCACCGTTGGATTGCCGTCATCTGCATGCTCGAGGCCGTCGTACACAGTTTATTCTTTTTGTTAATCTACTCGGCAAACATGTCGGAAATGCCTCTCAGTGCTGCACTCACAAAGCCGTACTGGATATGGGGTAGCATTGGGACAGTGTGCATTGCGGTGCTGATCATAGCGGCACTGCAGCCCATTCGCCGGCGAGCTTACGAGATATTCGTTGCAGCACACATTGTGATATCGATATTGCTGCTCGTCGCGAGTTACCAGCATGTTGTGGCGCGCTTTGGCCACCAGCGAGGGTATGAGACGTGGCTTTATATTGCAATTGCGATCTGGGGTTTCGACCGAGTAGCGAGACTCGGACACTCCCTTCAGAGACTGTCTCTTATACACATCTGACG
>NZ_JAELUG010000333.1 GCF_016429255.1 Rhizobium sp. ASV8
CGTCTAGACTCAGAAACACCGCGGGAGCAAAATGAAAGCCAAGATCCACTAGCAAAGGGATTTGAAACTCTGGCGGGACAACCATGGTAGGATCAACGGCACTGATTCCAAAGTATAACAGTGTGACGAGAAATTCCAAAGGCGTGACGATGGCGGATAGCGCATTCTTGGCGCGGAATAGCGACGTGTTCGCCGTCACATCTGCGAGGGCTCCCAGACCGAAGACGACAAGAGACGCAATGAGGGAGAGGATGGTGAGAAACTGGAAATGCCATCCGTATGCATCGTCGACTGCGGTTTTCCAGGTGGTAAGGTAGTGAAGGTTGTAGCTAAAGGACGCAATGCCGAGGCTATGAAAGAGCAGGGAGATGGTCCTTGAGGGCGACGAGAGCCGCTGCAGCGGATGTGTGGCCATGATTCGTAATTGGCTTGCGAGATCTTTTTTCTGATGTGTATAGTGCACTTATTAGTCGCCTCCAAGGGGCGGTACGAGTGATTGATTTCGAGATGTAACGACTCGGCCCGGAAGATGCGGCTCGAAGAACGGGTTCCAGAAGCCAGATG
>NZ_JAELUG010000334.1 GCF_016429255.1 Rhizobium sp. ASV8
GGGTCGAGGATAGAGATGAATTCGGAGAGTTCGGAGGGCGATGAGGGAGGAATTCCAAGGGCACTTTGACAGGTGTGAGTCGTGTTCCTCTGTTTTCGTAATAGTCAAAAGAGATGGGGTTGAGAACTAACATTAATGCAGACTTGACGTCGTCTATGGGCAGCACGCCCTGTTTTTCGCCGTCCATAGCTTCGGAAAAGAGGCTGTAGGCTTCTTTGATTTCGTTTTCTTCTTGGGCGGAGATGTTGTGTTCCTTGGCGAGCTTGGATTGGCGCGGTGCTTTTTCTGCGCTGGACGCAGCGGCGCCCGACTTGCGCTTGGGCGGCTGGATGATGACAAGAACTGCAGTTAGTAATTGTGTTTTTGACAGGGGCTTTTTGAGAAATGTATTGGGAATTTGTTACCGTACCATTTGCGCGGCTGGATTGCCTGCAGTGAAGAGTCCTGGTTCTCGGGTTGTCTAGTTCGCGCTTCACGGTCAGCGCCGTAGCTTCCGTCTCGTACAGTGCAGTTGTACAGTGCGATATGTCGGACCACACATTATGACGGCGGTAT
>NZ_JAELUG010000335.1 GCF_016429255.1 Rhizobium sp. ASV8
GCATTATGACGTGCAGTAACATTCAGCGCCGACAGTGGCCCTTTCCTGTCCAGCATCGTTAGGCCGTTCAAAGTCTTTCCGAAAAGAGTGCACGAGACGTGATGAACTGGCTAGGCTGTTTTTGTGATAGTGGTCCCACTCGCAAGCAAGATCAATCGCGTCCCTCCAGGCGCCTTAGTAGTAGTAGTAGTAGTAGTAGTAGTAGTATATTTTCCGTCCAGCGGCCATTGGGCCACTCAGGTCCCCTAAAGAGAGGCACAGGACGTGCTGAGCTGGCTATCTATCTATTTACACACAGCGCATGTGGTTGGCTGAGCGCTTGGTGGGTCCCCTTAGTCATCAGCGAAATTAGAGACTTCCACTCCAACGCTCCTCCAGAAATAAACAAACCACCATCCAGCATGGCATCAGCTCAGAGGCCCTCACGTTCAGACCCTTCGCCCGTCAGCGGGCCATCGGGATTACGACACAGAGTCGCAAGAGTCGCCGGTTTTTGTGACGGGGACCGGGAAAACCCTTTGCGGAGGCTGCATACTGTCTCTTATACACATCTGA
>NZ_JAELUG010000034.1 GCF_016429255.1 Rhizobium sp. ASV8
CTTTCCGGCATTTGCGCTTGAAGAGGGCGAGATCGGACTGCTCGATCCGCAGGGCGGCTATGTCCGGCCCGAAGCGGCGATTATGGGTTATTTGAAGCTTGCGGCTGAAGATGGCGCCGTCCTGCATTTCGGCGAACGTGTTGTCGCCATCGAACCGGATGATGCAGGCGTCACCGTGGTTTCGACGACCGGAAAATATCGCGCAGGCAAGGTGATCGTCGCGACCGGCGCATGGATTGCAGAGCTTGTGCCGCAGCTGAAGTCGCATGCACAGCCAATCCGGCAGGTGGTTGCCTGGTATCAGCCGAAGGACGGCTTCGTCGCCGAGCCGCAACGCATGCCTTGCTTTTTGCGGGATGAAGGCGCTGAAGGCTCTTATTTCGGCTTCCCGGCGATCGGCGTCGACGGTGTCAAGATCGGTCGCCACGCGCATTTCCGAGAGCCGATCGATCCTAAGGCTCCCAACCCGCCGGTCAACGACACCGATACGGAACTGCTCGACAATTTCGCCCGCAAGCGCCTGCCGGATGCAGCCTCCTATCGCGTCCGGGCGACGACTTGCCGTTACACGATGCTGCCGAGTGAGGATTTTCTGATCGACGCCATGCCGGGACAGCCGAATGTGGTGGTGTCTTCGGCGTGCTCCGGTCATGGGTTCAAGTTTACCAGCGTCGTCGGCGAAATCCTTGCGGATCTGGCGCTCCAGGGCGGCAGCACCTTGCCAACGGCTCTCTTCTCCTTCGAGAAGCATTTTGGCGGCCAATCGGCTTAGAGCGCCGTGCTTCCTTTCGGAAGCACAAAGGTCGCTCAATCTTTTTGAATCTACGCATCGGCCCGAAAATCGATTCCGATTTTCGGGCCGATGCGTAGCCGCCAATTTCATGGTCGGTCTAGCCGATCGTCATGCGCCGCAGCACGTCCGATCTGAAGTAAAAGTGCTGAACGAGTGCGCCAAGAATATGCACAACAAGGACGAACCACAGCAGTGACTTGATCGGGCCGCCGTGAACGAAGGCGGCAGTGTCGATGCCGAGGTAGTAAGCCGCAATTCCCGTCAGAGGCATTGCGAAGATCAACGCGTAGAGCAGAAAATGCGTCACGCTGGCGATATAGTGCAGGAACGAAGGCTGATCGTCCGGCGGCGTTGGGATCTCGGATATCAATCTCAAGCCAAGGCGAATAATGGCCAGCAAGAGGATGGCAATACCGGCATAGGCGTGAATGTTGGCGCTGGCGACGTCCGCCGGCGTAGGTGTCTGTCCACGGCGAATAAGGTGCCGCCACGCATTCATGCCATCGGGAAACAAGAGATTGAAGAAGATGAGTATGGCCATGAGCCAGTGAAGGACGCGCTGCGGAACGGAGTAGGCGGATCTGGCTTGCATCGGATCTCCTTAGATTGGAATTGTTCTAAAGATAGAACATGATTCTAACGAGAACCTGAATGTTGTGGCGATCCGCCTAGCCATTCCGCATCCTTGGCAGCGGAGCCCCGGAAGCCCGTCCGGCTTATCCGGGGCCTCTGCATTTCAGCTCAGCAAGGCGCGGGGTTCGAGGAAGGATTCCAGACCGTAGACGCCGAATTCGCGACCCATGCCGGACTGCTTGAAGCCGCCGAACGGAGCCAGCGGTTCATGCGGCGCGCCGTTGATGACGACGCGACCTGCCTCGATCTGCTCGGCAACGCGCTTTGCCCTGTTGACATCGGAGGAGAAAACATAGGCCTGCAGGCCATAAACCGTGTCGTTGGCGATTTCGATGGCATGGGATTCGTCCCGATAGGGAATGACGCAAAGGACAGGTCCGAAAATCTCCTCGCGTGCGATCCGCATATCGTTGTTGACGCCGGAGAAGACCGTCGGGCGAACGAACCAGCCGCGATCGAGCCCTTCGGGTCGTCCTTCCCCACCGACGATCATGTGTGCGCCTTCCTCCTGGCCGAGGTGAATATAGGACTGGACGCGATCCCACTGCTTCTGGCTCACCATTGGGCCGATGCTGACGGCCGGGTCCTTGGCGTCGCCCGCCTTGATCGCCGAAACCGCTGAAGCCAGCCGCTCGTTGACCTCGTCCAGACGGCTCTCGGGCGCGAGAATGCGGGTGCCGGCAATGCAGGCCTGGCCGCTGTTGGCAAAGCCCGCCGCCAGAACCTGCGGAATGACGAGATCGAGGTCGGCATCATCGAGAATGATGTTCGGGCTCTTGCCGCCGAGCTCAAGCGTCACCCGCTTCATGGTCACCGAGGCCGCCTGAAAGATGGCCCGACCAGTGGCCGTCGAGCCTGTGAAGCTGATCTTTGCGATGTCGCGATGGGCGCTAAGCGCAGCGCCGGCGACATGGCCATAGCCGTTGACGATGTTGAACACGCCGTTCGGCAACCCAGCCGCATGCAGGCACTCGGTGATGAGCTGGGTCTGGATCGCGCTCATCTCCGATGGCTTGATGACCATGGTCGTACCTGCGGCAATAGCGGTCGCAAGCTTGCTGCAGATGAAACCGTAGTTGCTGTTCCACGGCGTAATGGCGGCGGCGACGCCGGCGGGCCGCATTTCCACCTCGGCATGGCCGATGCGGCGTCGAAACTCGTAGTCCTTGAGCGTCTCGGCCATATGCAGAAAGGCCGTTGCGGCATGGGGCACGGAAAAGCCGATGAAATAGGCCGGTGCGCCGTATTCCTCGCGCATGGCATCGGTGAGCTCGGCTGCGCGGGCTGAAACGGCGTCATGCAGGGCATGCAGCATGGCAATGCGTTCGGCCTTCGAGCTTTGCGCCATGCCTGAAAATGCAGCCTTGGCGGCGGCGACGGCATCGTCGATGTCCCGCTCGTTTCCAAGGCGGACGGTGCCGATCTGCTCTTCGGTGGTTGGGTTGAAAAGAAGGGCTGTTTCGGTGCCATGTGGCTGAACGAAGCGGCCGTTGATGTAGATGGTGTCTATCGTGCGCATGAGCGTCTCCTTCATCTTCCCGACAAAGGTAATACGCGCTATTTGATCGTTGTAGTCGGACAGAGATGGACAGGCTGATAAGGAAAATCGCGCAATGAAGGCAAGTTTGGTGGAGCTTGAAGCAATCGCCGCCGTCGCGCGCCATGGTGGCTTTCGTGCCGCGGCGCGCGAACTGGGCATGTCATCTTCCGCGCTCAGCCAGGCCGTTGCAGCCTTGGAGGAGCGTTTGTCCGTTCGGATCTTCAACAGGACGACGCGCAGCGTCACGCTGTCGGATGCCGGCGAACGGTTCATCGCAGAGATAACCCCGGCACTCGCTTCGATCGACAGAGCCATCGAGAATGCCGGTCTCTTCTCGGGATCGGTATCGGGCACACTTCGGCTTAATATGGCGCCCGGCGCGGCGCGCATGCTGCTGGTTCCCCTTATTTTGGAATATGGGCGGCGTTATCCCAATGTGGAGGTCGAAATCGTCACCGATAATGCTCTGGTCGATGTCATCGGCAAAGGCTTCGATGCAGGCGTTCGCCTAGCCGAAGCCATCCCGACGGATATGGTGGCGATACCGATCGTCCCCACGGTCCGTTCGCTCGTCGTAGGTTCGCCGGAATACTTCCGCAATCGACCGCGGCCGCTCACGCCTGGCGATCTTTTCCAGCATCGCTGCATTCGCGCCCGAATGGCAAGCGGAAAGCTCTATCGCTGGGAGTTCGAGCGGCATGGGGAGACAATGCTGATCGATGCGCCGGGCAGCCTCACCCTCGATGCGTCGGACCTGATGCTGACCGCTGTTCTTGAAGGAGCAGGCCTGGCCTATATAGGCGAACCGTCCATGGCCGGGCACATCGCGGCAGGCAGCTTGATCCCGGTGCTCGAGGATTGGAGCCCGCCCTATCCGGGGCTCAATCTCTATTTCGCGCAGCGGCGCCAGATGCCCGCGCGGCTTCGGGCTTTCATCGATCTTATTCGCGAGCAGGCCGCCTCCGGCGGCGCGCGCGAAGGATTAAATTTCGGACACCTGTCCCGCCGTATATTGCCAACCATATCGGGATAGCCGATCACCGTGACATCGCGCCGGGTGCTGCAGCGAGCGTCAGCGGTTGCTGACGAGCAGCGAACTCAATGAGGAGTTTGTCATGGATCAAAAGATCGAAGCCGTTCTGGAAGCCTATCATGAGCTTATCCGTGAGGAGCACAGCAAGCCGAGGGAGATGCCTGCGGGCGGACGCGACGGTGGTCAGGACCGTCGGCTGAGGGCGGTCGGACCCGAGACCGGCCGCTTCATCAACATTCTGGCGAGGAGCTTGAAGGCTCCAACCATACTGGAGCTTGGGACGTCCTTTGGTTATTCCGGTATCTGGCTCGCGGAGGCGGCGCGCGCAAGCGGCGGCAGGCTCATCTCCATGGAACTGCACGCCTATAAGACCGAGTTTGCCAAGGAGATGGCCGGGAAAGCCGGCTTGTCGGAGCATATCGATTTCCAGATCGGCGATGCGGTCGAGATGATCAAGGCGCTGCCATCCGGCGTCGACTTCGTACTCGTCGACTTATGGAAGGATCTCTACATTCCGTGCCTGGAAGCCTTTTATCCGAAGCTCAATGCCGGCGCGATCGTCGTTGCCGACAATATGTTGATGCCGGGGAATGAGGACGTGAAACGCTATGGCGAGGCCGTCCGCGCAAAGTCGGGCATCACATCCGTGCTATTGCCTGTGGGGTCCGGGATCGAAGTCAGCCGTTACGATTCCGTGTGAAATGTGGAGAGCGGCGGGATCTTCCTTCGGAAGGCCGCCGCCGGTTTGTCTTACTTGCCGGCGTCCTTGGCCGCTTTCTCGATGACTGCAGCCACCTTTTCCGGCTGTGATGCGAAGACGGCGTGACTTGCCTTGATTTCGGTCACGTCGCTGCCTGCACGCTTCGCCATGTCTAGCTCCAGTTCCGGATTGATTGAGCGGTCGTCACTTGCAATGACGGCCCAGCTCTTCTTGCCGCGCCAGGCCGGATCGCCGACTTTGGCGGTAAAGGCTGCCTTGGATGCAAAGACCTGCGACTTCGCCAGAAAACTGGCTTCGTCTTTCGGCAGGTCAGCCGCGAAATCCGCGGCAAAGGCTGCAGGCTCCAGGTAGAGGTACTGTCCATCCTTGGTTTCACGGATGTTCATGCCGCCGGCCGGTTTGGAGCTGGCGAGACTAATCAGGCTTTCGCCTTTATCCGGCTGGAAAGCTGCGACGTAGACGAGACCCGCGACATCAGGCCGATTGCCTGCCTCGGTAATAACCATGCCGCCATAGCTATGGCCGACAAGCAGGCTCGGGCCGCTCTGAAGGTCGAGCACGCGGTTGGTTGCGGCGACATCGTCGGCAAGTGAGGTGATCGGCTCCTGTACGACCGTGACCTTGAAGCCATCCTTTTCCAGGATCTCACTGGTCTTGCGCCACCCCGAGCCGTCGGCTAGGGCGCCGTGGACGATGACGATATTCTTGATTTCGGCTGCCTGTGCTGCAAATCCCATGGTGCTCGCGGCAAAGCCAAGGACTGCGATGGAGAGAAAACGGGTATTCATGACGTGACTCCTGTCAACTGAGTTTTTGGTTGGGGTGAGGGGGATTTCAACCGAAGGTGAAGGCGTAGGCCTGAACTCCGGGGTCGAGGAAGCGGATCTCGAAGTTGCGGGCGGTGACATCGCCGGACTGGCGGATGAGCTGGTAGAGCCTGGTCGCAGTCACGGTGCCGTTTCCGGCGGCATCGATATCGGCGCCGTGATCGGTGCCAGGCGCTTTTCCATCCACGGTCACCTGGAAGCGGACGGGCTTTCCGTCTGCCGAGGGACCGAGGACGAGGTGCAGGTCGCGGGCGCTGAAGCGATAGCTGATGCCGCCGCCTGCCTTGTTAAGCGATGCCTGTTCCGCACCGACAGTCCAACTTCCTGCCAAACCCCATTGGTTGAGGCCGGGATTGGCGACCGAATAGTCGGCCGCCGCATCTGCCTTAACCCTTTCCGGAGAGACGAAGCCGGTCGCTTGGCGGTAACCGACATAGGTTTCGCCGGAACGGATATGACCGAGGTCGGGGCTTGCTTCCGCGCCCTTTGCATCCGGAACGACGGGACCGCTTTGGGCCATGTCGCTGCCTGCTTCATGCAGGAGATCCTGGATCGCCTGTTCGGTCTGGCGATAATTGCCTTCGCCGAAGTGCTGGTAGCGGACCTGGCCCTTGGCATCGATCAGGTAGTGGGCGGGCCAATAGTTATTCTCGAAAGTGCGCCATATGCGGTAGTCGTTGTCGATCGCCACAGGGTAGTCGATCTTGAAGTCGGCGATTGCCTTCTTGACGTTATCGACGTTCTTCTCGAAGGCGAATTCCGGAGCGTGGACGCCGATCACTACGAGGCCCTGATCCTTATACTTTTCCGCCCAGGCACGAACGTAAGGGATGGTGCGGATGCAGTTGATGCAGGAATAGGTCCAGAAATCGACCAGCACGACCTTGCCGCGAAGCTGGGCTGCCGTCAGCGGCTGTGAATTCAACCAGGTGACCGCGCCATCCAGAGACGGTGCCGGACCTTCCACCGGAAGGCTGCTGTGGAACGGGCGGGCTGCGTCGCTAGCAGGAGCTACGGTGCCATTGCTGGCGACTTCGGTTTCAGTCCCTGAAGCCTTCGTATGCAGCTTTTCCAGCAAGGCCTGCTCGAAGGAGCCGGTGCTTGCATACGAAAGTCGGGCAAGCAGGCCGGTGTCGAGACCAAGCGCGATAGCTGCAACGCCGGCCAGGACGGCCGCGCCGGCGAGCTGACGGATGCGTTCGCTGACGCCGAGGGACTGCTTCATGCGAGCAAAGATCTTGCCGCCGGCGAACAGGGCGACAGCAAGCGAGGTTGCCGCACCGGCGCCGTAGGCCAGCAGCAGGAATGTCGTCTGCAGGTTGGCACCCTTCAATGCGGCGCCTGTCAGCACCAATCCGAGGATCGGGCCGGCGCAGGGCGCCCAGAGCAAACCCGTTGCGATGCCGAGTACGAAGGAGCTTCTGACGCTCGCAGTCGTGCGATGCGCGCCCGCAGCATTGAGAAGGTTGTTGCCGAGATCGACGACCGGCCGCGACAGGGCGCTGGCTATACGGGGCGAAATCAGGCTCAGGCCGAAGAGCCCGAGCAGAACGATTGCGGCAAGCCGACCATATTCGTTGGCGCGGATGGCCCATGCGCCGCCGACCGCGGCAAGGGTTGCGACGAATGCAAAGGTGAGTGCCATGCCTGCAAGCATGGGCAGCGTGCTCCTGACGAATGGCTGTCCGGCACGGGCAAAGACGAATGGAAGAATAGGCAGGATGCAGGGACTGAGGATCGTCAGCGCACCGCCGAGATAGGCAATGATAAGAAGCGTCATCGTCTTGTTCCTTTAGAAGCGATTGATGGCCTGGGACGGCGGTGAGCCGTGTCCAGCGGTGACGCTATCTGCCGGTCGTGACGTATCTCGAATGTGTCTGGCGGAACGGGAGAATGTACCGAAACGTCGATGTCTTCGACTTCGATACAATGCGATACAAACTCGCGGATGCCGGGCGATTTCGCCGCGAGCTCGGTTATTCGGTGGGGTGGAGGGAATTGTATCGGACTGTATCTTGGTGGCCCGCAGCTACATAGTCATTCAAAAGATGGCCGTCTGCGACACATCGGCGATACATGCCGCTGGCTTTCTTGAACCCACGATCCAATCGACAGGAGAGATAGATGTCCGAGGAAATCAACCACAACCGCCGCCGCTTCTTCGGCGTTGCCGCAATCGCCGTCGCGGCTGCCGAATTCGGCCTGCCCGCCATCGCCGGTGCCGAGGAACCGAAGCCTTCCGCCCAGACGTTGCCTCCCGTTAAGGCCGGCAGCCACACCTCATTCGACCCGTTGAAGCAGATCAATGCGGGCGTTCTCAATGTCGGATACGCCGAAGCCGGCCCGGCCAATGGCCCGGTCGTGCTGCTGCTCCATGGTTGGCCCTACGACATCTATAGTTTTGTCGACGTCGCACCGTTGCTTGCAGATGCCGGCTATCGCGTCATCATCCCCTATCTTCGCGGCTACGGCACCACCCGTTTTCTCTCGAAGAAGACCCCGCGCAACGGCCAGCAGGCAGCGCTTGCCGCTGATATGATCGCGCTTCTCGACGCGCTGAAGATCGAAAAAGTCGTGGTTGCCGGCTATGACTGGGGTGGCCGGACCGCGGACATCATGGCGGCACTCTGGCCGGAGCGCTGCAAGGCGCTGGTCTCGGTCAGCGGCTATCTCATCGGCAGCCAGGAAATCAACCGCAAGCCGCTGCCGCCGAAGGCCGAGCTTGCCTGGTGGTATCAGTTTTACTTCGCCACCGAGCGGGGCCGCCTCGGCTACCAGGAAAACCGGCACGATTTCGCAAAGCTGATCTGGCACACCGCCTCGCCGCAATGGGCCTTCGACGATGCCACCTACGACCGCTCGGCTGCGGCCTTCGACAATCCGGACCATGTCGATATCGTCATCCACAACTATCGTTGGCGCCTTGGTCTTGTCAAAGGCGAGGCAAAGTTCGACGCCTATGAAAAGAAGCTGGCCGCAGGTCCGGTGATTTCGATCCCGACGATTACCATGGAAGGCGATGCCAATGGCGCGCCACACCCCGAGCCTGCGGCCTATCGCGGCAAGTTCTCCGGCAAATATGAGCATCGCACAATCGCCGGCGGCATCGGTCACAATCTTCCCCAGGAAGCGCCGCAAGCCTTCGCTCAGGCCGTCATAGATGTTGATCGTTTCTAGTTCGACAGTAGTGTTCACAGGGGCGCCGGCATATGCTGGCGCCCCTGCCGTAGGCTGGACAGAAAATGGATAATTGCAGGTTGGTGCCTGTGATGATGAGCGGGAAATAAAGATGGAGCATGTCGACCATATCCTGATCGTCGATGACGATCGGGAAATCCGGGAATTGGTATCGAGCTATCTGAAAAAGAACGGCTTGAGGACGACGACGGCTGCCGACGGCCGTCAGATGCGCAGTTTTCTCGAGGCCAATTCGGTCGATCTGATCGTGCTTGATGTGATGATGCCGGGCGACGACGGCCTTGTGCTTTGCCGGGAGCTTCGCGCCGGAAAGCACAAGGCAACGCCCGTCCTGATGCTGACGGCGCGCGACGACGAAATGGACCGCATTCTCGGCCTGGAAATGGGGGCGGACGACTATCTGGCAAAGCCCTTCGCCGCGCGCGAACTTCTGGCCCGTATCAAGGCCGTTCTTCGCCGGACCCGCATGCTGCCGCCGAACCTCCAGATCAGCGAGGCCGGGCAGATGCTGGTCTTCGGGGATTGGCGGCTGGATACCGTTGGACGCCATCTTCTGGACCGGGAGGGAACGGAGATCATGCTGAGCGGCGCCGAATACCGTCTGCTGCGCGTGTTCATCGACCACCCGCAGAGGGTGCTCAATCGCGATCAACTGTTGAACCTCACTCAGGGTCGTGACGCGGATCTCTTCGATCGCTCGATCGACCTTCTCGTTAGCCGCCTTCGTCAGCGTCTGGGCGATGATGCCCGAGAGCCGACCTATATCAAGACGGTCCGAAGCGAAGGGTACGTGTTCTCCGTTCCGGTCGAAATCGCCGAGTTGCGCCCATGAGTGCAGCGGGCTTACTGCGTCGGGGCCTGACATGGCCCAGCACTTTGCGTTCGCGCATCTTCATGATTCTGTTGCTTGGGCTTGCAATCGCATACGGGCTGTCCTTCAGCGTGCTCTACATCGAGCGCTATATGTCGGCAAAAGCCATCATGCTGGGCACGCTGGAGAGCGATGTCGCCACATCGATTGCGGTGCTCGACCGGCTGCCCGTGGATGAAAGAGCAAACTTTGTCGATTGGCTGAGCCGAGGCAATTACAATTTCGAACTTGGGACAGGGCTGCCCGGCGTGCCCGATAACTCGGCGCGCAGCGCGGAGATTGCCGCCAAGATCGAAGACGCGGTCGGCCATCGGTTCCCTATCCATATGGAGTCGATCCCGGGTCCCGTCACTCGCCTGCAGGCGCATTTGAACCTGAGCGATGGCAGTCCGCTGACGATAGACATCACGCCTAAGGGCATCATGCCGATCGCGTCGTGGCTGCCTTATGTCTTCGTCTTGCAGATGCTGGTGATCGTCGTCTGCACCTGGTTGGCAGTCCGCTTGGCGATCCGCCCGCTTGCCGAACTTGCTGCTGCCGCCGATGCGCTCGATCCGAACAAGAAGGGGGCCGACCTTAGCGATCAGGGGCCGAGCGAGGTGGCCCATGCCGCCAGGGCTTTCAACGCGATGCGGGACCGTATCGCGCACTATCTCGAGGAGCGCGTGCAGATTCTCGCGGCGATCTCGCACGATCTGCAGACGCCGATCACGCGGATGCGGTTGCGAGCCGATATTGCCGATGATTCGCCTGAGAAAACCAAGCTGCTGCAGGATCTGGGCGAGATAGAACGTCTGGTACAAGATGGAATCGCTTATGCGCGCAGTGCTCACGGCAATGGCGAAAAGAGCTCTCGCATTGACCTTGCTTCCTTCATCGAAAGCATCTGCTATGACTATCAGGACACCGGCAAATCCGTCGAAATTCTCGGCCTGATCCAGGGGACTGCTGCCACGAAGCCGCATGCGCTGCGTCGCATCCTCACCAATTTCATCGACAATGCTCTGAAATTTGCGGGAGCGGCGGAGATCGCCGTCGAGCGCAGAAGTACGGGCGAGATCGCGATAACGGTACTGGACCGTGGTCCAGGCATTCCACAGGACCAGATTGAGCAGGCAATGCAGCCGTTCTTCCGGCTAGAACAGTCGCGCAACCGCAATACGGGCGGCACGGGATTGGGTCTTGCGATTGCCCAGCAGCTGGCCCAGACGCTGGGCGGTTCCGTTCGGCTCTATAACCGCGAAGGCGGCGGTCTTGCCGCCGAAGTCGTGATTTCCTGAGATCTTTTCGAGGATTCTCAGGCTGTTTGTAAGCAAGTGTGTCCGACCTGTAAGGCCGTACGTTTTGTGACACTTCCGACGATTTCCGAAACATGCCGGATACGTCAATCCATCAAAACCACTCCGTCAACGGACGCCGCCCCATACGACTGAACAAATCGGGCGACGCAACAAAGGAGTGTTCCATGACCCAGATCGACAAGGTTCTCTATACCGGCAGAACGCATACCACCGGCGGTCGCGATGGCTTCGCGCGCAGCGATGACAGCCAGCTGGAGGTAAAGCTCTCCCCTCCGGGCAGCGCCCATGCAGGCACCAATCCCGAACAGCTTTTCGCAGCCGGCTGGTCGGCATGCTTCATCGGCGCGATGGGTCTTGCCGCCGGCAAGCGCAAGATCAAGCTTCCGGCCGAGCTTGCAGTCGATGCAGAAGTGGATCTGGGCACTACGGAAGGCGCTTACTTCCTGCAGGCCCGCCTGACCGTGAGCATGCCCGGCATCGAGCCTGAGCTTGCCCGCACGCTGGTCGAGGAAGCCCATCAGACCTGCCCCTATTCGAAGGCTACTCGCGGCAACATCAATGTCGAGCTGAAGCTCGCCTGAGAATCGTTCACGCGTTGATATCGCGCGCCGTTCCGGAAGGTGCGGCGCGCCGAATCGTTAATTTTTCTGCACCGGATATTCTGCAACACACTTCATGCCTTGCAGGTGGAGGATCACATGCGGTCAATCATTCTTTTCCTTGTAGGAGCAGCGATTTTCGCCGCTCCATGCGTCTACGACGCCAGTTCCAACGAGCCTTCAGCGCTTGCGAGCGTCGCCGTTTTATGGGGCGGATCGGGCCCGAATGGGAGTCCGCGTTAACCAGTTGTTAACCATATTAGCGGTACAGAAGATCAACGATTTATTTACATAGATGACCAAAGTGCTAACAGACGCTCGCTCGATCCGTATCAAGGGCCGCTCATTTCTTGCGGTCATGCTTTCGCCGGATCTTCCGCTGGATCAGTGGTTGATTAGGCTTGACGACCTCGCAGCCCGTTCGGCCGGCTTCTTTCTGGGGCGGCCGGTCGTGCTCGACATCACCGATCTGCCGATCGACAAGGCGCAGCTCAAGGAGCTGATTGCTGAGCTTTCGGCTCGCAATGTCAGCATCATGGGCATCGAGGGCGGCCGGCCGTCGATGTCAGGACCGGGGATGCCGCCGATATTGAAGGGTGGACGCCCGGCTGCCGACTTCGAAGTCAGCGAAGCCGAGCCTGTGGTGGAGCGTCGCAACAGCGAGCCCAAGGCGCCGCCTCCGGAAGTGCGGCCGGTGACGCAGTCGCTGATCATCCGCGAGCCGGTGCGCTCGGGGCAATCGGTGATCTTCCCGGAAGGCGACGTGACCGTCATCGGTTCTGTGGCATCGGGCGCGGAGGTCATCGCGGGCGGCTCGATCCATATCTACGGCGCCCTGCGCGGCCGCGCCATGGCGGGTTCGATCGGCAATGCATCGGCACGTATCTTTTGCCGCAAGCTCGAGGCCGAGTTGCTGGCGATCGATGGAATTTACAAGATGGCGGAAGACGTATCACCCAGCCTCAGAGGGCAGCCAGTTCAGCTCTGGCTGGATGGTGAAACGATCATGGCTGAAAAACTAATCTGAGCCGAAGCCGGCCAAAACAGGAGAGCGAGATGGGCAAGGTAATCGTCGTCACATCAGGCAAAGGCGGAGTTGGGAAGACAACCTCGTCGGCCGCATTGGGGGCGGCTCTGGCACAGAGAAACGAAAAGGTCGTCGTTGTCGATTTCGACGTAGGCCTGCGCAATCTTGATCTGGTCATGGGTGCGGAGCGCCGCGTCGTGTACGATCTCGTCAACGTCATTCAGGGCGATGCCAAGCTGCCGCAGGCGCTGATCCGTGACAAGCGGCTGGAGACGCTCTTCCTCCTGCCGGCTTCGCAGACCCGCGATAAGGACAATCTGACGCCCGAGGGTGTCGAGCGCGTCATCAACGAGCTCAAGAGCTACTTCGATTGGGTTATCTGCGACAGCCCCGCCGGCATCGAACGCGGTGCAACGCTGGCGATGCGTCATGCTGACGTAGCCGTGGTCGTTACCAATCCGGAGGTTTCCTCGGTGCGCGATTCCGATCGCATCATCGGCCTGCTCGATGCAAAGACCGTCAAGGCGGAGCGCGGCGAGCGCATGGAAAAGCATCTTCTCCTGACCCGCTTTGATGCCGCCCGCGCCGAGCGCGGCGACATGCTGAAGGTCGACGACGTACTGGAGATTCTCTCCATTCCGCTGCTCGGAATCATTCCGGAAAGCACGGACGTCCTGCGCGCCTCCAACCTCGGCTCGCCGGTGACGCTTGCCGACGCACGCTGCGCGCCGTCGGTCGCCTATTTCGAAGCCGCGCGCCGTCTTGCCGGCGAGCAGCTGCCGGTCACTATCCCCGGCGAGAAGCGGGGTATCTTCGGCAAGATCTTTGCAAGGAGGGCCGCATGAGCATTTTCGGACTGTTTCGCAAGCAGAGATCTGCACCAATGGCGCGCGAGCGTCTGCAGATCCTTCTTGCCCACGAGCGTGCCTCCGTGGGTTCGGATCTTGTATCCGTGCTGCGGGAGGAAATTCTCGCCGTCATCGCCAAGCATGTTCAGGTCGATCGTGACAAGGTGCAGGTGAAAATGGATCGCGACAAGGACGTCTCCATGCTGGAGATCGATGTCGAGATCCCGCGCGATGCGGCCTTGAAGGCTGCCTGACCAGCGTCTGGCGCGGCATATTTGTGAGATGTGATGCCACATGGGCGTTTCCATGTGGCAAATCTTCAAAATTTTTGCGGTTCGCCCTTGCAAAGAGGGCGATTCGCGCTTATCTCACCGCCATCACCTGTATCGATGGCCTGCCGCGCTGACATTTCTGTGTCGAGCCGGCGTTCGCTGTCCGGGTAAAAAGCAAGGGCGCTCCCCAGAAATGGGTCGAGCGCCCTTTGCTTTTTGAAGTGCTTTTCTTGTCCGAGGCGATGTGCCAGTTTGCTGGAATCATGCGGGAAACGCCAGGCTTATGCAGATGAAACGTCTATGGAATGCGCTGTTCGGATGGATGCTTGCGAGTGCGATGCTTGCAGCGTGCGCCGCCGGCGCTTCGGCGGCGGACAGGACGATCTTTCTGACGTTTGACGATGGCCCCCTGCCAGGAACGAAAAACGTTCTGTCTGTATTGAGTGAGGAAAACGTTCCTGCCGCCCTGTTCATGGTCGGCTTGCATGTCGAGACCATCCCCAACGGTCGGGACTTGCTGGCTGAAGCCAAGTCGATGCCGCTGGTGACGGTTGGAAATCACAGCTACAGCCATGCCAACAATCGTTACAGGCGATTTTACGGCAACACCCAGGCCGTCGTCGCCGACATGCTGCACGCCAATCAAGTTCTTGGATTGACGCCGATCGTGCATGCGCGATTGCCGGGCCGTGATGTTTTTCGCCTTCCGACGGTATCGAGGGAGGATCTTTCCATCAATGTCGCGCAATGGGAGCGCGAATGGCTGGACTACGAGCTGGTCGCTGAGGCTGGCTTTTATCTTTATGGCTGGGATTTCGAATGGGTCCACAGCGACGACGGCAAGCCGGTTCAATCGGTAGATCGTCTGGTCAGCGAGATCGATCACCTGTTCCAGTACGGTCGGTTTACTCAACGCGGCAAGATGATCCTGCTCATGCATGATGAGATGTTTCAGGACCAGTTCGACGGGCAAGGCAAGCTGCAGTCGCTTATCCAGAAACTGAAGCAGCGCGGCTATGCATTCGGCGATATCCGGAGCTATGCACCGTCGAATCCTTGAATGTCCCAACCCCTTGTTTTTATGGGATACTGACCGAAGGTGTCCGCTCTTTTCTAGCGCTGCACTAACGCGCAGCGGCGCCTGCCGCGACTGTGACGACGAAATTGTCGAGCTCCTGTTCCAGGCTCTCGATCGGCAGACCGACGAAGCGTCCTTCGAGGCTGATGCTGACGATCCCGTGCACCGCTCCGAACAGGGTTCGCGCGCGAATGGCACGGGCCGTTACGGGCATGTCGGGCTGCAGTTCGGCGAGGGGTTCGGCAATCACGCCCATCAGGAACATGTGTTCCTCGAGATGCCATTCGGGGCTGGGCCGGCCGGCGGGCGGGTGATGGTCGAAGAGCGATTTCCATAGATTGCGATGATTGACCGCGAAACGAAGGTAACCGCGCGCGAGATTGCGCAGCTTGTCGGTCGGCGTGCGATCCTTGGCCTCCGCCAGAGCAAGAGACGCCTCCAGAGCCTTCAACGTTGCCGAGTTGACGTGAATGACGAGATCGTCGAGATCCGTGAAGACGGTGTAGAGGCCCCCGAGCGAGCAACCCACATCCTGGGTGACATCTCGTGCCCGCAGATTGGTGAGGCCATCGGATATGATGCGATTGCGTGCCGCCTCGATCAGCCGGAGCTTCAGATCCTCGCGCTTTTCCTGTGTTTTTCTAGCCATTGACATTCCGATCCACTTTTTTGAACGTTGTTCAAAATAATTGTTGAACAACGTTCACGGTTCTGGCATACCTCGTTTCGTGAACATCGTTCATAAACGGGAGACGACAAATGTTCAATTCAATTCTGACGCTCATCCGCGGTAGGGCCCACGATGCGGAGCAGGCATTCATCGATCGTAATGCCGTGCCTCTGCTTGCGCAGCAGATCCGCGACGCAGCCGTCGGTATTCAGTCGGCACGGCGGGCAGTCGCAATCGCGGTTGCGCAGAATGAGCAGGAGAAGAGCCACTACTCAGCAATTGCCGGCCGCATCGCCGATCTGGAAAGCCGCGCCGTCGCTGCTCTGCAGAAGGGAAATGACGATCTTGCGCGGGAAGCAGCCGAGGCGATCGCCCAGCTCGAAGCCGAGCGCGATGCCTCCGAAAAGGCGCAGGCGCAATTCGCCCAGACGATCGGCAAGCTCAAGGCAACCGTTCGAGCATCGGAAGCGCGACTGCAGGAATTGCAGCGCGGCGAACGCCTGGCGCGCGCTACCCAGCAGACACAGAAGCTCAATGCTTCCTGCGACGACAATTCCGGCCTGGCAAACCTGGATGAGGCCGAGGAGACGCTTGCCCGCCTTCAGGCCTATCAGACCCGTTGCGAGGTCGCCGCATCCGTCATGAAGGAAATGGACGCTGCGAGCCGGCAGGCGAGCATCATCGAAAAGCTTGCCAATGCAGGCTTCGGCGCACCGCTTGGTCCTTCGGCCGACGCGGTACTGACGCGCCTTCGCCAGCGCGTGAATTCAGTGGCCTGAAACCGAACACATCAAACTGTTAGATTAATCGAGAGGGTAAGATCATGAACGACAGCTTTCAGAAACATTCCCAGGCTTGGGTCAGCTTCTCCTACATTTCCTTCGCTGCCGCCGCATTCATGCTGTTTGTTGGTCTCTACATGATGCCGATCGATCTCTGGGGCAAAGGCTATCTCGCCATGGGTATCCTGATGTTGGTGCAGACGACGGTCAATGTGACCAAAACGGTTCGCGACAATTCCGAAGCTGACAAGCTGATCCGCAAAGTCGAGGATGCACGCACCGAAAAGCTTCTGGTTAAGTTCAATCGTGACGGTCAGGACTAAACTTTATTAACTGCGCCACAGGGTTGTATCTGCGCTCAATCTTTGCGTAACCACTCTGTGGCGTCTTGTTGGCAAACGAGGGGTACGCCATGCAAAAGCACCTGATGAGATCGAGGAAGTTCGCGCCATTGTTCTGGACGCAATTCCTTACCGCCTTCAACGATAATTTCCTCAAGCAGACATTGGTTTTCGTCATTCTCGCGCAGATGGCGACCGAAGGTGCGGCGCTTGTAACGCTTGCCGGCGGCATCTTCATCGTGCCGTTTCTGCTGCTCTCGGCGATTGCCGGCGAGCTTGCAGACAAATACGACAAGGCCAAGCTGGCGGAGCTGCTGAAGCGTTGCGAACTTGGCGTCGCCGCGATTTCCGTCGTCGGCATCGCCTTCTCCTCCATCTGGATCCTGATGCTTGCGCTCTTCGGCTTCGGCGTCATCTCCTCGCTCTTCGGGCCGATCAAATACGGCATCCTGCCGGATCACCTGGAAAACCGGGATCTGCCCAAGGCCAATGCCTGGATCGAGGGTGGTACTTTCATCGCCATTCTGACGGGCACGATGGTCGCCGCCGTTGCTTTCCGCGAAGGCGAGAATGTCTGGATTTTCGGACCGATGATGATGGGGCTTTCCATCCTCTGCTGGTTTGCCGCCCGCATGATCCCTTCGACCGGCTCCAAGGCGCCTGATCTCGCCATCGATACCAATATTGTGCGTTCCAGCTACAGGCTGGTCAACGAACTTCGCGCCGACAGCCGCATCTGGCGCGCCTCGCTGATGAACTGCTGGTTCTGGTTTGTCGGCGCATTCATCATGTCTATGCTGCCGGTCATGGTCACCGATATTCTCGGCGGCTCGGAAATCGTGGTTCCTGCCTATCTTGCGATCTTTGCCATATCGGTTGCGATCGGTTCGGCCATTGCCGGATGGATGGCTGCGGGCCGTATCGTGCTCTTGCCGGCTCCTGTGGGAATGCTGATCGTCGCGCTCTTCGGCATCGATCTGGCCTGGAACCTGTGGGGGCTTCAGTCGACCAGCCATGCCCAGACCATTCTCGATTTCTTCGCGGGACCAAAGACCATCCGAGTCGCCATCGATCTCGCCGGCATGGCGATCGGCGGCGCCTTCCTCGCCGTTCCGACTTTCGCAGCCATGCAGAGCTGGGCGAATGAGGATCGGCGTGCCCGCGTCATCGGCGCATCGAATGTCCTGTCGGCTCTTTTCATTGCCGTGGGCTTGGCGCTTGTGGCCATCCTGCAAGCCGTCGGCCTGTCGGTCCCGGTCATCATTCTGAGCATATCCGCGCTCAATATCGCAATCGCCTGGATCATGCTGGAGATGTTGCCGACCAATGCCTTCCGCGATCTCATCTCCATTACCTTCCGCGCCTTCATGCGGTTGGAAGTCGAGGGTCTGGAGAACATCCGCAAGGCTGGCCCGGCACCGATCATCGCGCTCAACCATGTGAGCTTGCTGGATGGTGCGCTGGCGCTTGCCATCACGGAAGAAGAGCCGGTTTTCGCCATCGACTATGCATTTGCGAAGAAGTGGTGGGTGCGGCCGCTGTTGAAGAAGTGCAAGTTCCTGCCGCTCGACCCGACGAAGCCGATGGCGACGCGTTCGCTGATCAAGGTCATTCAGGACGGCAGCCCGGTCGGCATCTTTCCGGAAGGACGCCTGACCGTGACGGGCACTTTGATGAAGGTCTATGATGGCGCTGCGATGGTTGCCGACAAGACCGGCACGATGATCGTACCTGTCCGTATCGACGGTCTGGAGAAGAGCTATGCTTCCTATCTGTCCTCCAGCCACGTCCGCCGCCGCCTCTTCCCCAAGGTCAAGGTGACGATCCTCGAGCCGGTCAGGCTCGACGTTCCCCCGGAACTGAAGGGTCGTAAGCGGCGTATCGCAGCCGGTGCTGCGCTATATCAGGTCATGTCTGCACTGATGTTCCGCACGGCGGATACAGACAATACGGTGCTTGGCCGTGTTATCGAGAGCGCCCACGAGTATGGTGGCAAGAGGCTCGCCGTGGAGGACCCGCTCAGCGGCAAGCTGTCCTATGCCAAGCTACTGACAGGCGCTGCGGTACTGGGTGCGAAGTTCAAGAAGATGTTCCCGAAGGAAAAGACGCTCGGCGTCATGCTGCCGAATGCCAATGGCACGGCTGCGACCGTCCTCGGCGTCATGTCGGCGGGCAAGGTTCCGGCCATGCTGAACTTTACGGCTGGTGCCGCCAATATCCTGTCCGCCTGCCGGACGGCAGAGGTGAAACATGTTCTGTCCTCACGCGCCTTTATCACGCAGGCAAAGCTTGGCCCGGTGGTCGAGGAACTGGAAAAACAGGTGACCTTCGTTTGGCTCGACGAGTTGCGCACGCAGATCACCTCCTTCGACAAGATCGTCGGTCTGATGCGCAAGTATCGGCCGCTGGTAAAACGCAGCGCCGACGATCCGGCCGTGATCCTCTTCACCTCCGGCTCCGAAGGTGCGCCGAAAGGCGTGGTGCTGACGCACCGCAATATCCTGTCGAACGCAGCCCAGGCCGCTTCGCGCATCGATTTCCACCCCGGCGACAAGGTGTTCAACATCTTGCCGATGTTCCACTCCTTCGGCCTGACGGCAGGCACCATCCTGCCGCTGGTCTCGGGCGTTCCGGTGTTCTTTTATCCGTCACCGCTGCACTATCGTATTGTACCGGAGCTGATCTACGTCTCCAACGCAACCATCGTCTTCGGCACGGATACGTTCCTGAACGGCTATGCGCGCACCGCCCATCCCTACGACCTGAGATCGATCCGCTACATCTTCTCGGGCGCCGAGCCCGTAAAGGCATCGACCCGTGAGGTCTATATGGAGAAATTCGGCCTGCGTATCCTCGAAGGCTACGGCGTGACCGAAGCGGCTCCGGTGATCTCGCTGAATACGCCGATGTACAATCGCTCGGGAACGGTCGGAAAGATCATGCCGGGCATGGAATGGAAGCTCGAGCCGGTTCCGGGCATCGAGGAGGGCGGTCGCCTTCTCGTCCGCGGCGCCAACGTCATGGCCGGCTACTTGCGCGCCGACAACCCCGGCGTCCTCGAACCGCTGCCGGAGGGCTGGCACGATACCGGCGACATCGTCACCATCGACGAGGATGGTTTCGTCAAGATCCGCGGCCGCGCCAAGCGCTTTGCCAAGATCGGCGGCGAAATGGTGTCGCTTGCAGCAGTGGAAACGCTGGCCGCGCAGCTATGGCCAGGTGCGTTGAGTGTCGTCTCCTCGGTGCCCGACGCAAAAAAGGGTGAGCGTCTCATCCTCCTGACCGACGCCGCGAATGCGACGCGAAGCGATTTCCTCGCCTTTGCCAAATCGAAGGGCGCCACGGAAATGATGGTCCCCGCCGAAGTGACGGTCGGCAAGGTGCCGGTTCTCGGCTCCGGCAAGGTGGATTTCGTGACGGCCCGTGCCATGGCGCTTCAGGGCCTTTCAGAGCAGCAGGCGGCGTAAGCCCGATGGCTTAGCAGAAGGGGGCCGGTCGGTGACTTGAGCTACCGACCGGCGCTTGACGTTAGGGCCTGCCTCCAAGTTAGGAGGCAGGCGGCAGCGTAATTTGAAACGTCGTGCCGGCCTTGCCACTTTCCAGCAACTCGATTGTGCCGCCATGCGAGGCGAGCATGGCGCGGACGATACCGAGGCCCATGCCGGTGCCGCCATTCTCGCGCCGGGTCGAGAAAAAGGGCTCGAAGATGCGTTCGCGATTGCCATCGGCAATGCCGCGACCATTGTCGCGAATTCGAACCGCCATTCTGCGTCCATCACTGCTCGCTTCGAGCGCAAAACTGTTGGCGCCGTTTTGGCAGGCATTCTCCGCCAGATTGGCAAAGACAATGCCTGCCGCCTCGCCGGGGAGGGCTAGCCTCTCTTCACCACTTCCGTCATCGCTGATCACCAGCTGGCGAAATTGCTTCTTGAGTTGGGCTAGGACGTCGCTGATGCTGCAGGAGCCCTGTTCGGACGGCAGCTCGGCTTTTGCCAGGTCCCGGAGACGCGACAGCAGCGTATCCAGCCGCTCCGCATCTGCGATGATATTGGCAAGAAAGCGATTGCGCTGCTCCAGGCTCATTGGGTTGCCCTCATCATCGTCGCGCAGCAACTCCGCTGCGCCCTTGATCGAGGTGAGGGGGGATTTCAGTTCATGCGAGACATGTGCCGCGAAGGTGCGGACATGATCTGAATGATCGACCAGCTTGCCGGCAAGGTCGAGGAAACTCTGTGACAGCGTCGCCACTTCCCGCGTGCCGTAGTTGTCGAGCGGCCGGATCGCCGCCCGGCCGCCCCGGGCGATTTCCTCAGTGCGGGCGATCAGGGCATTGATCGGCACCGTCAGGGTCCGCGTCAGGACATAGGCGACCACCAATGTCAGGAGCAAAACGATGGCGAGCGTAGCGATCTCTGCCGGCGCTATGGCGCCGGATGCGGCGCGCACGGCGCGAAACCAGATGACGGTCAACACTGGCAGTGTCATCACGGTCAAAAGCACGGCATAGACGATGAGATACAATGGCGGCCGCCATTTCGGCTTCACCCGTGGAGCGCCCATCAGGCGATTCCTTCCGTGTCTGCGGTCAGCTTGAAGCCGATGCCGTGTACGGTGGCAATGATACCCTTGCCACCGGCGGCCGAAAGCTTGGCACGAATATTGCGGATATGGCTGTCTATGGTGCGGTCGGCAACCTGCATATCGGGCCCATATGCCGCTTCCATCAGCTGGTCGCGGCTGAAGACGATCTCCGGGCGCGACAGCAGTGTGTCGAGAATGGAGAATTCCAGTGCTGTCAGGGGCAGCGGGATATCAGCGAAACTCGCGGTACGACCGCCGCGATGGAGCTGCAGCGGGCCGAGGGAAACGGAGCCATTGCTCGCATTGGGCTCCGAGCCTTGTCCGCTGCGCTTCAGAATGGCCTTGACCCGCGCGACGAGCTCGCGCGGGCTGAAAGGCTTGGTGACATAGTCGTCGCCACCGATCTCGAGACCGAGAACCCGGTCTATCTCCTCGTCACGGGCCGAGAGGAAGAGGATCGGAAGATTCGATGTCTTGCGAATGCGCCGACACACCTCGAGGCCATCCATGTCCGGCATGCCGACATCCAGCACGATCAGATCGAGGCCTCCGCGATGAAAGGCCATCATGGCCTCCGTGCCGTTGCGGGCCGTCGTCGTCGTCATGCCGGCGCGATCGAGCGCGAAGCAGATCACGTCACGAATATTGGGTTCGTCGTCGACGACGAGGATGCGCTGGGCCATAGGATAGAAGTCCTGATTCACCCGTTCGTTTTCTTCGTTTCCGCCTCGTCTTGCAAGAGTTGCCTCTTCTTGAGGTAGGCGTCGAGGCGTGCGGTCCTATATGTCCAGCTTCGCCAATCATGCGAGCGTTCGACATGCCGCCAGAAAAGCGCTTCGCGTATCCCGCGGACGGCTGTGTTGGCGGGCATTGATGCCAGATAGGTGTCGAGCGCGGGTATGCTCGCCGGCCCGAGCGTTGCGAGATAGTAAGCATCGAGAGGAATGCCTTCGCCCGATATTTCGCGGCTGTGGGCGACGTTGAAACGGGCGATGAAGGCGGGGATATCGATCAATGCGGCGGCATAGAGCGTGATGACCAGCGTCGCGGAGCTGAGCGCAATGAGCCATTCATTGGAACGGTGCAAGAGAATACGCAGGAGGATTAGGAAGAGGCCGATTGCGACAAGGCCCATCCAAATGCCAGCCGCAACGCGCAGCTCGGTCAGCGAATAGACTTCGACATAGAGCTCGAGCCGCAGAATTGAGGAGAGGCATAGCAGGATGTTCTGCGCGATCCACAGATGCACGAGGCCACGCAGCAGCCTGCTTTTGTCCCCAGGTCCATTCCGGCGCATCGCCGCCAACACGAAGACTGCGGCCAGGAGGGCGGTCACCATCAACGGATAGGCGCCGCGATGGACATATTCGGCATGGCTCATGCCGTCTGGCAGGCTTGCTCCGCCCCATAGATAGGCAAGATCAAGCAGGGTCTCTACGGCAAACAGCGCGTTGAAGACGACGAGCGAGCGCATAAGAGCGGTGCGGCCGAAAACGCCGTCTTCGAGCGCCGGGGAGTCGTCCGTAATCTTCTGCTGGCGAGGACGGCGACGTTTTAGGCGCGGACGAAGCAAGAGGGATAGGCATAAGGCGACGAGGAGCCAAAAGCCCATGCGCCAGACACTCAATATCTGCAGGAGGAAGGTGAGGTCGATGCTGCGCAGCGTCTTGTCGATCAGAGGATTGGCCATGGCAAAGAGAGCCAGGAAACAGGCGGCAAAACCCAGCGGCACGATCCAACCGCGCAGGTGATGCCAGGCGTTTTGCGCCGATGGAGTCTGCAGCCTCCTCAGCCGGCGATGGCTTGATTGCCGGAAGGGCCGCAGCGGCGCACCTAGGAAGAGACGGAGCAGGACGAGCGGTAAACGGGTCCATTGTCGAGGAATAAGACCGGCAGCCCCGAGCGAGGCGCTGCAAAGGCCGAGAAGGCCGACGATGATGCCCATCCAGGATGCGGTTTCGACAAGCGGCGCCGATGCCAGGAGGCCAAAAGCCAGAAGGGCTGAAATTCGCGGCCTGGATATCGGTCTTCTGGGACACATCAGTAGACCGACGACGACGATGTTGGCGAAAAGAAAGAAATTGAGACCCGGATTCCTGTCGAAGAGCAGTATGTCGGCGACTATGACGAGAGTGATCAATATCAGTGGTTTGCGATTGGAGTTGCTTGCGGGTTTCGTCGAAAGGGCAGGCGCATCCGAGAGGCTCATCGGCATCGGCTCCGTGTTGTTCGTGCGACTCTCATAACGGGGATGATTTGAGCGCCCTCGGCAGGCCGCACAATTTGAGGGAGATAATCGTCCACCAACCACCAGCTTTCCTTGAGAAGGCTGGAAGGCAAGCGAGCGGGCGGGGTGATGGTTTCTTCGGGCGCTTTGTTCATGGCGCCATGGTGGCGCGCGCCTTTGCAGAAACCGTGCAGAGCGCGAGGAGCTATTCAGGAAAATCAGGACGGCTTTCAAGCCGGAACGGCGTGATTGCCTGTGCCGCCGTCAATACGGACAATAATTACAGACAGCGAATGCAACTATGGCGGAGATTGATTTCAAACCCGCGAGGACGACGCCTCGAAATGAGGCAGTCACTTGTGGAAGTTAAGTTTGCGTTCGCCAATTTGCGTTCCACTTATGGATTGCAGGTCTGAAAATCGATTTGTTGACCGCGCTGTCGTACTCACCCCTGACGACAGCCGGGAGTCCCGGTGTCAGCCTTCGGCCGAAACCGGGATTCTCGTCAGTGGAATACAAGCGTGATGCCTTGGTGCAGCATATGGCGATAGGTCAGCACAAGGAGAGTCGTCTAAAATTGACCGAAAAGTCCTTCTCCACGGCCTGTTTGCCTTTATCCTGAGCAACGGATGTCTTAACTGGGGGCAGCAAAGCAAGCGGTTGGGCATCCGAGAGCCAGTCGCAGAGGAAATCGGCAGATGAGAATTACGACAATTACGAATTGGGCCTACGGTATAACCGTGGTCCTGACCGTGCTGTCCGCTGCAGCTTTCATTCTGTCGGCTCGAAGCGCCACGCAGGAGCGACAGGCGGTCGAGCAGCACCTTTTGCTGAGCAGCATGGGGGAGGAGCTTGCGCTTGGCGCCGAGGAGACCACGGACGAAGCCCGCCTCTATGTCATGCGTGGCGAAGCGCGGCATCTTGAAGCTTTCACCGTCGATGAGGGCGAAGAGCGCCGGCGCGATACTGCAATCAATACGCTGCGCGGCCTTGGCCTTCCCGACGGCGAGTTGCAGATCGTCGAACAAGTCGTCAGCGATGCGGAGGCCCTGGACAAGATTGAAGAGGCTGCGATTGCGACCTATCGCGGCGGTAATCAGTCGGGCGCGCGCGACACGTTGTTCGGCCCGGAGCATGAGCGTCTTCAGACGGCCCTTCTCAACGATGTCAGCCAATTCCGTTCCCTGGCGACGGCGCGCACCGAGGCCGCGGTCCACAGCGCTCAGGCGCGCAGCGACCTTTGGGGCGATGCAGCCAAGATCATGCTTGCCCTGACGGCAGTGATATTTCTCGGTGTGCTGTACTTCATTCTGCGGCGCAGGGTCGCGCTGCCGCTGGTCAGGATGACAGGTGTCGTCAATCGTCTTGCGCGGCAGGATTATGCCGTCGAGTTGCCTACCGAGCGTCGGCGCGACGAGATCGGCGAGATGAACGACGCGATCCAGATTTTCCGGGAGAACGGCCTCGAACGAAACAGGCTGGACGCCGAGCGCAAGCGAGATCTGCAGACAAAGGACTACATCCTGCAGATGATGCATCGCCTGCAGGCCTGCTACGCTCAAAATGAGCTGGCGGAGGTCGTCGCACTTTTCGTGCCGCAAATCTTCCCAGGCATTGCCGGCAGCCTCTATACGATGAACGAGAGCAGATCAGCGTTGACGGAGGTCAGTCGATGGCTGGACCCAACACACACGCAGCCTTCGTTTCCGGCAACGGCGTGCTGGGGGCTGCGCCGCGGGCGCCCGCATGTGAGCCATGTTGCGGACAATGATATAGCCTGCCAGCATCTGGACGAGTCTGGAGTTCCGGGTCTTTGTGTTCCCTTGACTGCGCTCGGCGAAGCGATCGGGCTTCTCTATTTCGAAGATCGTACCAAGGATGCGACAGCGGTCGACGCGCCGCAGCTCTATCTTGAGCTGATCGCCGAAAATATCGGTCTCGCCATCGCCAATCTGCAACTGCGTGACAAGCTTGTAAATCTTGCCGTACGCGACGCGCTGACCGGCCTTTTCAATCGGCGCTCCCTGGATGAAACCCTGAACAATCTTCACAGGGATCAGTCCGCGCAAAAGGTCGTCTGCATGATGATCGATATCGATCACTTCAAACGCTTCAACGACGAGTTCGGCCATGATGCCGGCGATGAGGTTCTGCGCCATGTCGCACAGATTGTTTCCGATACCGTTGGCGGTATCGGGACGGTCTACCGTTTTGGCGGAGAGGAACTCACGGTCATTGCAACCGACATGTCGGACGAGCAGGGTTTCGATATTGCCGAAAAGCTCCGCACAAGCGTCTTTACGACGCCCTTTTCCTATCGCGGCCGCATCGTCGGCCCGCTTTCCATCTCCGTCGGCGTCGCTTCATCCCCAGTATCGGGACCGACGACGACACTGATCAACCGTGCCGATGGCGCCTTGCTCCAGGCCAAGCTGAATGGTCGCAACAAGACGGTCGCGGCCTTTGCCATGGGAGCGGAGGGAGAATTGAAACACGGGTAGAGCTGGTTTTGCCGAGCCGGTTTGTGGTCTTGCTGGATGCGCGCTTCGATTGTAGGCTGTGAAAAGTTCGCATAGCGGAGGCGCGAATTCATGGCCGGAACGCAGGGTAAAGCATCATTGGTGCCGGACGGAGAAGCCATGGGTTTCGATCCCGCGCTTCGACGCAAGTTTGCGGCTGGTATAGAGGCTGGCTTGTTGCGCGATTTGCATGTGGTGCTTGCTGCCCGTTCCGGGCAGGTATTTCTCGAACATTACGGCACCGGCCCCGATGTGGATTGGGGGACACCTCTCGGTGAGATCGCTTTTGACGCAGATACGCTGCATGATCTCCGTTCCGTGACGAAGAGCGTCGTCGGCCTTCTTTACGGGATCGCTTTGGACAGGGGATTGGTGCCCTCACTGGATGCATCGCTTTACGGGCAGTTCCCTGAATACGACGATTTGGCCAAGGATCCCGCACGCGCGGGGATCACTATCGGCCACGCGCTGACGATGACGCTTGGGACCGATTGGGACGAAAACCGTCCCTATAACGACCCGCTGAACAGCGAAATAGCGATGGAGAACGCAGCGGATCGCTATCGTTTCGTTCTGGAGCGCCCGATCGTTGCGGAACCCGGAACACGCTGGATTTATTCGGGTGGTAGCGTCGCGCTGGTCGGTGCCATCATCGAGCGTGGCACTGGCAAGCGATTGCCTGATTTCGCGCAGGAGGTTCTTTTCGGGCCGCTGGATATTGCGAAGTTTAACTGGTCGGCCGGGCATGACGGTGTGGCGTCGGCGGCATCCGGATTGCGCCTGACTGCTCCCGATTTGCTGAAGATCGGCAGGCTGGTTATCGAGAAGGGCATTTGGAACGGCCAAAGGATTGTCTCGGAAGATTGGGTTGCGCAGTCGCTCGCGCCGGCGATATCGATCGAGGATGGTTTGGGCTACGGAAGGCTATGGTTCTCCGGCGACGCCCCGGCGCCTGCATTTGCCGATCCGCGCCCGTGGTATGCGGGTTTCGGCAATGGCGGCCAGCGGCTCTGGTTGATGCCCGATGCCGGAATTGTCGCTGTCGTCTACTCCGGCAAGTATAATTTCTGGGATGCCTGGATCACGCCTACGCGTGTCTGGCGGGAGATCATTCTTGCCAACTTCCTAAAGGCTTAAAGGCATGAGGATAGCTTCGCCGAACCGCAAATTCCCCGCACTCGTAACCGAGCGGCTGCGACTGCGCGAACCAATCATGGATGATCGAGACCGCTTCCACGCATTGATTTCGATTCCGGAAGTCACACGTTTCTCCAATTGGTATGATGCCCCGACAAAGACGCAAATCGACCGTTCCCTGAAATGGATGTGCACAATCTTCCCCAAAGGAACAGGATGCACCTGGTTTATCGAAGATAGAGGCTCCAGCGATCTGCTCGGGGCTATCCGCTTTAACCGGTTTGACAGGCGCGCCAGCTGTGCCGAGCTGGGATACGAACTGCATCCCTCGGCCTGGGGCAAGGGGCTGATGAGCGAGGCGGCGCGAGCCGTTGTCCAATGCGGCTTCAACGATTTTTTGCTGAACCGCATCGAGGCCTGGACCTTGCCGGGAAACGGGGGCTCCGATCGGGTTCTTGAGAAAGCAGGGTTCCGGTATGAGGGCACGCTTCGCCAGAAGGCGCGATTCAAGGGTGCTTTCCACGATTTCCGCATGTTCGGCTGCCTGGCCGATGATCGGTAGCTATTGTCCGTCCAGCATATCCATATTTTCCTCTTCCGCAGGGAAAGCGGATTGGAAGTAATTGCGCGGCGAACGGCCGAGCGATCGGCGGAACATGGCTGAGAAGGCGCTTGGGCTGTCATAGCCGCATTCCAGAGCGACATCGAGGATGCTTCTGCCTTCCGCGAGCAGCGTCAGCGCCTTCAACATCCGCGCCTGCTGACGCCATCGACCGAAGCTCAGACCGGTTTCCCGCTGAAACAGCCGCATGAGCGTGGCGCGGCTCATGTGCAGCGCCACCGCCGCTTCCTCGATCGAGATCGTTCTTGCAAGATCGCTACGCATCATCTCGCAGAAGGCCGCAAGCGCCTGATGTCGCGGCAACGGCAGATTGAGCGGCTGTGCCGGCAGAAAGGTCAGCTCCAGCAGCAATAGGCGAATGACTGCCTGTACCATGTCCCGGCGATCCGGTTTTTCCGCGAGGCTCACCAGCCTGAGAATGAGCTCGCGCAGCAGCGGGGTGACTTCCACCACCATGCACTCATTCGGCAGGGCGGCATTGCCCTCGACATCGATCAACAGCGAGCGAAACTGAACATTCGTGTGGCTTGCGGTCGCATGCTCAAGATTGGGCGGCAGCCACACCGCGCGACTTGGGGGCACCACCCAGGTGCCGCTATCCGTTGTCAAGGATATCACACCGTCGACGGCGTAGAGCAGTTGTGCCTGTCGGTGGCTATGCCTTGGGCCGGAGAAACGGTGCTGATCGTGTGCGATGACGGCAATGCCTTCGGCAACATTGGCGCCATGCTGCAGGTAGGTTTGATCCTTTTGCGACGATAATTGATCCATAGGCGCGAGACTATCAGAGTTGGCGGCGGTAGCCTATGGGTCCTTTCAAGCAGGACCATATCGTCAGGTGTTCATCCCTTCCCGCAATTTGCATGGATCCGAGTGGCAGCGTTCCGCAGCCGTCGCACCCTTGCATCTGCTGGCGAGCCAGGCTGACATGTCCGTTCGTGAGCTTCTTTCCGTTGCGCTTCGACTTAGCGGCGGTCGTCGGGACTGACGGCTTCCCGGCGACCGTAGGCCGCTGTCCGCTTTTCTCCAAGAATACCGATACGCAACGGAACGGATCATGTTGACGAACCCCGAAACCAAATATCGCCCCTTTGTTTCCCCCATCGAATTGCCCGACCGAAAATGGCCGAGCAGGCGGCTCGCCATGGCGCCGCGCTGGCTCTCCACGGATTTGCGAGACGGCAATCAAGCGCTTGCCAATCCGATGGATGTCGAACGCAAGCTGCGCTTCTATGACATGCTGATCGCTTGCGGCTTCAAGGAGATCGAGGTCGCATTTCCATCGGCCTCACAGATCGAATTCGATTTTGTCCGGGCGCTGATCGAGCAGGGTCGCATCCCCGAGGACGTGACGATACAGGTGCTGACCCAGTCTCGTGCCGATCTCATCGCACGTACATTCGAATCCCTGGTTGGCGCTCGCAAGGCCATCGTTCACCTCTATAATGCGACGGCACCGCTCTTCCGGCGTGTGGTCTTCGGCATGGAGCGGCATGAGATCGTCGACCTCGCCGTCAGCGGCGTCACCGCGATGCTGGAGGAGAGCCGCAAGCAGCCGGAGACCGACTGGACCTTCGAATATTCGCCGGAGACCTTCTGCTTCACCGAGCCGGATTTCGCTCTGGAAATCTGCGAGCGCGTGCTCGATGTCTGGCAGCCGACAGCAGAACGCCCGGCCATCCTCAATCTGCCGGCGACGGTCGAAGTCGCAATGCCCAACGTCTATGCCGATCAGATCGAATGGTTCTGCCGCAATATTTCCCGGCGCGATGCCGTCATTATCAGCGTCCACCCGCATAATGATCGAGGCACGGCCGTCGCCTCGGCCGAACAGGCTCTCCTGGCCGGTGCCGATCGTGTCGAAGGTTGCCTTTTCGGCAACGGCGAACGCACCGGCAATGTCGATCTGGTGACGTTGGCCCTGAATCTCTACACGCAGGGTATCGATCCTGGCCTCTCCTTCCCGTCCATCCGCGATGTGGTCAGGACGGTGGAGTATTGCAACGGGTTGCCCGTTCATCCGCGCCATCCCTATGCGGGCGAACTGGTGCACACAGCCTTTTCCGGTTCGCATCAGGATGCCATACGCAAGGGATTTGCCGCGCATGAGCGACGCAACGACGGCGTGTGGGAAATGCCCTATCTGCCCGTCGATCCCGCCGATATCGGTGAGAGTTATGAGGCCGTCATTCGCGTCAACAGTCAGTCCGGCAAGGGTGGCGTCGCCTGGGTGATCGAACAGGACAAGGGCCTGAAGTTACCGCGTGCCATGCAGGTCGATTTCAGCAGGCGCGTGCAGCTTCTCGCCGACAGTACCAAGCGTGAGCTGATGGCGGAGGATATCTGGAAGGAATTCGTGCGCGCCTATCATGTCGATGATGGCGAAAGCTTCGAACTTGTCGAATATGAGGGTGGCTTCCGCCGAGGGTTGGGCGCGGACCGTGTGTTTACCGGCCGCATTCGACATCGGGGCCAGGATGTTGCGGTCACCGGGCGCGGCAACGGCCTCGTCTCGGCGACCCTCTCTGCGATCGCTGACGCATTTGGTGTGACGCTCAACGTCATGGATTATCAGGAGCATGCGCTTCGTCGGGGAACGGATGCAAAGGCGGCCGCCTATCTGCAATGCGTGCGGCCGGATGGCAGGCAGGTCTTTGGCGTAGGTATCGATGAAGATGTTGCCGCAGCAACGGTCAAAGCTGTCCTCAGCGCGGCAAGCGCGACCAGCTAGTCATCCAGAACACCTCGCCACCGGCAGCCAGATCGGCCGGTGGCGATTGGCAATTATCGAAAACATGGAGAGGGTCAGCCAAGTGACCGCAGCCAGCCGCGATAATGCACGACCAAGCCGACAAGTGGGAGGGCGATCGAAACATCGAAGTGAAAGCGTTCGTCCGCCGACCATTCATAGGCGGTGCTGCGTGGCGCGAGAGCGAGCGGGAGCCGAACGCCGAAAAAGGACCAGCCGCGTATCTCCATGCTGAGGCCGTTGTCGCGCGGCAGCAGATCGAATGCGAACCGGAAAGGGCCGAAGCGCTCGACGAGATGGCCGTTCTGCTCACTCAGATGGCTGGAAAAGCGTCGACCGGAAAAGTCCCGGGTCCATCGCTCGATGCCGTTTTCTTCCTCGAAGGAGACGTGCAGGGGGTGATGGCCAGCCGGCGGAAATCCGAATATGCCGGCAACCAGACGAGCCATGAAAGTGCGACCGCGGCTGACCACAGCTTCGCCCTTGGCGCCGCCGTCCCCGAAGACTGCGTGCATGGCCCGGACTGGTTCCGACAGGCGCGCAAAGGTGATGCCCATGACGCGCTGATAGAGCGGCTTGTAGATTTTTTCGCTGATTTCCTGGCTGATGGCCAAGCCCCGGAACAGGTCTTGAAATCCGGCAAGTCGCAGCAGACCGCCAGCATGATAAGCACCACGCGGAAGGCGTCCATCAGCCAAGGCGCGGGCTAATAGCTGGGCGGGTAGAGTCGGGATTTCCACACCGTCACCGTCTTCGGCGATGAGCGTCCAACGGCGGCTTAACATCGTCTCTTTCGAAATTCCCTTCACCCTCAAAGTCATGGCGGATCGCCTGGTGCCGAGCCGCGCGGTCAAGCCTTGGAGAGGCAGCAGGGCGGGGCTTGCCTTCCTCAGCGACGGCAGCCAGCCCCAAACCACTGGCCAGGATAGCAGCCAAAGCGCCAGCGTCTGGAAGGCGAACTCGGGCCCTGCCCGGAAGATGACGCTCGGTTTGCCTTTCACGCCGTCGACCAGGAGATCATGATCCGGCACGTCGGCAAGTGCGACCAGTCGCTGCAAATCGCGCTTGCCGGCGATGGTGTAGCGCTCGCGTTTCAGCATGTGCCAGCCGATCATCTCCTGCCAACGCCGGCCATGCCAAAGCCTTACCGGTTTGCCGACATAGCTGAGGATTGCAGAGGCGACCGATGTCCCCGCCGTTGCGCGGTTGGAGGCGCTGATCGACATCTCGATCGAGCGAATCTCGCTCATGTCGTGGGTAAGTTCGGCGACCACGGCACCGGACAGGGCAGGGACGCTCGATGCACCGGAGATGATTGTCACGCCCGCAGCATGAGCCTGGTCGTCCAGCGGGCTGATCGCGCCAACGAAATCGCGCGCATCGGCGAGGTCGATATAGTGGACACCCGCTGCAATGCAGGCTTGGGCGACGCGATGGTCACTCCGTTGAAAGGGACCTGCGGCGTCGATGAGCAGAAAGGGCGCATGCTCCTTCAAGGTGGGGGTGAGATCGCCATTACGGTCGGCGCTGAGCCCGATCGCATATGGCAACTGGCGGGCAAGCGTTTCCGCCGCATGGCGATTTCTCCCGGCGACCAGAACCTGAAAGCCGTCGCTGGCCAGTCTTCGCGCAAGGCGGGAGCCAAAACCGCCATAGCCTCCAAGGACGAGAACCTTCTTCAAAGGATGCGGTCCGCCTGTTCCGGCGTCGGCAGCCAACAGGTTTCGCGTCGGCCAAAAAAGCGGTAGCGGTTGCGGGCCAGCCAGCGATAGGCGGGATCTCGCAGCGCGCGGGGAACCAGGCTCAGCAAGGAGAATGCCTTCCAGGGCCAGCCAAGGCCGGCATAGATCGAGAGCACCGCGTCGCTGTCCCGCAACACAGTCGTGCCATCCACGATGATCATACTATCCGGATTGGCGGGATCGATACCGCAGCGTCGATAGAGTTCGGCTCCCGTTTCGTTCTGCATCGAGGTGAGGCGGAAGCGGCCCTGGCGATCGTGCGTCAGCAAGAATTGTGCATTGGCCGAGCATAAGACGCACATGGCATCGAACACGATGATGGGGCCATGGTGGTCAATGTCGTTGCTGTCGCTCATGCGTGAGGTCACGCTCGTTATCGCTGGTTCGACCGACAGCTTTGCCCGGTTGCGAACCGGGCGTCAATTGCAGACCAACGCGTGCAAGGCAACGCTGGTCTGCAGGGTATGCAAGACAGATCCCGGCAAGAGCCGATCGTCAGGTCGGCGCCGTGGTTGCATTCGACCCTATCATAGGAGCCGGGTCGAATGTCATGTCTCAGCGGTAGCGCCAGCCATCATGCCAGCGCTCGCGGTGTACCCAATAGCGGTGTCCGTCCCAATAGCCGCGGCCGGGATAAAAGATGCCAACGGCGGGACCGGCTGGGACGACGACAACGGGCCGTCCATTCGGGCGGCAATAGCCATAGGGACCGCGATGGAAGCCGACGCCGCATCCGTCGCGGGCTTCGGCTGGTGAAATGGCGGCAACGCAGGCTGCTGCTGCCAAGGCAAGCAAAGTGAGCTTTCTCATGATGTACTCTCTTCCTGAAGAAACTGATTGTTATCCCTTCAAGGCTTGAACGAGGCAGATCGGCAAATCCGTCGGCCTGCGCGCAGGAAATTTGAATTCGAACGGAAGGGCGCCAAAGGGAGCGCGGCCAAGTCGGGGTGGGCTTGTCGGTGGCGAGGGTGCAATCGTATTCGATTGGCAATCTCAGCGTGCCAATAACCGGATGACGGGCTCTTTCGTCAGGCGCACGGAATGCAAGGGCCACGCTGTGCGTGGCTGGTCAGGGCTGTGTTTCCAATGCCCGGGAGGGAAGTGTCGGCTTCAATGCGCAGGCTTTCTGCGCTTTGGTATTCCGCGTCAACCGGCGGCGCAGCAGCGTGCGCAAGATCATCAGGACGGCCTTATATCGTTCGCCGGGGCAGAGATGACCGTCGGAAGCGTAGGTAAACAGCAGTCGCCGGCGGGCAAAGGCATGGGCCAGCGATAGGGCGAACGCCACACCGACGCCCCAGCCCATGAGGGTATCGCTCGCCCAATGGGCGCCTACCCACTGTCGGGAGAGACAGATCAGTACGCCGGCCGATATGAAAATCGGGCGCAGACGCGGGAAAACGAGAGCCAGCGACATTGCCATTGCGCCTGCGGTTGCCGAATGCCCGGATGGGAACGATGCGAAGTCCGCATGGAAGGCGAAGGGCCGAAAAGAAAAGGCGCCGTTCGTGTCCAGAAGCTCGGGGCGCGCGCGGCCGATGGAGTTCTTGAGAAGCGAGTCGACGATGCCGCCGCCGGCAACCGACAGGAAGATGAAGGCTGCTGCGGTCGCAACGAGATCGGCTCCCGTGCGGGCCGATTTGCGCAGCCTGTGTGCCGGCATGAGCGCGCCGAATATCAGAAAGGCGCCGCTGAATGACAGAACGAGAAGGCCGGTGCCGAAGCTGCTTATCCACTTGGCTGTTCCGCGCAGCTGCTCAGGAAAAGACTTCATCCAGACCCCGAGCGGGTAGTCCGCTGTCTTCATGACGAGCAAAGACAACACGAAGAAGATGAGGAGAATAGCGATCGGGCGCTCAAGCAGGGGACGGTTGGCCGGGGGAGCGAGCGCCGGGGTTTCGAAAAACCGGCGAATGCCGTTGACCAGACGAGTGCGGCAGGTGTCGGCCGTGCCGATCAGCGCTTGTTTCATCGGGTCAAACCCCTATGCGCGCAAAAGGGCGATTTCCCTTTGCGAGCAAAATGCTCACCGATGAACCTGGCATTCATGAAACTAGGCCTCAAGCTCCGTCTTCTCGTTTCGTTGCTGGTACAACAAGACGCTGACAGCCGCCTGAAAGGGGCAAAGCCCCGAATCTAAGACCCGGACGGGGAGGAGGCTCCGTCCCCTCGAGGATGTGAGAAGGCGAAAGAACCGATGAAGGATTGCCTTGGCCTATTTTTTTAGCGACAATTGCTTTCGCGTTCGGTGGGAGGAGCCAGATGCACCAATATTCCGCGCATGCGGATCAGGTCTACGCGTCGGCACAGTCGGCGGCGGCGAGTTCGTCCGTTGCGGCCTCCTGGCGTCGTTGCATGGTCATGCATCGTCTCGCTCCTGAAGAAAAGCGCCTGCCGATGCGGCTGAGCGGGCAGGAGTTTGCCGCCGCCGTCGAGCGTTCCGAGCGGCTGATTGCCGAAGCCACCAATGAATTGGATCGCCTCTTCCTCGCCGTCGGGAAGGCTGGTTGCTGTCTATTGCTGACCGACCGGGATGGCATTGCGCTCGAGCGTCGCGGGGCGGCCGGCGACGACAAGGAGTTTCGCGATCTCGGTCTTTGGACAGGCTCGGTCTGGACTGAGGCAAGCGTCGGGACGAACGGCATCGGAACCGCCTTGGCGGATGATCGAGCCGTGGCAATTTTTCGTGATCAGCACTTCCTTTGCGCCAACATCGACTTGAGCTGCACGACGGCGCCGATCCGGGATCATCGCGGGCAACTGGCCGGCGCTCTGGATATTTCCACCTGCCGCGATGACGTCAACGATGCGACCCTCACGATCCTGTCGCAAACTGTTCGTGATGCGGCCGTGCGCATCGAACTCAACCTGTTCAGGAGTGCCTTCGCTGGCGCGCGTTTCATTATGGTTCCAACGGATACGGCGTCCACTTCGGCGCTGCTGGCCGTCGACCGCAACGATCTGGTGCTTGGAGCAACGAAGGCCGCACGTCTCGCATTGAAGCTGGACGATTATCGTATTGAAGCCGGAATTCCCGCTTCCGACGTGTTGCGTGAGCAGCAGGGGGAGGCGGGCGAGGATTTGCTGGAGGCCGAACGCGCTGCGTTGCTAAGGGCACTTTCCCGCGCCAACGGCAATGTCTCCCAGGCGGCAACCGCGCTCGGCATGAGCCGCTCGACGCTCCATCGGAAGATGAAGCGGCTCAATCTGCATTGACATGGTCACAAAGCGCTTTTGACCGAGGCAGCTGTCGCAGTGTTGCGACACTGTGCGCTGCAGCATCGCGGCACGCCACTATCGTTTGCGAGAAGACGGACGCAGATTTCTCCCATTGGGTTCGCTTAGCGGACCGGCCGACCAAGGGAGGATGGCATGTTGCATCAAAAGATCGTCGAATCTCCGTTCAAGCTGAAATACGGCAACTATATTGGTGGCGAATGGCGCGAGCCGATCGCCGGGAAATATTTCGACAATCTGACGCCGATCACCGGCGGCAAGATCTGCGAGATCCCGCGCTCCGACGAGAAGGATATCAACGCGGCGCTCGATGCCGCCCATGCGGCCAAGGACAAATGGGGCAAGACCTCGACCACCGAGCGCTCCAACATCCTGATGAAGATCGCACAGCGCATGGAAGACAAGCTGGAGATCCTGGCGCAGGCGGAGAGCTGGGACAACGGCAAGCCGATCCGCGAGACCATGGCAGCCGATATTCCGCTCGCCATCGACCACTTCCGCTATTTCGCCTCCTGCATCCGGGCACAGGAAGGCTCGATCGGCGAGATCGACCACGATACCGTCGCCTATCACTTCCATGAGCCGCTCGGCGTCGTCGGCCAGATCATTCCCTGGAATTTCCCGATCCTGATGGCCGCCTGGAAGCTGGCACCGGCGCTTGCCGCCGGCAATTGCGTCGTCATCAAACCTGCCGAGCAGACGCCGGCTTCACTGCTCGTCTGGGCGGAACTGGTTGGCGATCTCCTGCCGCCAGGCGTCCTCAATATTGTCAACGGCTTTGGCCTTGAGGCCGGCAAGCCGCTCGCGACCAGCCCGCGCATCGCCAAAATCGCCTTCACCGGCGAGACGACGACAGGCCGGCTGATCATGCAATATGCCAGCCAGAACTTGATCCCCGTCACACTCGAGCTCGGCGGCAAATCGCCGAATATCTTCTTTGCCGATGTGGCGGCCGAAGATGACGATTTCTTCGACAAGGCGTTGGAAGGCTTTGCGATGTTTGCCCTCAACCAGGGTGAGGTCTGCACATGCCCGAGCCGCGCGCTCATTCAGGAGTCGGTCTACGACCGCTTCATGGAAAGGGCCATCAAGCGCGTGGAAGCGATCAAGCAGGGCAACCCGCTCGACTCGGCAACCATGATCGGTGCGCAAGCGTCGAGCGAGCAGATGGAGAAGATCCTCTCCTATCTCGACATTGGCCGGCAGGAAGGCGCCGAAGTTCTGACGGGCGGCGCGCGCGCCGATCTTGGTGGTGAATTGGCAAGCGGCTACTACATCAAGCCGACGATCTTCAAAGGCCATAACAAGATGCGCATCTTCCAGGAGGAGATCTTTGGTCCGGTCGTATCGGTCACGACTTTCAAGGACGAGAAGGAAGCGCTCGAAATCGCCAATGACACGCTCTATGGCCTCGGAGCCGGTGTGTGGACCCGCGACGGCAACCGCGCCTATCGCTTCGGCCGTGAGATCCAGGCGGGGCGCGTCTGGACGAATTGCTACCACGCCTACCCGGCGCACGCGGCCTTCGGCGGCTACAAGCAGTCCGGCATTGGACGCGAGAACCACAAGATGATGTTGGATCACTACCAGCAGACCAAGAACATGCTGGTGAGCTACAGCCCGAAGGCGCTCGGCTTCTTCTGAGACCTCCCAACCAAGCCAGTGAGGCTCCCGGCTGCGGCCGGGAGCCTTCGTGCGTTACGATCAACAAGGAGGATGGTCATGGCTGATACAGGCACGGAGCCAAGGGTATTGGCGACGGAAAAGGCACTGGACCTCATCCGGGAGATCCAGCAGGATCATCCCGATATCCTGTTTCACCAATCGGGCGGCTGTTGCGACGGCTCTTCGCCGATGTGCTATCCGGCAAACGAGTTCATGATCGGCGATAACGACGTCAAGCTCGGTGAGATCGGCGGTGTACCGGTCTACATCAGCGGCAGCCAGTTTGAGGCATGGAAGCACACGCAGCTCATCATCGACGTCGTGCCGGGACGCGGCGGCATGTTCTCTCTCGACAACGGGCGGGAGAAGCGCTTTCTCACGCGCTCGCGTCTCTTCGGCGGTGGCGAGGCTTGCGCAATCCCGGATATCGGTAACCCGCGGGCTTGATGAAACGACGGGATATTTGTCTGTAGTATTTGCCTAATACCCGTGCCGCGAGATCCTTTGCTAGGGTGATAGCGTTGGTTTTCAGGGAGGAAGACGATGCCAGCTGCAAAGATTCTGATGATAACAGGTGATTTCACCGAGGACTATGAAACCATGGTACCGTTCCAGACGCTGCTTGCGTGTGGCTATACGGTCCACGCCGTCTGCCCCGGCAAGAATGCCGGCGAGACGGTGGCAACCGCGATCCATGATTTCGAAGGCGATCAGACCTATTCGGAAAAGCGCGGCCATAATTTTGCGCTCAATGCGACTTTTGCCAGTGTTCGTGCCGAAGATTATGACGCACTCGTTATTCCAGGTGGCCGTGCACCGGAATATCTTCGTCTCAATCCTGATGTGATCAAGGCCGTGCAGCACTTCTTCGAGGCCGGCAAGCCCGTCGCCGCCATCTGCCATGGCGCGCAACTCCTGGCAGCTGCAGGCGTTCTCAAGGGACGTACGTGCTCGGCCTATCCCGCTTGCCGTCCCGAGGTGGAACTTGCCGGCGGCATCTACGCCGATATTGCCATCAATGACGCTGTGGCCGATGGTAATCTTGTCACGGCACCGGCCTGGCCGGCGCATCCGTCGTGGCTGCGGCAGTTTATGGCAGTACTCGATGCTGCCGCTTTGTCGGAAGCAAACGCCGCCTGAGACCGAAAGGGAGGCACGCATGTGCGAATTGTTCATCAAGGCCGATGCCAAACTCTGGGAAAGCACGACGCGCTCCCTTCGTATCGACGGCATGGTGACCAGCGTCAGACTGGAGAATTTCTTCTGGTCGAAGCTGGAGGAAATCGCACGGCGCGACGGCATGAACGTGGTGCAGCTGATCACCAAGCTGCACCACGAGTCGATCGACGCCGGGCATGATCTCGGCAATTTCACGTCGTTCCTGCGAGTGTGCTGTGCACGCTATCTCGACTTGCAGCTTGCGGGCGACATTTCGAGCGATCTTTCCCAGCCCATCGCGGGCGTCGACGCGCCTGCCATATTGGAACGAGAACGCCTGAAATACCATTGATCGCAACGCGTCATCTCCACCGCGGTTTTCGTTTTGGAGGCGGTGCAACTTATGGGGTTGTTTGCCGGAGCTCTACAGCCTTTATTATTCAATCCTTAACTAGCCTGCGGTAGTATTTCCGCCATCGACTATCGCATGAGGCGTAGGGCTTGCGTTAGGTCCCCATGAGGGGAGGCCGCCGCATTCGAGGGTTCGCGATGACATCGATTTCCGGCTTGCCTTCGGCGGCATTGGCCATTCTCCAGCAGTCAAATGTGAGCACGACGGTGCCGCAGCGGCAACAGTCCGGTACAGACAAGCTGCTCGCGGTGGCAACCGGCCAGCCGAATATCGTAAGCGTTTCCAAGCAGCCGACCCATGCCCATTCCAAGGTCTCCGAGGCCATGTTCAGTATGAGTGGAGACAGCATTGCGAAGCAAAAGCTCGAGCTGATCGAACGCACAGGCAAAGCTTTGGGTCTCGATCCGAAAGACTATGCATCCACAGACGATTTCGTTAAGGCGGCGAAGAAAGCCCTTGGCGAGATAAAGGTAAAGCCTGGCGGAATGGCCGCCATCCACGCGATGGAGAAAGAGCTTGGCCTGGACAAGCTCGGTCTGTCGCTTGAGGATGTTCTCAACAGCGCCACGGAGGGCGGCGACAATGACAAGGTAACGCGCGCGCTTGAAAAGCGATCGCACGGCAAGGACGACCCCAAGAAGAATGAAGACAAGAAGGACGAGGATAGCGAAGCAAGCCAACGTGTGGTGATCGATCAGGCAGCCGGCACCCTCTATGGCCTTCTATCGTTCAACTAGCTCAGCGTGGTCATCGCGTTTTGGATCATGTGATTTCACTCGGCTTTGCCGGATAAGATCGACTGCCGCATCTGCGGCCGTTTCCATGTAGCTCGGATCTCGATGAAGCAGCACGACTGCGAACGAGCCGTCGAGCAGCAGCATGATCTGGCGGGCAAGAGGTATCGCATCGTCGCCGGCTCCGGCCTCTACGAAAAGGGTTCCGAGCCAATCCTCGACGCGCTTTTTATGAGCGCGGGCTGCGACCAGCGCCGGATGGCCCGGCAGATTGATCAGCTCTACCGACATGCGCAGGAAACCGCATCCTTTCCATTTGGCATCACGTGCAGATTGGGCCAGATGGCGAAATATGCCGGCAACTTTCTCTGCGATATCACCTTCGGCCTCGCTGAACCACTGCTGGAACAGTGTGAGGTTCGGCTCGTCGCGGGCCTGCAGATGTGCGGCGATCAGGTCGTCCTTGCTGCGGAAGTGATAGTAGAGCGTGCGCTTGGTGACGCCTGCCTTTTCGGCAATCGCGTCGACGCTGATCGCGCGGATACCATCCCGATGGAAGAGCTTGCCGGCTGCGTGAAGAATGCGTTCGCGTGTGGGTTGGGTGCTATCTTTCATGGCTCAAAGTATACCGGGTAGTGAATATACACAACGCGAGCTTCGCCTCATCTTATAAGCCATGAGCCAGCAACCACGGACACCCTCAAGCGTGAACAGCCTGCCGATTTCCATTTCTTGTCAGGATGGTGTCGTTCTTGGTGCGCACCTTTGGCTTGCGGAAACGAAGAGGCCGGAAGGCAGCGTGATCATCAACCCGGCGACGGGTGTTCTCGCGCGCTATTATCATCGTTACGCGCAATTTCTGACGTGCCACGGGTTTGATGTTCTCACGTTCGATTATCGCGGTATCGGCCAATCCCGACCGAACCAGCTGCGCGGGTCCGGATATCGTTGGCGGGAATGGGGTGAGAAGGACTTCGATGCAGCGGTTCGATGGTTGGCCGCCAACCGACGCAACGGTTCGTTGATGGTGGTCGGCCACAGCATCGGCGGCTTCCTGCCGGGCCTTGCCGAGAGCGCAGGAAAGATCGACAGAATGCTGACGGTCGGGGCGCAATATGCGTGGTGGGGCGATTACATGCCGCGCCGTCGCTTGGGGTTGTTTGCCAAATGGCACATTGCCATGCCCGTGGTGACGGCTCTCTACGGTTATTTTCCCGGGCGGCGCCTTGGTTGGCTGGAAGACCTGCCGGCCGGTGTGGCGAATGAATGGAGTTTTCGCAGGCGCCGGTTTGAGCTTAACCACCCGAGAGCCGAAAGGGAGGACGTATTGCGCCGGATGGCGGCCGTTTCGGCCCCGATCCTGGCGGTTGCGGTTTCGGACGACGAACTCGGCACCGTGCCAGCCATTCGCCGTGCGCTTGGCTATTACACCGGCGCTCAACGCGCGACTGTGTTGCTGAAACCCGCGGATCTCGGACGCGACAAGATCGGTCATTTCGCCCTGTTTCATGACAGTCATATGGCCGGCTTCTGGACCGACACTTTGTCGTGGCTGCTTGAAGGCAACAATCCTTGGCCCGCGTCGGTGTTGAACCCGGAAAGCTGATGTTCAGCCCGCTAAGCCCATGAATTTGGAACATAGTTCCTTGCCGAACATGCCCCGTGGCCTGCGAGGCGTCGCATAGCGGGCGCAGCCTCGTGTTTACCGGCGATGTGGCCGGAATCCGATGCATTGTCCGGAATCCCGAATAGTAAAATCATAAATTGCGGCCTAATTCCCTTTGTCGGCGATATTACTTATATAGCTTAGGACGTATGTCCATGGAATCCAGGCCGGTCGGGGGACTCGGAATGCATCTTGATGATTTTGTCGCGCTCGGCCGATCCGGTTTGCGTGTCAGTCCACTTGCCTTGGGAACCATGACTTTCGGCGAAAGCTATGTTTGGCAAGCCCGGGCAAACCGGCCGGCGGCGATCCTGGACCGATATCTCGACCGGGGCGGCAACTATCTTGATACAGGTAGAGGTGACGCAAAACCGGGCGGGCAGACGGTTGTCGGCAACTATCTCGGGCAAAAAGCGTCCAGCCGCGATCGTCTCGTCCTTGGCGCCAAATTCGGCGTCGAGCAACAGGAAGAGGGCCTGGGGCGCGAAGCGATCGTCTCTGCCTGCGAAGAGACCCTGAGACGACTGCGCACCGACTATCTCGACCTCTTTTGGCTCGATAATTGGGACATGCAAGTTCCTCTCGACGAAATATTGGCGGGGTTGAATGATCTCATCCGGTCGGGAAAATTGCGCTACTTCGGCATTTCCGATGCTCCGGCCTGGAAGGTTGCCCACGCGCAGGTCATCGCCCAATTTCATGGCTGGACTCCCTTCATCGGTCTGCAGATCGAATATTCGCTGGCGGCGCGGCTGTTCGAGAGCGAGCTTATTCCGATGGCGCGCGGGATGGGGCTTGGTGTCGTCTCGCATTCGCCACTGAATGGCGGTCTCATCAGCGGAAAATACACGCGCAAGAATATCGCAAATCTTGAGTCGGATCGTCCCTCGCCACTCGCTCGGCAGCCCGACGAGCAGCGCCTTGATATCGTCGATGCCCTGATCCGTATCGCGGCCGAACTGGAGACAACCACCGCTCGGGTCGCACTTGCTTGGGCTTTGGCGCGGCCCGCCGTGTCGTCGACCATCATCGGCGTGCATACGCTCGAGCAACTGGAGGACGATCTCGGCGCGCTCGACGTTCGCTTGTCACCCGAGCAGACGGCAACGCTCGACGTCTTGACGATTCCGGTTCATTCCCTCGATCTGCCATTGGTTCTGCAGAATGCCGCGCCATCGAGCTGCGTGGACTATGACACTATAAGGCGCCGGCTTCCCTAATGGCTCTCGGCGAGAGCTGCGCAACCGTTTTCCGTCCGAAATGTGGAAGAATACAACAAGATAAGCGCGCTTTCACAAAGCTCGAGTATCCGCTGCTCTCTCCGTACGGCATCACGGGTGGAGACAAGCGGACGCCTACCCGAGATTGCTGACCCACATGCCGAAGTTGGTTTCGTCGGCATGTTGCTACTGCGGCCGTCAGCAAGCCTGTCGAAAACAAGCGTTCGGGTATATAAGCAAAAGCGGACTGGCGTTTGTGCTCAAATTGTCGAAGGAGACGTCATGAGAAAGATTGTCATTGCGACTGCAGTTCTTTCCTTTGTCTTGTGTACGGTGGCCATGGCTGCCAGCACACATCATCCTGCCAAGAAACAGAACGAGCAACTCGCCTCCCAGCCCAAGGAGAGACTCGGGACGCTCTCATGCGTGGTTGCAGGCGGCGTGGGTATGATCCTCGGCTCCAGCAAAAGTGTCAGCTGCACCTTCAAGCAACGAACCGGCAAGGTCGAGCGCTATGCCGGTTCGATCGGCAAGCTGGGCATCGATGTCGGCGTTACCGGCAAAAGCTATTTGAGCTGGGTGGTCGTCAACACGGCTCCGACCCGCGTCGGGGATGGCGCTCTTGCCGGTACATATGTCGGTGCTTCCGCGGGAGCCTCGGTAGGTCTCGGTTTGGGCGCCAACGTTCTTGTCGGAGGCAATTCGAAAAACTTTGCTCTGCAGCCTCTGAGTGCGGAAGCAGGAACCGGCATCAACGTTGCCGCCGGCGTTTCTCGCCTGCAGCTCACCTCGGCAAAATAGCCGCTAGACGCGAATGATTCTGGATCTGTTTGATCCAAAATCCAGAGCTGCCCTAGTGACAAACGGGGAGAGCGTGATGTCGCTCGAAGTTATCTGACGCTCTTCGGCATCACGTTCTATCTTGTTGTTTTCTTGCGCGCTCCGGACGGACAGCCGCTATGCGCTTTTCCTGGAAGCGCTCCAAGATCTGCCATTTCACACTAAAGCGCCCCTCAGCAGGAAATGCATGAGGGGCGTCAGCGTTTTCCGACGCGACCAATTCAGCCGCGTCGGACCCTTTGTGTTGCATCAGGCGATGTCGAAGCGGTCTGCGTTCATCACTTTCGTCCAGGCAGCCACGAAGTCGTGGACGAACTTCTGTCCGGCATCGGCCTGGCCGTAAACTTCGGCGATCGCCCTCAGCTGTGAGTTCGAGCCGAAGACGAGATCGGCGCGGGTCGCCGTCCACTTGACGTCGCCCGTTGAGCGGTCACGCCCCTCGAACACGTCCTTGGCGTCGGAAATGGCCTTCCATTCCGTGCTCATGTCGAGCAGGTTGACAAAGAAGTCGTTGGTCAGCGTTTCCGGGCGCTTGGTGAAGACGCCATGCTGCGTCTGGCCGACATTGGCGTTCAGTGCACGCAGGCCACCGATGAGCACGGTCAGTTCCGGCGCCGAAAGCGTCAGCAACTGCGCCCTATCAATCAGAAGCTCTTCCGCGGAGACGGTATAGGCCTGCCGCTGATAGTTGCGGAAGCCGTCCACAATCGGTTCCAGAACGGCGAATGCTTCAACGTCCGTCTGTTCCTGCGATGCATCGGTACGGCCGGCGACGAAGGGCACGACCACGTCGTGGCCGGCCTTCTTTGCAGCCTGCTCGATGGCGACGGAGCCGCCAAGAACGATCAGATCGGCAATCGATGCCTTCTTGCCACCGGTCTGGGCGTCGTTGAACTTCTTCTGGATGCCTTCGAACGTCTGGAGCACGGAAGCAAGCTGCGCCGGCTGGTTGGCTTCCCAGTCCTTCTGCGGCGAAAGACGGATGCGCGCGCCGTTGGCGCCGCCGCGCTTGTCTGAGCCGCGGAACGTCGATGCCGAGGCCCAGGCAGTCGAGACGAGCTGAGGGATCGTCAGGCCGGAAGCTGCGATCTGCCCCTTGAGTGCCGCGACATCATTGGCATCGATTTCAGCGTAGTCGGCATCCGGGACGGGATCCTGCCAGATGAGTTCTTCGCTCGGCACTTCCGGGCCGAGGTAGCGTGCGCGTGGCCCCATGTCGCGGTGCGTCAGCTTGAACCAGGCGCGAGCAAAGGCGTCGGCGAATGCCTCCGGGTTCTCGAAGAAGTGACGCGAGATTTTTTCGTAAGCCGGATCGAAGCGCAGCGCCAGGTCCGTGGTCAGCATGGCCGGAGCATGACGCTTGGACTTGTCGTGTGCATCCGGCACCGAGTTGGCGCCTGCACCATGCTTCGGCGTCCACTGATGCGCGCCGGCCGGGCTCTTCGTCAGTTCCCAATCGTATCCGAACAGGTTCCAGAAGAAGTTGTTGCTCCACTTGGTCGGCGTCGACGTCCAGGTAACTTCGAGGCCGCTGCCGATCGCGTCGCCACCCTTGCCGCTGCCGAAGCTGTTCTTCCAGCCGAGGCCCTGTTCTTCGATGCCGGCTGCTTCCGGTTCGGGACCGACGAGGGCAGCGTCACCCGCGCCGTGGGTCTTGCCGAAGGTGTGGCCGCCGGCGATGAGGGCGACGGTTTCCTCGTCGTTCATGGCCATGCGGGCAAAGGTTTCACGGATGTCGCGAGCGGCAGCGAGCGGATCGGGGTTGCCGTTCGGGCCTTCCGGGTTGACGTAGATGAGGCCCATCTGCACGGCTGCGAGCGGATTTTCGAGGTCGCGGTCGCCGCTATAGCGCTTGTCGCCGAGCCAGGTGTCTTCCGCACCCCAATAGATATCTTCTTCCGGCTCCCAGACGTCTTCACGGCCGCCACCGAAGCCGAAGGTTTTGAAGCCCATGGATTCCAGTGCGACGTTGCCGGTGAGGATCAATAGGTCGGCCCAGGAGATGCTGTTGCCGTATTTCTGCTTGATCGGCCAGAGCAGGCGGCGGGCCTTGTCGAGGTTGACGTTATCCGGCCAGCTGTTGAGCGGTGCAAAACGCTGTGTGCCCGAGGAGGCGCCGCCGCGGCCGTCGCCTGTGCGGTAGGTGCCGGCGCTGTGCCAGGCCATGCGGATGAAGAGCGGACCGTAATGGCCAAAGTCTGCCGGCCACCACTCCTGCGAATCCGTCATCAGGGCGACGAGGTCTTGCTTGAGTGCTTTCAGGTCGAGCTTCTTGAACGCTTCGGCATAGTTGAAACCATTGTCGAGCGGGCTGGACAAGGCGGAACCCTGATGGAGGATCCTAAGGTTCAGCTGGTTCGGCCACCAATCGCGGTTCGATCTGGCCGAGACGCTGGTGTTCCCGTGCGGAAACGGACACTTGCCCGTATTTTCAACCTTTGTATCCATGACTTTCTCCCTTGAATGCCTCGAATGGTACTGCGCAAAGAGGAGTTGGTCGCCTCTTGGCAGCGATGTGAAATGTCTCGTCCTTTTGACGTCCGCCGACGCGGAGCGTCCGAAAGCAAAGCGCGACCCGAAGCCCGGACAGCAAGGCTCGTCCGGGCTTCGATGAATTCCTTTAGTCAATGCTCGCAATGTGAGCGTCTTATGACAGTACGGCGGCATCGCGCCGCTGCTCCGCTCACTGTAATCAAGCTCTCCGATTAATTTAAGTTGGATTTCCTGATCGATGCGATAAGGTGAAGTTATGATAAACCTCACCCTCAAGCAGTTGCGTTATTTCGAGGCGCTGGCAAAGCATGGTCATTTCGGTCGAGCGGCCGATGTCTGTGCAATCTCACAGCCTGCCCTTTCGATGCAGATCAAGGAATTGGAAGAACAGCTCGGCACCGACCTCTTCGAAAGGGGTGCACGTCAGGTCCGGCTCACCAATTTCGGCGAGGCATTCGCCGAGCGCGTCCGCGAGATTTTGCGGTCCGTGGACGAGTTGGGGGATCTCGCCCGCGCGTCCCGCAGCCAGCCTGTCGGCCGTTTGAGGATTGGCATCATTCCGACGGTTGCGCCTTATTTGCTGCCGACCATCATCGGCAATCTTACCAGCATGTATGACGGCCTCGATATCCATGTGCGGGAGACGCTGACGTCGAAGCTGGTCGAGGAACTGGCCGAAGGCCGGCTGGACACGGCCATCGTCGCTCTGCCTGTTTCCGAGCCATCTCTGACCGAGGTGTCGCTTTTCTCTGAAAACTTCGTGCTGGTGCGGCCAAGCGAAGATGAAGGCAAGCCGGTGCCCAATCGCGAAGCACTGCGTGAAATGCGCCTGTTGCTGCTCGAGGAGGGGCATTGCTTTCGCGATCAGGCCCTATCCTTCTGCAACATACAATCGGCGCTGCCTCGCGAGCTGATGGACGGCAGCTCGCTATCGACGCTGGTGCAAATGGTCAGTGCCGGCATCGGCGTCACGCTGATACCGGAGATGGCGGTTGCCGTCGAAACGCGCTCGGCCTCCGTCTCGGCTGTGCGGTTCCAGAGCCCGCAACCGTCGCGAACGATCGGCATGATCTGGCGCAAGACGAGCCCGCTCGCCAAACAGCTCCTACGGATTTCCGAGGTCGTTCGACAAGCCGCAGAGGCGATGCGCGAGCAACAGGACGCGATCTGGCGGGTGCAGGATTTCGATCTCAACGATCGTGCGCAACGATAGGCTCCCGGTTGCGGGCGTGCCGTTGCGTTCGGGGATTGTCCCCCGCGCCTGGAAATATTGCCAATCGCGGGCTTGGTCGTGCAGAAAACCCAATAGCAGGAAATTCTTTTCCACAGGTGCCGGAATTTCAAACGATTAAAATAATTTTAATCGTTTAAATTATTTAATGCATTGATTTACAAAGAAACTCTTCCATGTCATGCCATGATCGCATGACAATGGAGGTCGTGATGCAAGAGTTCGAAAACGTACGAAATGAGATTCCGACGTATGTGATTGACCGCCTCGAAAGCGAATGGCGGCTGGTCCAGGCTCAGGACTCGCAGTTGAAGACCGGGCTGCGGGCCGAGACTCGAGAAAACGCTGCACCCGCCACATCCGACGGCCTCGGATCCCTCAAGAGGTAGTGTCTTTCCAGTGAGCGGTTTCGACCGTGCTCTGATGCGACGAGATCGTCAGGCGGCGTCTCACGCCGCCTCAATCTTTCCTTCATGCGCGCAAAAGTCGGATTGGCCGTGACCGGTGGCTTGGGCCGTGGTTTCGCGCCGGTCTTGGGCAGGGCATGCGACGCAATCGGCTTAGCTGTCGAGATAACGCTCGGTCAGCCGCGCCCACATTGCGGCGCCAGCCGTCAAGCTTTCATCGGCAAAATCATATTTTGCGCTATGCAGCACCGGTGAATTGACGCCGTTGCCGAGGCGCAGGAAACTACCTGGCTTATGCTCCAGGAAGTACGCGAAGTCCTCGCTACCGGGGATAAGGCTGCATGTGGACACCTTGTCGGCTCCGACCAACTCTTCCGCCACCACACGCGCGAGTTCGGTCTCCTTCTCCGAATTGACAACCACGGGATACCCGCGGATGTAGTCGATATCGACACTGGCACCGTAACCGTCGGCCACGGAATGCGTGAGTGCGCGGATTCTCGTCTCAAGCAGTTCCCGGATCTTCGGATCGAAGGAGCGAACGCTCAGTGCCATCCTAGCGCTTTCGGGTATGACGTTCGAAGCTTCTCCGGCGTGGATGGAACCGACCGTCACCACGGCTGTCTGCGTCGGGTCGATGCTGCGGGCAACAACCGTCTGCAGGCTGACGACCAGGTTGCAAGCCACGACGATGGGGTCAATAGTCAGGTGCGGACGTGAGGCGTGGCCGCCCTTGCCGGTAATGGTGATCTCGACCGTGTCGGCTGCCGCCATCAGCGGGCCTGAACGTGTCAACCAGCTACCCTCCGGTGCGCCTGGATGATTGTGCAAGCCAAAGATCGCATCAAAGGGAAAGCGCTCGAATAGGCCATCCTTGATCATGGCCTGGGCGCCGCTGATCACTCCCGCCTCTTCAGCGGGCTGGAAGATCAGGTTGACAGTGCCGTTGAAGCGGCGGGTGCGGGCGAGATATTCGGCAGCCCCGAGGAGCATCGTCGTGTGGCCGTCATGGCCGCAGGCATGCATCTTTCCGGGCGTCTTGCTGGCATAGGAACGACCGGTCTGCTCTAGGATCGGCAATGCGTCCATGTCGGCGCGGATGGCAATGCTCTTCTTGCCGGCTCCCGCCGAAAGCCTGGCGACGACGCCATGGCCGCCGACATTGCGCGTGACCTCATAGCCCCAGGCCTCAAGCTTTTCGGCGACGAAGCGCGCGGTTTCCGCCTCTTCGAATGAAAGCTCGGGGTTGGCGTGCAGATGCTGCCGGATGCCGGTCAGTTCGGCCTTCATGGGTTCGAAGTCGGAGAGGCAGGCGAAATCGTTGTCGGGGGTCATGACTATATTCCAATGGTTCGCTTGAGCAGCCATGCGCCGACGGGGCGCGGGCTGCACTGATGATGAACCGTCGCGCTAGATGAAGCGCGACAGGAAGCTTCTGGTGCGGGGATGCTGCGGATTGCCGATCACATCCTCGGGTTTGCCTTGTTCGACGATCTTGCCGCCATCCATGAAAACGACGCGGTCGGCCGCTTCACGGGCAAAGCCGATCTCATGGGTGACGACGATCATCGTCAAGCCCTGGCTGGCAAGGTCGCGCATGGTGGCAAGCACCTCGCCGACCAGCTCCGGATCGAGAGCGGAGGTAGGCTCGTCGAACAGCATCAGCTTCGGCTTGATGGCAAGCGCCCGGGCAATCGCCACGCGTTGCTGCTGGCCGCCGGAGAGCTGGCGCGGGTAATTGTCCGCTTTGGCCGAAAGCCCGACGCGATCGAGCAGCGCCCGAGCATTCTCCGTCGCCTGCTTCCGGCTCTCACCGTGGATACCGATCGGCGCTTCGATGACATTCTGCAATGCCGTCATGTGCGGGTAGAGATTGAATTGCTGAAACACCATGCCGATCTTGCGGCGCTGAAGCGCGATCGCATAGCTGGACAACTTGACGAGCCGCCCCTTGTTCAGCCGGTAGCCGATCTGTTCGCCATCCACCTCGATCGAGCCGCGATTGATCGATTCCAGATGGTTGATGCAGCGCAGGAAGGTCGATTTTCCCGAACCCGATGGGCCGAGAATAACGACCACCTCGCCGGGGGCGACATCGAGGTCGATGCCTTTCAGCACTTCGAGATGCTCGAAGGACTTGTGAACGTTGCGGGCGCGGACGAGCGGCGCCAGATTGACGTGGGCGTTCATTGGCCGGCCTCCTGCGCCGGCGCGAGGGCCGGCGTGTCATCCTTTGCGGGCTTGACCGCCGCAGAGCGACGGTCGGCGCGGCTGTAGTGACGCTCGATATAGCTCTGGCCGATGTTCAGCACCGAGGTGATCAGCAAATACCAGATCACTGCGACCAGCAGCATCGGGACGACTTCGAAAGTGCGGTTGTAGATCGACTGAACGGAATAGAGCAGGTCGGCCATTGCGATCACGCTGACGAGCGAAGTTGCTTTAATCATGCTGATGAGCTGGTTGCCGGTCGGCGGCACGATGGAGCGCATGGCCTGCGGGATGATGATGCGGCGTAGCGCGCGAATGCGCGTCATGCCGAAGGCCTCGGCCGTCTCGAACTGGCCCTTGTCGACCGAGAGCAGGCCGCCGCGGATGATCTCGGCCATGTAGGCGGCTTCATTAAGCGCCAGCCCGGCGATTGCGGCCGTCATCGGGCTGATGACCGAATTCGTGTCCCAGCTGACGAAGGTCGGGCCGAAGGGGATGCCGATCGACAATGTCGGGAACAGCGTCGAGAGATTGTACCAGAAGATCAACTGCACAAGCAGCGGCGTGCCGCGGAAGAACCAGATGTAGAGCGAGGCGAGCGAGCTTGCCAGCGTATCCTTCGACAGCCGCGCGATTGCCAACAACAGGCCGAGCACGATGCCGAAGGCCATGGCGACGACGGTTAGTCCAAGCGAAACGTAAAGACCGTCTATGACGACTGGATCGAAAAAATACTGCGCGACGACATGCCAGCCAAAATTTTCGTTATGTGCGATCGACCACGCAAAATAGACGGCGATCAAGAGCGTGAAAAGCCAAGCTGCCACACGGCCCTTCGGGAATGGCGTATGGGCGTTTGCCACATCCCGCTGCTCAAAGTCTGCACCGCCGAATGGCGGCGGTGCACTTTCTCTAGGATTGGTCGTCATTTGCTCGCCTGTGCAGCCAGGTTGATACCGGGCTCCTTGATCATGTTGTTCTCAAGTCCCCACTTCTTCATGATGGCTGCATAGGTGCCGTTGTCGACCAATTCTTTGATCGCATCGCGCAAAATGGGGCTGAGCGGCGAGTTCTTCGGCAATACCGCTCCCTGGAACAGGTCGTCGAAGCCATTTTTCTGGCCGACGCCTGCCAGCTCCAGCTGGCCGTTTGCCTGTGAAACGAAATAGGTCAGCGGGGCTTGCGAAGAGAAGAACGCATCCGAACGCTTGGAGCGCACGGAAAGGATCGATGTCGGCTGGTCGGTGAAAGACTGGACTTGAAGTGCAGGCTTGCCGTCCTTGGTGCATTTCTCGGCTTGAGCCTTGATCACCTTCTCGGCCGACCCACCCGCCATCACTGCGATGCGGTGCCCGCAGGCGGTGTCGAGCGTGGTGATGCCCTTTGGATTGCCCTTCTCGACGGCGAAGACGACGAATTCCTGAACATAGTCGACGAAATCATTGGCATCTTCCCGCGACTTGAAGTCGCCGACTGGACCTTCGGCATATTGGAAGCGGCCCGAATTGATGCCGCTTAGCAGGGCGGGAAGCCCGCCAACCGTCGCATGGCTGATCTCGACGCCGAGAACCTGCCCGATCGCCTTGGTCAGTTCCGCGCTTGCGCCCGTGACATCGGAGGCGCCGTTGACGATCTCATAGGGAGGGAAAGAGCCGCTGTTGACGGATACCATCTTGCCCGAGGTACGAATGTTTTCCGGCAATTTGGCATGGAGCTGCTCATTGACCGAGAGCTTCGGCAGGGCAGCATCCTCAGCAAAGGCCGAACCCGAAATCATCAGGCTTGCCGCGGCGATGTATGTAAGTTTTTTCAATGACATATTTATTCCCCTTTTGCTTTGCGTCTTTGAATTTCAGTTGCTGATCAGGCCGCGCTCGTCCGGCTGCCATCAATGTCGATGGGAAAGAGCTCCTCCGGCGTCATCAGTCTCGGCAAAATACCCTGTATGTGCAGTTCCGAAGCGAAGTCGCCGATCATCTTGCGGTTGGCGGCAAAGCCGCTCCCATCCCAGCCTTCCGGCAGCTCGGTCGCCGACTTCAACAATTCGTCGAGCATGAAGGGGGTGGTATCGGCATATTTGCGCCGCTTGTTCAGCCAGACGCGCTGGGATTCATCGAGCAGCGCATTCAATTCGGCGATGATCCAGGGATGCTCGGCGACGAATTCCGCCTTGAAGCCGATCAGATGCATACCGGGTACATAGCCCACATCGGCAAAATAGCGATGTTCGGCCGCACGGAAATCCGGCAGCAGCTGGCGGAAGCCGGAATTGCCGGCGAAATAACCGTCGGGCATGAATGGCGTAAAAATAGCGTCGAGCTGGCCTTCCTTCAGCAGATCCATCATGGGTCTCTCACCGGGAGCCGCCTCGATACGGCCGGGGCGGCCGAACCCATCGAGACGATCGGTGATCGGATGGGCCTCGGTCAGGCGACCGGCATACCACATGGCATCCTCGACGCCGACGCCTTCACGACGAAGTGCCGCGCGCGTCCAGGTATTGCCGGAATCCCGCCAGCCGGTGACGCCGATGCGCTTGCCTGCCAGCTGGGCAAAACTCGTGATCGAGCTGTCCTTCGTGGTGATGACGCAGCGATGGCGAAATCCGCGCATGATGAAGTTTGGAATGCCGACGATGCTCTCATCACCGTCGATGCGCATCTGCGTGTAGCGACTGAAGGATGTTTCGGCGGCGTCGTAGGCATCGCTTTTGCCGACATGCGAGATCAAGGTTCCGACCCGGTCCACCTTGAGATCGAGTTTTGGGGAGGAGACGTCGCCCAGGACCAATGGCGTTATGTAGTCCCAGTCACGAAGAGCAAGGCGAAGAGTAAGGGGCATGAAATTCACTCGCGGGAAAGCTTGTTTTCCAAATGAGTAAATGTTCAATATGGGGTGATCAAATGTTATTACGTTATTGAACATTAAAATTGGCGCAGGAATGAGCGAAAATCGAGACGCGACGTGGTTTGCCGAAAAATTGAACGATCGGACGATTCGCGGCATCGCATTGGAAACCAGCGCGCTCATCCGCGCCGGAGCGCTGCCCGTCGGCACGAAGTTGCCGCCGATCCGCGATCTCGCATTTGCGCTCGGCATAAGCCCGGCGACGCTCTCGGAAGCATGGAGTGAACTTAGACGCCAGAAAATCATCAGCGGGCGCGGCCGTAACGGCACATGGGTCAGCGGCGATCGCTTCGTCAATCAGCCGGCCCGGCTCGCCAGCGCCGGCCACTACGGCGATGGTGTGCTTGATCTGACATCGGCTGGTCCGGACGTGCGGCTGCTTCCACAGCTGGAGACCGCGATGGCCTACGGAGCTTCGGCCGAGAACCTCAATAGCTACGAACGCAGCCGCATTCTCCCGGAGCTCGAGGCGGCAGTCCGGAAAAACTGGCCTTACGAGCCGGAGGCTCTCCTGGCGACCAACGGCGGGTACAACGCCGTCTATACGCTAATCAATGCCCTGGTCATGCCCGGCGCTGCTGTCGCCATCGAAGACCCCACAGGCATGCGGCTTCTCGATATTCTCGAAGATCGCGGCGCCCGGATCATTCCGGTGCGATGCGATGAAGAAGGCCCCCTGGTGTCGTCGCTGGAAGAGGCGATGAAATACCGTCCGGTCGCCTTCGTTTTTCAGCCGCGCCTCCATTCCGTTACCGGCCAGAGTGTGAGCGCGGCTCGCATGGCAGGTCTTGCGGAGGTTCTTCGCGATAAGGATACGCTTATCGTCGAGGATGACGGCGTCGCGGATATCTCCGCAACGCCGCGCCAATCGATGGGACATCTCTATCCCGATCGCGTCATCCATATTCTCTCGTTTTCGAAGACGCATGGGCCAGATCTGCGGCTGGCGGTACTGTCGAGTTCGCGTGCCATCGTCGATCAGATTCAGTCCTATCGCAGTTTCAGTGCCGGCTGGACGAGCCGTATCCTGCAATCGGCGGCGGCGTGGCTGTTGCGCGATCCCGCGACCGAGGCCTGTTTGGATCATGCCCGCAACATCTATGAACAACGCCGCGCTGCACTGATCGATGCGCTCGACGAGCGTGGCGTGCCTGCACTGCACGGTGCCGGTCTATGTGCGTGGATCCCTATCTCGTCCGAACCATTCGCAATGGTAACGCTGGCGGCCCGCGGCATAGCAGTCAGCCCGGGAGCCAAATTCTCCATTCTGCCGAGCAATCACCTGCGCGTTGTCACGGCCACGCTCTCGGAACGTCTCGAGGAGGTCGCCGATGCCATTGCGCTGGCGGCCACTCACACCTGATCGTGCAAGATTAGCTGCGTTGACCTGCCTCGACCCTTTTCGGCGCCGATTTCAACGATCCGGCATAGCGAACCAAGATCGCCGCAAGCCTGGCCGAGATGAGCGCGATGATGACGATCGCAATGAGGTAGATCGCGATGTAGATCGGCTGAGGCACTTGGATCTCACGCATCAGGTGCCCGTAGATCTCGGTAAAGCCGCGATGGCACATGTAGATCGGGTAGGAGAGGTAGCCGAGAAAAATGCCGACCCGCTGCAGCCTGGCCGGCAATTCGAGCATCGTGCCGGCAAAGACGATCAGCGGCGAGACCAGGATGCAGAACACCAGCGCATATTTCAGCGAGTAGGTGGGGAGGAGCAGCAAGATGCAGATCGCCGCTATCGGCAGCAGGGCGGCATAACTGTTTATCGTCCGGCCGAACGCAGCGACGTTTCGAAGGCGATAGATGATCATGCCGAGGGTGAACGAGAAGAAGACGCGCGCAAAGCCGCCATCGACCGAGCGCCATTCCCAGCCAAGATCGAGTGATTTATGGAAGAAAACCGAGGCGATCAGCATCGCCAGGGATGCCGCGGCGATGAGGATGAGCGTTCGCGTTGTCAGCCTGAAAAGCACGAGCGCGAATATCAGATTGGCCAACAGTTCCCAGAACAGCGACCAAGCCGGGCCGTTCAACGGATAGAGCGGCCAGATGTCGCCGGCTGAACGGGTCAGAAAGCTGGGCGAAGGCAGCATGAAGGCCGTCGATAGGATGCTCGCGCCGAGATCGGTCCGACCGACGCCCGCTGCCTGCCAATGAAGCAGCAATTGCACGAGGCCGAAAACGCTTCCGATCAGGAAGAGCGGATAAAGGCGCGCATAGCG
>NZ_JAELUG010000336.1 GCF_016429255.1 Rhizobium sp. ASV8
GCTCCCATCACAGACCCAAACTCTCCTCATCAGCCTGCGCCCGAGAGGTGGTGCAATGGGCCGCGCATACACGAGTTTATCCGTGAGATGAACCGCAAAGTGCTTGCGCCGTACAATGCTGTGTCTGTGGGAGAGTTGTCAAACACACCTCATCCCTCGCAAGTCATTCCGTATGTCTCCGAGGCAGCAAAGGAGCTGGATATGGTCTTTGAGTTTTCGACCATTCGTCTTGGAAATGGCGATGGATTCGGTGGCAAGTACCTTTATAAGCCGTTTCCACTGTCGAAACTTAAGCGCTTCACCGAGACTTGGCAGAGCTTTGTGGAGGGCACAGATGCTTGGACTACGGTATTCTGCGAGAACCACGACAATGGACGAGCCATAAGTCGCTTTGGAGACGACTCTACGCAAGAATTATGGCTACGTTCAGGAAAGACTCTTGCTCTTTGGCAAGCAACCATGACGGGGACGTTGTTTCTGTACCAAGGCCAAGAAATCGGCATGATTAACATGCCCAAGTCGTGGAATATCGAAGAGTACAAAGATATTGAG
>NZ_JAELUG010000337.1 GCF_016429255.1 Rhizobium sp. ASV8
TTCTTGGGAGTTGATGCTGCCGTATTTCCATACGATACGCTAAACAGAAATGCTGCGTCACATGTTTTTTGATTCGTTATCTGACTGTAGGGTTGACCGCAGATGGAGATTCGTGCTACTGACAAGTTCAGCAGTAGAAGCCGCAATCACCAATTCGCCAGGAGAGTCGTCACCAAGTGGGTCGATTTGTGTTAAGCTCGGGCCGACATTGTACTCACAATATCCACGTTGTGTTTTAAATGAATAGTAAATTCCTTTTACCTATCATGTAAAGTCTATTACATGTGCCAAGTGGATTTTGGCTGTGCAACGTTGTATATCAGCTCGCAGCCACAGTGTAAATGGTGGCACTGAGCCCTGGTCTTCATTACATGTCATGTCGAGTCATTTCGATAGTTGCTGCATATAGAGAATGCATTCACTACGCTTGTCCACTTTGCTTTCCACTGTGCTTACTCTGAGGGTGACATCAGTTCTCCTAGATGACGTCAATAGGGACAATCCCTTTCAGCCTGCGGAGTAGTTGCTCGGATTCTGTCTCTTATACACAT
>NZ_JAELUG010000338.1 GCF_016429255.1 Rhizobium sp. ASV8
TTAGAGAGCCTTTCATGTTTTGCTGGCCAAGAAACGTTGCGAAAGCGACGTGCTCGGCTGCGCAGCCTCCTATGCAAAGCATCTTGACGCTGCTGCCCTGCGCCTTTTCCTCTGTGCTTGTCTCGCCAGTGTATGGGCTGGCAGGAGAGTTACAAACAGGCTCAAAATGCTCCTTCAGACCAATAAAGACGTTTGCATAGCATAATGCGCGCGTTGGGCTCCAGCGCGCAGCATATGTCTCGAGATAATCCTCGCTGCCAAACGCCGTGTCGAAATCTCGATTGAATAGCGCTTGCTTAATATCTTGCAGTAGCGTAGGAAAAGTATCAGAAGAAAGCACATTGTCAAAGGCTTCTGAAAAGATGTTGAGTATCCCCTGCTGCCTTTGCACACTTAGCGCGCTGTTGGCGACTGTGGTGTTTGATGAGACGACGCCGGTTCCGGGCTGTGATGCGGATGAAGTTGGCTTTTGGGGTTGCTTTGTCGGCTTTTGGCGGCCTGAGCCTGCTGACTTTTTGACCATTCTGGATATATGAGATATTATTGTTC
>NZ_JAELUG010000339.1 GCF_016429255.1 Rhizobium sp. ASV8
CCGCGCCTGCTGCTGGCATCCACCTTGCCTGAGATCGCCACCTCGCCATCGCCGCCCGACAGCACGATGTCGCCGCTTCTGCCCGACACGCCCCTCGCCTCGATCGTCCCCGACATGTTGACCGCCTGCCGCGCCATGTCCTTGGCCGCCGCCGCGGTGAGTTGCACCGTCCCGCCCCTGGCCGAGATCCTGCCGCTATTGTCGACCAGCGCCTGTTTGCCGCCAGCCTTGGTCGGCACCGCCACCTGCAGGAAACCGTCTCCCGACAGATCAAGTGTCGCCCGTTCGCCCGATCCCAAGGCTGCCTTGCCCATCGGCACGGTGATGACACCGGAATTGGCGACCGTGCCGCCGATCAGCGCCATATAGCCGCCGCGATTGATGGTGATCGCGCCGGCATTCGTCACCGGCGCCGAGGCGCCATTGCCGGTAAACGTCCGCTTGCCGGTCATGAAGTCGTCGTCGGAGATACCGAGCGTCGAGGCGACGAAGGCGCCGGCCTTGACCGTGCCCGTCTTGGTAATGGCAATGCCGTTCGGGTTGATCAG
>NZ_JAELUG010000340.1 GCF_016429255.1 Rhizobium sp. ASV8
ACCCAGAGCCCGGCCCTCTTCCCGAAATGGCCCGGCCACGTCCCGGCGCGCCAAGTGCCGACTTCCCGCCGCCCGGCTTCGACGACGAGTACGACATCCACCGGCCGCCCCATGGTGCAGGCGGCCTCGTAATGCCAGGCCGTTAAACCTACAATATTGGCCACGACGACCTCCATCCTCCTGGACTGGGCCCTCATGATCCGCTACGACCTTCTTTTGGAGGCGGTGGGCTTGTGCAGCCAGGTAGCTCGGGCATGCATCCGACTTTTGATGATCCTCTCTTTGCGGGACAGGGTGGACGCGGTGACGGTTTCGGCGGAGGACGAGGCGGAGATGGATATGATCCCCAAGCACCACCTGGAGCGAGATGGGATCCTCTTGGTCCTGGTGGCGGTCCTCGCTTCCCTGGACCTGGCCGTGGGCCTGGAGGCAATAATCCATTTGGAGGAGACATTATCTAAAAAGAAGATGCACTATTGCGCAAATGCTACGACGTAACGGCCATCATTTATTCGTTGTGGAAAAAGAATGGTCTGTCTCTTA
>NZ_JAELUG010000341.1 GCF_016429255.1 Rhizobium sp. ASV8
AAGCTCTGAATCGAAGCCCCAGTAAACGGCGGCCGTAACTATAACGGTCCTAAGGTAGCGAAATTCCTTGTCGGGTAAGTTCCGACCTGCACGAATGGCGTAACGACTTCCCCGCTGTCTCCAACATAGACTCAGTGAAATTGAATTCCCCGTGAAGATGCGGGGTTCCTGCGGTCAGACGGAAAGACCCCGTGCACCTTTACTATAGCTTTACACTGGCATTCGTGTCGGCATGTGTAGGATAGGTGGTAGGCTTTGAAGCAGGGACGCCAGTTCTTGTGGAGCCATCCTTGAAATACCACCCTTATCGTCATGGATGTCTAACCGCGGTCCGTTATCCGGATCCGGGACAGTGTATGGTGGGTAGTTTGACTGGGGCGGTCGCCTCCGAAAGAGTAACGGAGGCGCGCGATGGTGGGCTCAGACCGGTCGGAAATCGGTCGTCGAGTGCAATGGCATAAGCCCGCCTGACTGCGAGACTGACAAGTCGAGCAGAGACGAAAGTCGGTCATAGTGATCCGGTGGTCCCGCGTGGAAGGG
>NZ_JAELUG010000342.1 GCF_016429255.1 Rhizobium sp. ASV8
GACGTGAAGATGTCCGCGCAAGTTTTCTTTTCTTTTTTCTTTAAAACCCTGTTTAACTTCTGTGGCATTCATCGATGATCGATTCCTACCATTTACGGTGTCGCCATGCTTTTTTGTCTTTGCTGTCCCCGATTTCCGATGCCGCGTAGGAAATGGGATGGGATACCGCAAAGACGTCAGAGATCCTACGTGAAGTGAAAATGGTTTTCTACGGCATATAGGGTTTTTTTTTTGTTTCTTTTTTGTTACGGCTTCGGTTGGCGGTGAGAGAAAAAGGTGCAAAAATCTACGATTTCTGACGGCGGATGGGTAACAGGCCCATGGATTTATGGGCTAATGAGGAAAAAAATGCATCAAGTGTAGTGTTTATTTGCTCGTGGGCGGAGTGTATCTTGATTTCTCATTTTCTCATTAGGCGTTTTATTTTTTGGCTTTGTATACTGCAATGACTGGTGTGTCTACGATATCCTGGCCGGTTTTTGCCTAGGAGTGCGTGCCGGATTACAATAATGTTAAATGATACTTGGTCACGTTTTCAC
>NZ_JAELUG010000343.1 GCF_016429255.1 Rhizobium sp. ASV8
AAGAGAGAGGGATATAATCATAGCTTAGGTCTTGGTTAAATGCTAGTGCCGGTGCCCCTCTAGTAACTTGTACTAAAAAGAAGTCACCATGTCATTGCATTAGTAGTGTCTAGTTGTCGTAATGTTTTAAGGCACCAGCGCGCCTAATGCTCACGAGTAAGTTTCTTCTACTGACGTATTACACTAGCTTATTTACAAGCTGATAGTATACTGTCAAGGCAGCTGCTAGGATTTAGTAGTCTTCCTAAGAGAGGTAGGATACCTAGCGTCTTATACAACGGCCACAGCTATTACTTTTCCGTAATCTGTGGCGTATGATTATAGGCCACAGGTGTTAGAGGCCTCTCTAGTTCAGGCTTGCCAATGGGCAATTCTGACCAGCAGCACGTTAGAAGTAGGTGGCTCACTTCGAATAGCATGCCTTACTATACAAGGGTAGCTGGATAGCAGGGCGAGTAGGAGTCACAGCGAGAGCGGTGAAAATAAAGAGGTTTTAGGTAAAAGCTTGGTTCTAGATTCTTATCTAATGTCTAACT
>NZ_JAELUG010000344.1 GCF_016429255.1 Rhizobium sp. ASV8
GCCGTTTCCCTCCCCTTCCTCCCCGCGCGAAACGACCTTCTCAGCTTTTGATTCAGCGTATACGGATCATCCCACTGACGCCTCGCGACATGCTGCAGCTCGTCAATCCGCTCCGTCGCCTCCCTTAGCCGCTGACGGTCCTCAATCGTCTTTTCCAAGCTCGCAAACGCACTCGACCGCAACTTCTCGCGCTCCTCGGCCGTTTGAATCTCCATCGACTTGTCTGCTTCTTCCTCGCCCGTGTCGCGCTTCGTCGCGCCAGAGATAACCACGTATGCTGTATTCGCCGGGTCGGTACGCATCTCTATCGCGCCGCCGCATGCTGCGTGGCGGAAGCGGAAACTCCAGATTGGCGTGCTGTGGTAGTTTCCTGCGCGGCGCTTCTCGGCGTTGAAGCGCACGCCTTGGCCGATTATGGTTGGCTTCGGGCATGAGGCGCACCAGATTGCGTAGGGCATTTCGAAGCGTACTGTTAGCCCACCGCCGCCGCCGCCTCTGGAGGAGTTACGGAGTTTGGAGGCGCGCGAGCCTAGGG
>NZ_JAELUG010000345.1 GCF_016429255.1 Rhizobium sp. ASV8
CCTGGCAGGATTCCCAAAGAGTCGCAAGAATCGTGAAAAGCTTTCATGGCCGGGCTCACAGCACCTCAGTTCCCGGGTTTCTCTTTTCGGATTTCGTAGACAGGCGTTCCCTGGTTCCTCGTTACGAGCCGGCTAAATAAGAGTGCCTTTCTTGGCAAATTCTGATTTGTATCCGCATATTTTTGTAGTTGGGTTCACGATTCGTGGCCTGAAATTACATAGAAAAAAGTGGTATCATGTCAATTTTCATCAAACAAATCGCAACTCATACAAAGCCATTTGGCTAAAAAGTAAATACAAAGAATTTTTCATAACAGTTGAAAACATCACAACTCCGAGCTCAGGTAGGGCTCAAACATTGGAGTAAACCGATACACCAGAAGACATGGCTCCTGTGCCTGGCATAGTATCATCCGCCGTAGCCAACGAACTCACAGGAATCTTTTCCAAAACATCATCACCAACGGACCCTTCTTCCTTTTCTTCGTCGAGAGGGTGCCAGTCGACTCCCTCGGCGCCTCGGAAACAGCCCTGG
>NZ_JAELUG010000035.1 GCF_016429255.1 Rhizobium sp. ASV8
CCAGCCCGGTATTTTGTCGAGCTGCCGCGCGGCGCTACGTGCCCTCGGCTACGAAACTGACCCGGAGATGGATATCCGCTCGATCATCGGACCGCCGATCGAGGATGTGATGCGGTATCTTCTAAGCTCATTCGGGGATGATCGCGTCGCTGAGGCAGTCGACGCCTACCGCGCCGATTACGGAGCTCGTGGCCTTCTTTTGAGCGAACTCTATCCCGGGATCCGGGAGATACTGGTCGAGCTACATTCCCAAGGCGTGCGCCTGCTTCTAGCGACATCCAAGCGACAGACCTTCGCACAGCGCATCCTTGACAATCATGGATTGTCGGACCGCTTCCAGGGCATATATGGCTCCATTCCCGGTGCCGGCCTGGACCATAAGCCGGAGCTGCTGGCGCATATTCTCAAGGATACCGGGCTGGCAGCCGAGGACTGCCTGATGGTCGGCGACCGGAAATTCGACATCATCGGTGCCCACGCCAACCGAATGCGCGCCGTCGGCGTTCTCTGGGGCTACGGAAACCGGGACGAGCTCGAGTCCGCTGGAGCGGACCTCATTGTTGGCGATCCAGCCGAATTGAAAGCGCTGGCCGGATAAGCAGATGGAAGGCGCCACGATTTCCACCCCGGCGCTCATCCAACGGCCGCCCCTTATCATGTGACCCAGCTATAGCGCAGCGACGCCGTGACATTGCGTCGTCGCAGCGCTCCATGCGCTTCACCGGGAGCGATTGTTCGCGAGACACGCAATGCTGTTGCAACCCTCGCACTTTAAGCTCGCACCGATATGTCGAGATATAACGAAGCCAGTGAAGTCGATTGATAGAAAACGCACGGGCACCGCGAAGGTCCCACAACCTTTCCTTCGGCGCCTGGTTCGATGGGTGATAGCGAGCGCCATGGCGCTTGCGCCTGTTTCGCATCCCGCCGGTGCTCAACCCCTGCGGCAAGAGCCGTGCTCCACACCATCGGCGCCAAGCGTGGCGATTACTTTCGACGATCTTCCCTATAGCATTGCCGGTGACCCCGAAGCTCGAAACGTACTTCACGCCGCAGGAGATGCGAATGCATCTATTGTGGCGGCTCTGGACCGCTATCATGCACCTGCGACCGGGTTTGTGGTTGAAAGGCGCGTGAAAGCTTTAGGGCAGATGGGAGTAACCCTGCTCGCACCATGGAACCAAGGACGCCTAGAACTGGGCAATCATTCCTTCGGCCATAAGGATAGCAACGACCTCAACGTTGAGGAATTCCGCCACGAGGTGATGGAGGGGGAAGCGACCATCGGCCCGATGGTCCGGAACGTGGGGCGATCGCTCAGCTTCTTCAGATTCCCCTACAATCACGTCGGCGACACCGCCGATCGGCGCGAGGCCTTCGAAGCCGTGCTCAGGGAGCGCGGCTATCGAATAGCGGCATCGACGATCGATACTTCCGACTATCTCTTCGACGCCGCCCACGAACATGCGCTGAAAACAGGCGACGAGGACATGCGCCACCGCATCGAAATCGCCTATCTGGACTATAGCCGCGCTGAAATCGCTTACTATGCCGATCTCAACAGGCAGGTGCTCGGTTGCGATGCACCGGCTATCATGCTGCTCCACCTGAACCGGATCAACGCATCGGTCATGGATCGCCTGCTTGGAATTTTCCAGAGGTCCGGCTACCGCTTTGTATCGCTCGACGAAGCACAAGCCCATCCGGCCTACGCCAGCTCACCACGGTTCACGACCAGGTTCGGGCCGATGTGGGGATATCGCTGGGCGCGCGACCGCGGCATAAAAGTCGACGGCAGCAGGGAACAGGAGCCGCCAGCATGGATCGTGTCATACGGTAAATCGCCTGCTCCCTAGAACCAACCGATGATGGAAATCGCAGGCAATGCGCAATTGCCTGGATCTAAACAAAGCCCTCATCAGCCGCCGGAAGACGTGGCGAGACCACCTATATGGCAGTGGGCTCGCCCGTAATTCCGCCAATACCGCAATGGAGCGCATAGTCCTCCATATCCGGCTTCAAGCCAGCAAATGCCGAGAGGACGTGCATCTTGAGCTGCAAGGCGGCGGGGCCGGGCGGCATCAATCTTGATTGCACGAAGCCGAGCGCGCGCGGCACGCCGCTCGGCAGGATCGGCAGCGCCGAGATGTTGTCCGTCTCTCGCCGCGCGAACACCACACCAAAGGGCAGCACGGCCAGACTGTCGGAATTGCCAAGATGCGCCAGAATCCCAGCAAGCGAGGCGCCAGAGAAATTGATGCGCACATGTTCGGCGCCGAGATTGAGGAGCGCGGTCCTTAGATCGGCACTTAATGGGCTGCCGGCGGGGGGCTCGATCCAGGGATATTGCAGAAGGTCGGTAGGCCGGAGCCCCTTCGAAGCCAGCAGAGGATGACCAGTTCGGCAGGCGACGACGTTGCGCCCAGTCAGGATCGGATCAAAAGTCAGATCGCCGTCGGCAAAAACCTCGACGGGACATATCGCAAGATCCAGCTGGCCCGTCCTGATCTTCTCGGCAAGGCTCGCCGTATAGCCATAGACCTGCTCTATGCGAACGTTGGGTCGCGTTCTTTGGAAGCGCCCGACCATAGCCGAGACAAGCGCATCCATGAAGAACGGCGTACCGCCGATGCGAATGTCGCCGCGCTCGCCGCGTCGGAATGACTCGGCGACATCGCTCGCCCGCACGGAGGCGCGCCGCACGGCCGCGCCGAGATCAGCAAGATCCCGGCACAGAGGCGTCGGCTCCATGGGGCGGCGATTGCGCAGGAAGAGCGGCTCTCCGAGCCGCTTCTCCAGATAGGCAATCGTGCGCGAGAGACCGGGCTGGGTCATGCCGAGTATTGCCGCTGCTTCGGACATACCGCCCGCATCGACGATAGCCCAGATCTGCAGCAGATGGCGCGGGTCGATCTGCAAGATGGTATCCTCCGTGGCCTTGCTCCGCAACAACATACCATATTGGTATGTTAATCTACGATATCATCATTCGAATTTAGTTTGTCCCCCAGCTACAGTTTCTGCTGGATACAGCGACCAGCAGCGGCCTTAGCCGGTCGCTGGGAGGAGGAACTGATGAGAGCATTCAATTATCAGGGATCGTCAGCAAGGATCCTGTTCGGGGCCGGCACACGGATGCAGGTGGCGGAAGCCGTTGCCGACTTGGGCTGCAGGCGGGCGCTTGTCCTTTCCACTCCGCAGCAAGCCAAGGATGCCGAGACTATTGCCGCACTGCTGGGGGAGCGCGCCGTCGGAACCTTTGCGCAGGCGACCATGCATACGCCAGTGGAGATCACGGAACTGGCACTTCAGGCGATGAAGGACAGTGGTGCAGACTGCACCGTCGCCTTCGGCGGCGGCTCGACCACCGGTCTTGGCAAAGCGATCTCCTATCGTCTCGATACGCCGCAGATCGTGATCCCCACCACCTATGCCGGCTCCGAGGTAACGCCGATCCTCGGGCAAACCCAGGCGGGCCGCAAGGAAACCGTGCGTGCGGCCTCCATCCTGCCGGAAGTGGTGATCTACGATCCGGAACTGACGCTTGGTCTGCCCGTTCCGATGACGATATCAAGCGGCCTCAATGCCATGGCCCATGCCGCCGAGGCGCTTTATGCCCGCGATCGCAATCCTATTTCATCGCTGATGGCGGTCGAGGGATTGAGGGCACTGACCGAAGCCCTGCCGCAAATTACCGAAGCGCCGCGAGATCTTTCCGCGCGAAGCGCCGCGCTCTACGGCGCCTGGCTCTGCGGGACGGTGCTCGGCACGGTTGGCATGTCATTGCATCACAAGCTCTGCCATGTGCTCGGCGGAACATTCGATCTGCCTCACGCGGAAACCCACGCAATCGTCCTGCCGCACGCCATTGCTTTTAATGCCGGCGCCGCCGCTACCGAGCTGCAGCCGATAGCCGAGATCTTCGGCGCCGCCGCACCGGGCGCGGCGCTGCATGACTTCGCGGTCAGCATAGGCGCGCCAACAGCCCTCAAGGACATCGGATTGCGCGAGGCGGACCTCGACCGCGCCGCCGAGATCGCGACGGCCAACCCCTATTGGAATCCGCGGGAAGTGACACGCGCCGATATCCGCCGGTTGCTGGCGGCGGCGTGGCGAGGAGATGCTCCGGCGACCTGAGTACAGGCGCCGGAAATATCGGATACGGGAGGAAAACATGAGCCAATCAACAACGTCATCGCTAGCCGAGCGCCGAGACGTCGCCATCATCGGATGCGGGCCAGCCGGCCTCATTGCCGCTTCGCTTCTTGGCCAGGCCGGACATCAGGTCATCGTCATCGAGCGCTGGCCCGAACCCTACGGCCTGCCTCGCCTCAGCCATATCGACGGCGAGACGGCGCGCCTCGTCGCATCGGCCGGCGACATCGATCACGCGCTTCGCGATGCAAGGCCGGTCGACACCTATCACTACCTCGACGCTCAGGGGAACATCCTGATCGATCTCGACTGGAAGGGCAAGCAATGCGGCTTTCCTGCCCATATTTCTATCTTCCAGCCGGAGATCGAGGATGCGGTCTATGCCCGCGCTGCCGCGCTGCCGAACGTCGAATTCCTGCGCGGCTGGGAAGTTTCGAAGCTTGAGCAACGGGACGACCAGGTCCTTGTGGAAGCCCGCCCCTGGGACGGATCGTGGAAAACAGTTTCCGGCGATGGCGAAAATCTCCGCCGAATAGAGGTCGACTATGTGATCGGCGCCGACGGCGCAAACAGCTTCACGCGCCGTGCGCTCGGCGTGGAACGTCATCAATATGGTCATCATGAACGGTGGCTGAACCTCGATTCCGAGTATGTCAAAGATCTTGGCGACCGCTTTGCCATCACCTCGATCTACTGCGACCCGGCACGCGCGCATATGTATATGCCGATCGGCAAGTCCCGCGTGCGCTTCGAGATGCGCGTGCTGCCAGGCGAGGAGACCAGTTATTGGGAGGACATCAAGAACGGGCTTGCCTGGCTTCGCGACAAGCACGGCATCGGGCTGGATGAGATCAGGCCAATCCGCAATGTCGTCTATACCTTCGATCCGGCAATCACCAAGAGTTGGAAGGAGGACCGTATCATGCTGGTGGGCGATGCCGCCCATACGATGATGCCCTATATGGGCCAGGGCGCTTGCTCTGCCATCCGCGACAGCGCCAACCTTGCATGGAAGCTGGATCTGGTGCTGCAGGGCAAGACAGGCCCGGAGCTTCTGGACACCTACGAAGCGGAAAGACGTCCGCACGTCACACAGATCACCGAGATGTCGACCATGCTCGGCAAGGTCGCCAATGAGGATGATCCGCAGAAGGTCGACGAACGCAATGCGCTCTTTCTGTCCGGCAAGATGCCTCCTCCGCCGCCATTTCCCAAGGTCGAGACCGGTGTCGTTCATTTGCAGGCCGACGGCGGCCTTCACGCCGCGACCGGCGCGCCGACGCCGCAGGGCCGCGTGCGGCACCGTGGACGCGAAGGCATGATGGATGAGGTGGTCGGCCGCGGTTTCATGATTGTCAGCCAGGCCGACCCGGCTCGCTATCTCGACCCGGAAAGCCTTTCCTTCTTCGAGCAGATCGGCGGGCGTTGGATCATCGTCGCCGGCGCCGATGCCGCACCGGAGCATGTCGCGGACCTTGATGGCGTCCAGCTGGACTTTCTGGACAGAAACGGCTTTGCGGCCTATCTCCGCCGTCCGGATTTCTTGATGTACGGCGCAGTCCGCCAGCTCGGCGACCTACCCGACTTGTTGCGTGACTTGCGCGACAGCCTGCATTGGCAAAGCAGGCCGACGCTGACCCATGAGGCGATGATGGAGGCACGGGCATGATGGACGATCTCGTCGTCAAGGCGAACCTCGCTCACCAACGCGCCATGGCCATGACCCGGCTCCTGGATTGCGGAATGGACCATGCGGATGCAAGCCGTCTGCATGCGCGCACGTCGGCCGGCGAGCCTTGGGATGTGGTCGCGGAAGCCATCGCCGCTGAGAGGCTGGCACAGGCCGATCAAGCCGAAGCAGAAGGACGCATCGCCACTGCGGCTGGGGCGCGTCAGCGCGGCATCGCAGCGCTGGTCTTCGCGCAGATGGCCTTCAATTTCGACGAGCCTCGCAAGGTCGAATTGTACCGCAAGCTGATCGCTGCATGCCGGCAGTTGGGCCAGACCTTCGATCTGCCCTTCGAGCGCGTGGAAACCGAATTTTCAGGTAAGCGTCTGATCGGTTGGTTGGTGCGCCCCACAACGCAAAGGGCACGCGGCACCGTCATCCTCTTTGGCGGTCAAAGCGGCTGGGGCGTGGCTTATCTTCCAATCGCCCGGGAACTTGCACGACGCGGCCTCGCCACCATACTGGCTGAGGGACCGGGCCAGGGCGAGACCCGGATCGAACAGAGGCTCTATCTCCAAGAGGGCGTAGAAGCCGCTTTCGGTCGCTGGGTCGATTTCATTCTGGCCGATCCATCACTTGGCAAGCCCGGCATCTGGGGCAATAGCTATGGCGGGCTATGGGCCGCCCGAACGGCAAGCAGCGACAGCCGGATCGGCGCCTGCTGCGTCAACGGTTCCTTCGCCCGGCCCGCAATCCTGCCCTTCCGCACGGCCTTCGAACAGAGCGCTGCGATGATCGGCAGCGAAGACCAGGCAATGATCGAGGCCGTTATGGCGAAGTTGCGTTTCGATCCGGCGCAACAGAGGATAGCTTGTCCGCTTCTCGTCCTGCACGGCGGCGCGGACCCGCTCGTGACGATGGACGACCAGCAACCATTCCTCGATGCCGCAACCGGCGAGGCTATGCTGCATGTCTGGCCGGATGGCGAGCACACGATATACAATCACAGTTTCGAACGAACGGCGCTCGTCGCCGACTGGTTCGCGGCGCGGCTAGGCCAGACGACGTGAGGGAGGAATAACATATGAGCGGTTATTTTACCGAGGACAACTCCGTCGACGCCGTCAACGGCAGGGTCGGGAATGAAGCCTCGCCGCGCGTGCAGAAAGTGATGACAAGCCTGGTTCATCATTTGCATGACTTCGTCAAGGACGTCGAACTGACCCAGCAGGAATGGGAACTCGCCATCGACTTCCTCACACGCACGGGCAAGACCTGCACCGATACGCGGCAGGAATATATCCTGCTGAGTGATGTGCTTGGGCTCTCCATGCTGGTCGATGCCATCGGCAATCGCCGTCCCGCCGGTGCGACGGAAAACACTGTTTTAGGCCCGTTTTATGTTGCCAATGCGCCCATCCGAGACATGGGCGACAGCATCAGCCTGGACGGCAAGGGTGAAAGCTGCCTCTTCGAGGGGCGGGTGATCGACCTAGACGGCAACCCCGTCCAAGGCGCGATGGTCGACGTGTGGTCTGATAACGCTGACGGATTTTACGACGTACAACAGCCGGAATTGCAGCCGAAATGGAACAATCGCGGCCGTTTCCTCACCGGCGCCGACGGCAGCTATGGCTTCGTCGGGATCAAGCCGGTCAGCTATCCCATTCCCGACGACGGGCCTGTCGGCGAGCTTCTTGCAGCCTTGCACCGGCACCCCTACCGCCCCGCTCACATGCATTTCCTGGTGACGGCGCCGGGCCATCAGAAGATCGTCACCCACATATTCACGGGCGATGATGTCTATCTCGGATCCGACGCCGTCTTCGGCGTCAAGTCTTCGTTGATCGCCAACTTCGAGCACATCGGAGGCAAAACCGGATGGCGGGCCTCTTTCAACTTCGTAATGGTTCCCGAAGATCCATCGAGATTGACGGCGTCCGATGGCCCGATCAGCTGAATTTCAGAACACGCCCCAGCCCGTCATGCCACTCGGCATACGAGCCGCATGACTCCCGGCACGCTCTACTGCCGTCAACACAATCTCTACGATAACCAGAGCCAAGGCTCAGATCCTGCGATAGGATTCCACGCTTGCTGTCGAAGCGGGCATCCATCGACCAATTCACACGCGGTCCTTGGTGCGATCCTGATCTAGCTCCGGCAATTTTGATTCCACAACCGCCCCAATGCTTGCTCCGCGAGCACGTCTGGCCCGGGACATTTCGCGCGCTCACGCGAACTCGTCTGACAGCTTTCCCTAGCGCACACCACCGGATCCGGCTGTTGCAGATATCCCGCTGCACCATTGCTTCCGCCTCTCATCGTTTGTTTCGCCGCACGATGAAGTTTTGCTAAGGAGGCTCTTGACACCCTGCGTTCAATGCAATCTAGTTCAGTTGTCAGACATCTTACATAAGGTGGAACGAGTGTCTGACATTGGAGGATCTATGAACAATTTCTTGAAAGGCATGGCGATCGCTGCGGCCGCGTTCGCCATGACATCCGTTGCGCATGCCGGCACCACACTCGATCGTGTCCTGTCGAAAAAGAGCATGGTGGTTGCGACGAACAGCGGCTGGCCACCGCAGAGCTTTCTCGACGACAGCAACCAGATGGTCGGATTTGATATCGACGTCTCGCGTGAGATCGGCAAGCGCCTCGGGGTAGAGGTCAGCTTCCAAACGCCGGAATGGGCGACCCTTACGGGCGGTCACTGGCAAGGACGCTACGACGTCGGCGTTGGCTCCGTCACGCCCACTAAGGCGCGTGCTCAGGTTATCGACTTCGCCGGCATCTATTATTACAGCCCCTATGTTTACGTCGTCCACAAGGACAGCCCGCTAAAGACCGTAGCCGATCTCAACGGCAAAGTTATCGGCGTCGAAACCGCGACGACCTCGGAGGATTTCATTCGCCGCAACCTGCAGATCGACGCACCCGGCCTGCCGCCGGTGCAATACAAGGTCGAACCCGGCGAGGTTCGAACCTTTGCCGACTCGATGCTGCCGTTTGACGACTTGCGGCTCGGCCCCGGCGTCCGTCTCGACGCGGTCATCGCACCGGAACAAACAGCGCAGAACGCCATCAAGAATGGCTATCCCCTGCGCATCATCGCAGGCGAATATGCCTTTCGCGAACCGCTCGTGATCATTGCGGAAAAGGGCGATCCCGAATGGACCGCCAAGGTCGGCGAGATCATCAAGCAGATGAAGGCAGACGGCACGCTCGGGACGCTTACCAAAAAGTGGTATGGCGCCGACTATAGCGTCGACTGATCGCGAACCGGTCGGGGCAGCACCCTGCCCTGACCTCACTCCTTTCCAGATTGCCTTGAAAGAGCGACCATGTCGTACCCTGACACCTATTATCGCCGGACAATGACGGAAACCGGCGCTCGCCCGCAGCTCAGCGGCTCCATCGAGTGCGACACGGTCATCATCGGTGGCGGGCTTGCCGGATTGACGACGGCCTTGCAGCTTGCACGCGCCAACATGGCCGTTGTCGTGCTGGAGGCGCAGTCCGTCGGCTTCGGTGCATCGGGCCGCAATGGCGGCTTCGTCAGCGCCGGATTTGCCACGGACGGTTCCGCAATCGCACGCGTCACTGGTGCCGAAAAGGCAAAGGCCATTCACCGACTTTCCGTCGAAGGCGTCGATTTCGTACGCGACACCATCCGGGATCTCGACATTACCGACGCCAAGCCGATACCCGGCATAATCAGCGCCTTGCGGTACGATGGCGGCGATAGCCTGAAGAGGTATGTCGAGGAAATGAACCGCGATTTCGGCAGCGATCTCGAATTCATGGACCGTAGCCAGATCCGCGCCGTTCTGAAATCCAATCGCTATTTTCAGGCGCTGCGCAGCCCAAAATCCTTCCACATTCATCCGTTAAACTATGTGCGTGCGATAGCCCGCGAAATCGAGCGGCTTGGCGGGCGCATCTATGAAAACTCGGCGGCAACCGATTGCCAGCTTCCCGGCCCGGAGAAAATCGTGCGAACGGCACATGGCCAGGTGAAGGCGCGCCAGGTCGTGCTGACGACAGGGGGCTATACCGGCTCCCTGGTCGGCAAGCTAAAGCGCTCATTCCTGCCGATTGCCACTTACGTTATGATCTCGGAGGAAAACCCCGAGCTGATAGCCACGGCGATCACGACGAGCAGCGCGATCGGCGACAATCGCCGCGCGGGTGACTATTACCGCGTTGTCGACGATGGAAAACGCCTTCTTTGGGGCGGACGCATCACCACACGCGCAGCCTCGCCTGCGGCATTGGCTCGAGAATTGCGCAGCGAGATGACAGGCACCTACCCGCAACTCGCCGAACTCAAGACCGAACTCGCCTGGTCAGGCCTGATGTCCTATGCGCGCCACCTCATGCCACAAATCGGTGAGATGATGCCGGGTGTCTGGCATTGCACGGCCTTTGGCGGCCATGGCCTCAACACGACGGCGATTGGCGGAAAGATCGTGGCCGAAGGCATTCTCGGCCAATCCGATCGCTATCGGCTTTTTCAACCCTTTGGTCTCGTTTGGGCCGGCGGAATTGCCGGGCTCGCCGCGGCACAGCTCACCTATTGGAAACTGCAGGCACAAGACTGGTGGCGTGAAAGAGCCGCCTAGAGCAATTCAGGGAGAAGTGCGCAGCGCTTTTCCGTCCGGAATTGCGAGGAAATAAAGAGCTGGAACGGTTCGGCCTTTCCATGAAAAGCTGAAGCGTTCCAAGAAGATCGTCAAGGGGAGCGATGATGCTTGGAAGACTGATTTTGAACTACCCGGACGCGGCCCGGCGAACCGGGTTGCTTCTCATGCTGACGGTTATGACGGCGGCCCTCTATGCGCTCGGAATAAGCTCTGCCTGGATCGGCAAGCTGGTGCCGATGACACTTGGCTGGCTCGCCGACAGCCCTCAGGCAAGCCGGCTTGTCTCCGCCGTGTTGATCTCCCTGATCATCGCCGTCAACATCAAGCTGCTGAGACTATTGCCTCGCCGACAACAGATTATTGGCGTCTGGATCGAGCTCCTCATCCTGCTGATGCTCTTCTTCTATACGTTCGACCTCTCCTATGCCTTCATCGCAAAGAAGATCGGCTTTCTGATCTCGCAGGGCGTGGTGACGACGCTTTACATATCCGCGATCTCGATTGTCATCGCCACCGCCATAGCCCTCGTAGGAGCGATCGCGAAACTCTCGCGGAATGGCGTCGTCTACGGCTTCGCGACGTTCTATACGTCTCTTTTCCGTGGCCTGCCGCTTCTGATGCAGATCTACATCATCTATCTCGGCCTGCCGCAGGTGGGTTATGTCATCAGCGCCATACCGGCCGGGATTCTGGCTCTTTCCCTCTGCTACGGCGCCTATATGACCGAGATTTTCCGAGCCGGCATCGAAAGCATTCCCCGCGGCCAATCCGAAGGCGCAACGGCTCTCGGGCTCAGCCCGAACCAAACCATGTTCCTGGTGATCTTGCCGCAGGCGATGCGCGTCATCATCCCCCCGACGGGCAATCAGTTCATCGCCATGCTGAAGGATTCCTCGCTCGTCTCGGTCGTCGGTGTCTGGGAGATCATGTATCTGGCGCGTACCCAGGGCCAGACGGAATTCCGCCATATCGAAATGCTCATCACGGCTTCGATGATCTACTGGATCCTGTCCATGGCGCTTGAATTCCTTCAGTCACGTATCGAAGAACGATTTGGCCGTTTCAACGCGCGATAGCATTCAGCGGCCCGCTCCAGAGCATTTCCGCGAGTTGAAGAAAAGCGGGAATGCTCTGGGCTTCGCGACGATATTGGTCCAGCTTTCAAGCCAGCTTCGGCGCTATATTCCGTCAATCTGGGTTAGAGCGGCAGTGGTTGCTGCGGAAAACCGCCGACATGGGTGCAGGTCATTGCCGCACAGTCACGCCCGGCCTCCATGCACGTTTCCAGCGGCTTCGAAGTGATGAGAGCTGCCAGGAAGCCTGCGATAAAGCTGTCTCCCGCCCCGGTGGTATCGACGATTTGCACCCGGGCGATATCGATCTCAGCTCTTTCCGAACCGCGTGAGGCAATCGCACCCTCCGCCCCGCAGGTAACGACGGCGCAACCCGCACCACCTTGCAGCATCTCCTGAAGCATGGTCTCAGCCCTTTTCCCGCGTGCGCCGGCGGAGGCGAATGCAACGGACAGGCCTTCGACACCCAGGTTTTCCGGAGTTGCATTGACGGAAATGTCCTGAGACACGCTCACGCCAGACGCAGCCAGACGGCGGCGCAAAGCGCCACCGTCATCCATCCAGCCGATATGGACATGATCGACCGCCTTCAGGATAGCGAGATCGCTTTCGCTCGGCCTATACCCCGCGCAAACGCCGAATTCCTCAAAGACCATAATCCGGTCACCCAAAGGCGTCTGCTCGATGTCAGTATAAGCGGTCACGCCCGGGCAAATGCGAAGATGAGCGATTTCGACGCCATTTGCTTCGAGTATTTGCCTCGTCCGCACACCGTCCGCGTCCTCGCCCACCGCCCCGAAATAAGCCGCCGATTGACCGAGCCGGGCAAACTGGACGGCAACGTTCACGGCATTGCCGCCGACAAGCGACTGGCTTATCGGCGGCAAAAATCGATCGATGCAATTATCTCCGACACATGCAAATCGGAACCGCGCCATTCATCCCCCCAATAAGATCCTTAGCCTACAAACAACAGACCGCCGCAAGCGTCTCCAACACTTGCGGCGGCCTCCATTCTCGCCGAATAACTTAGTAGGCAACGCGCTTATAGTAGCGACGGGTGGTCAACGGATGATTTCGCATGACCTCAAGATGGGCGCTGATGCGCTCCAGCACGGTTGCGAGTAGCACGGGCGAAATCAACGCGCGAACCTCGGACGAAATACCCGGCAATGCAAAGTCGGCCGTATCCAGAACCGTTAGCTTTTCCGTATAATTCGGGACGAAATTCTGAACCCGCTCGGCCAATGGGCGGTAGGCGTCCTCGCCCTTGAACAGGATAACGCTGACCTCTTTATCGACCAATTCAAGCGTGCCGTGGAAAAAGTCGGACGCGTGAACGGGACGCGTGCGGATCCACTGCATCTCTTCCAGGATGCACATGCCATAATAGAAGGCTTCGGGCCAGACGTTTCCGGCGCCGATGATGATGTGATAATCGGACGCCGCAAGAGCCTTCGCATAGGCCTCTGCCTTGCCCTCAAAAGCGCGCTTTACCTCAAGCAGCAGCCTGGGCAGCGTCGCCAGCTCACCAAGAATGCCATCGTAGTTCGAAATCTCGCCGCGATGTTTCATGATCGACAGCGCTATGATGAGCGATTGCAGATAGAAGGACTCGCAGGACGTATCATCCTCGGCGAAATTGACGAACACGTGGTCTCCACCCTTGCCGAGCGGCGTCTCCTGATGCCCGACCAGCGTCAGGACCGTTGCGCCGATCTCCTTGATCTTTGAGAGCAGCGCGACGCTCTCCTTCGTGGTGCCGGAGAGCGATGGCATGACAATGATGGATTTGGCGGTCAGATTCACCGAGGAAGAAATGAAGAGTTCGGCGCTCAGGTCGATGAACGCGGGAAAGCGCGAGTTGCGTTGCAGCAGCTGGGCGGCCGGCTGCATGAGAATGGCGGCGCCGCCCGTTCCCATGAAAAATACGTTCTCCGCACCGGCGGCCAGGCATGTGCCTATCACCTGATCGAGACGCTGCGCCAGCGCCAACGCGCCGGACTGGATACGCAGAAATCGCTCTTCGTCAAAATTCAGCATGGAACTCTCTCGGTTGATGACGTCGCACGGACGCATTCTGGTGATGACCTTTGCACATCATGCAAAGTTGTAAGACAACTGACATCATTGAATTTGCCTGTCAAGACGCACAGGCGATGGTTGACCCTGCTTTCAAGGCATAGTTGCCAAGCTGGAAAGGCGCTCGCCTCCATAGCCGCCTCTTGACCAATTCATATTTGTCAGACAAGACGATAGTGGAGTGAAAGAGTTTGGAGAGGCATGATTTGAACGAGTCTATTCGCGATACGCGCACCATCGTGATCCAGCTTCGCGACCGTATCGCCGACCTCATTCAAACCGAAGGATTACGGCCCGGCGAGAAATTGCCGACCGAAGCCCAGCTGACGCAGCGCTTCAACGTGTCCCGGCCGGCCTTGCGCGAGGCGCTGAAACTGCTCGAGCAGGAAGGCGATATCTATGTAGAGCATGGGCGCGGCCGCTTCGTCTCCGCGATTTCAGCCGTACACGTCGATCGCCCGATCACCGTCTTCGAAAGCGTCACCGACATGACGCATGCCTATGGCTATACGACCGTAAACAAGGTGCTCTCGATTTCGGAAGAGGTGCCTGACGCGACCATTGCCAAGCATTTGCAGCTCGAAGACAAGGAAACCGTCATTCGGCTCGAGCGGCTACGCCTCGAGAATGACAATCCGATCATGTATTGCCTGGATTATGTCCCGCGCAGCATCGTCCCCACGCGGCTTTACGATGTCGACTGGAGCGGATCGCTGCTGTCGCTGCTTGAGCAGTACAGACACCGCCCGCGGATGTCGTCCGCCTCCGTCAGCGCGGTCATGCTGCCCCAGAGCGTGGCCGAGCGCCACGATCTCAAAGACTTCGGACCCGCCCTTCTCATCACTGAAACCTGCTTCAATGATGCCGGCATCCCGGTCATTTATGCCATCGACTATCATCGCGGCAGTCACTTCACCTTCAGCTTGGTCCGCAAGTAGATTTGGGCTGATCTATCGATGGGGATCGAACCCCAGGACAAACTCGACAACCTTCGATGAGGACATTTCGCATGGTTTGAGGATCGGCCGCGCTGTTGCGAGCATGTAGAGATTGAAGCTCACTATGTTTGTTGCACCGAGTTCCTCGCCGTATAGCCAGATCCGTCTGCGATCAGCGGATCGGTTGACAGTCACGCCCCAGGCACGCCCCTCATACCGTCCTTCCACATAGCCATCAGGTAGCTTGCCTAGAGCCTTCTCGAATTCCGCAAGCGCACCGGGCAGCAGTTTCCCTGCAGCTTCCGTCACGAAGCCAGACATTCATCGCATATGCCGCAGCCATCGTCGTCCATCCTCGTCGGCGAGCGCATCTTTCGACAGCACAGGCACGCCTTGGCGTTCGGCCGGGTTTTGTCATCGCGCTCCGGCGGGAGGATTTCCATAAAAGGGTCAGAAATTGGATCGGCTACGAAATTGCCCATATCGAGGCTCCATGTGGGGGACCAATAATAGATAAGAAGCTTCGGACGCATCACAAGGCGGCCCCTGTGACGATCAAGCCACGCCAGCGGTTTGATATCTCCCCACAGGATGGTATGTTCTTCATTTGTTTCGCCACTGGATCGAATGAGATTCGCGGAATTTGCAGCGTGAATACCGAGACCACCATGCACGATATGAGCTCAAGCCCTGTTCGAAAGATCATCCATGTCGATATGGATGCGTTTTATGCTTCGGTCGAGCAGCGGGACAATCCCGAGCTCCGCGGCAAGCCGCTTGCGGTCGGTGGGTCGGCAGCACGCGGCGTAGTGGCGGCGGCAAGCTATGAAGCGCGCACCTTCGGCGTCCACTCGGCCATGCCATCGGTCACCGCGAAACGGAAATGCCCGGACCTGATCTTCGTGCCTCCGCGTTTTGAGGTCTACAGGGCTGTATCGCAGCAGATCCGCGAGATTTTTGCGGAATACACCCCGCTTATCGAGCCCCTTTCGCTCGATGAGGCCTATCTCGACGTCACCGAGAACCTAAAGGGCATGCAGATTGCCACCGAGATCGCGCTGGAAATCCGGACGAAAATCAAACAGGTCACGGGGCTCAATGCTTCGGCGGGCATCTCATACAATAAGTTCCTCGCCAAGATGGCGAGCGATCTCAACAAGCCGAACGGCCAGGCGGTGATAACGCCGAAAAACGGCCCGGCCTTCGTCGAAACGCTTTCCGTCAAGAAATTCCACGGCGTCGGGCCGGCAACCGCCGAGCGCATGCGCAAATACGGTATCGAGACGGGGCTCGATCTGAAGTCGAAATCCCTCGCCTTCCTGCAGGAACATTTCGGCAAGTCAGGCCCGTATTTCTATGGGATTGCCCGCGGCATCGACGAACGCCAGGTCAAAGCCAACCGCCTCAGAAAATCCATTGGCGCGGAAGATACCTTTGTCGAAGATATAAGCGATCTCGCACTGGCGACGGCAGAGCTGCAGCCGCTCGTGCAAAAGGTCTGGCGTTATTGCGAGACTGGCGGCATTAGCGGCAAGACGGTGACCGTGAAGATCAAATATTCGGACTTCACCCAAGCGACCCGTAGCCGGACAGGCTCTCTTCCCGTCGCTGGCGTGGACGAGGTTCTCGAGGCGGCATCCTCGCTTCTCGCAACCGTCTACCCATTCAAGCGGCCCGTTCGTCTGCTCGGTGTCACGCTTTCCTCTCTGACCAACGAGGAGGTCGCTGACAATCAATTCCAGCCTCAGCTCGACCTCGGCGTCTGAGGGACGAGATCGCCCGCAGACCTTGCATTCCCAGGATTTTGTGGCGAACCGCATGCGTCATTGCAGGCTCTTTCGCGCTGCGAATACATGCATGAAAGAGCTTGCATTCTTGGAAAGCCAAATCGGCGCGATGACCTGAAGGCTCGGGACGACATTATCACCGGATACTCATCCAATCCGGCTGGACGGCTGAGCAATCCTAGGCATAGACGTCGGTATAAAGCTCCGACGAAGCCGGCGCCGGATTGGCCTTGGCGAAATCGACCGCCTCCGCAACAATCTCCTTGATTTCCTGCTCGATGAGCTTGATGTCGCTCTCGGTGGCATGACCATCCTCGAGGATGCGATTGCGCGAGCGAGTGATCGGGTCGTTGTCGGTTTTGACCTTTTCCACTTCCTCGCGGGAACGGTACTTGGCCGGATCCGACATCGAATGCCCGCGATAGCGGTAGGTCAGCATTTCGAGAATGAACGGTCCCTTCCCCATGCGGGCATGTTCAACGGCCTTGGCACCTGCGGCGCGAACGGCGCGGACGTCCATCGCGTCGACCTGCTCGCCCGGCACATTGAACGACAGACCGCGTTGAGAAAGATTGAGGTTGGCCGAAGCGCGCTCGATGCTCGTGCCCATGCCATAGTGATTGTTCTCGATGACATAGACGACCGGCAGGCTCCAGATCTTCGCCATATTGAAGCTCTCGTAGACCTGCCCCTGGTTCGACGCGCCATCTCCGAAATAGGTGAGGCAAACGCGATCATTGCCACGATATTTGTTGGCGAAGGCAAGGCCGGTGCCGAGAGACGCCTGTGCCCCGACGATGCCATGGCCGCCATAAAAACCGAGATCCGGCGCGAAGATATGCATCGAGCCGCCCTTACCCTTGGACGCCCCTGCCATGCGGCCGGTCAGTTCGGCCAGCACTGCCTTGGGATCCATGCCCGCCATCAATGCGTGTCCATGATCGCGGTAGGCCGTGATGACCTGGTCTCCCTCGCCAATCGTCATCTGCATGCCGACGACAACCGCTTCCTGGCCGATATAGAGATGGCAAAATCCGGCTATCAAACCCTCGCCATACATTTGACCGCAACGCTCCTCGAAACGGCGGATCAGCAGCATGTCGCGGAAGGCCTTCAATTCCTCAGCCTTGGAGAGGACGAAATTCGGATCGGCATTCAGCTTGGCCATGGTATTTCCTTCATATTGAGAGGAGCGGAGACTGAGGCTCACGTGCTCGAGAGCTTGAGGCCAACGATCCCGCTGAGAGTGACGGCGATCCAGAAGAGCCGCAGGAAGGTCGCGGGCTCGCGAAAAATCACGATGCCGACAAGGATCGACCCGACCGCGCCGATGCCGGTCCAGACCGCATAGGCGGTGCCGATCGGCAGGACCTGGAGGGCTCTGCCGAGCGCATAAATAAAGGCGGCGAGCAGGACGAAGGAGAGGATGGACCAAGCCAACCGGCTATAGCCATCCGCCATTTTCACGCTGATGGCCCAGCATACGTCGAGAATGCCCGATACGATCAGCAGTATCCATGCCATGCCCGTTCCCATGCTTGCCATCATCCCCCATTGCCGCTTCTGGTCATGCCATGCAGACGCGAAAACGCGTGGGCTCTGGCATGTGTTGGGATGATAGAGGCGTTGCGGGCGCCATGCCCGTTGTGGTTTGGCAAACGGATATTTCCGCCCGACAATCGCGACGGTGGAAGCGCGGCCGTCGTTTGTGCACGTGCGGCTATCCGGCCGATCTGATGCGGGCATTTGCCGGCAAGCACTTGCAAGACGGCAAAACGCCCTTGCGATCTTGCAATCCCAACTTTGCGTTTCGATCATTACATTGCGGTGGAGCGAGCCCAGGACCCGGATATCGGGTTTCATCTTGCAAATTTGCAATGCAAATTACCATGACGATAACTGAACCTGCGAGGCAGCAAGAACATGGCGGATTGGAACGAATTCAGAATTGTACTGGCGATTGGACGCGCAGGATCTCTCGTAGGCGCGGCAAGAGACCTGGGCCATGACCATTCCACGGTCTTTCGTTGGCTGAACGCGCTGGAGAAACGCAGAGGGGTACAACTGTTCGATCGTAGTTCGAGCCAATATGTGCCGACGGAGGCCGGCCTGCAGATGGTGACCGCTGCGGAGCGGTTGGAAGCCGAAATCCTGGCGCTCGATCGGTCGATTACCGGTCAGGACACGCGCCTGTCCGGCAAGCTCAAGATCACCTCGTCCGAAACTTTGGCCTATCGCATTCTCAACGAAGTGCTTGCGGGCTTCCGTCGCGAGCATGACGGAATAGAACTCGAACTTCTTGTCGACAACAGGCAGCTCGATCTTCTTCGGCGCGAGGCCGATATCGCCATTCGGGCAACGCGTCCGCATGAAGGGGAACTCTTCGGGCGCAAGATTGCCTCCACCCCTTGGGCTTTCTACGCGAGCAGTCTCTACCTTGCAGATCGGGAACGGCCAACGTGTATCGACTCGCTTTCCGACCATGTCGTAATCGGCTGGGACAGCGGGGCAGTCGCTGCGGCATCGAAATGGTTGACGGAAAATATTTCATCCCGCGCCTTCGCATATCGATCAAGCAGCCTCATCAATCAGCTCATGGCGGTGAAGGCGGGCCTGGGTCTGGCACTCCTGCCTTGCTACCTTGGCGATCTCGAATCCGATATCGAACGGGTGCAGGAACCGCTCGAAGAACTCACCAGAGAATTGTGGCTGATCACACACAGGGATCTGCGCAATACGGCACGCGTCCGAGCCTTCTTCGACCATGTCGGGGGCGGACTATTGGCACGCCGCGCGCTGCTGGAGGGAGAGCGCGGCAAAACTCCAGGCGCCACCGATTGAGCGGACGCAATCCGTGGCCGTGCGAAGCGGTCGTAGGCGCACGTCACTCACCAAGACCACGCTTGCTATTTGCGCAAGCCCTCGGCAACAAGCGTCGCACGCACGCCCGGACGCTCGACCACCCCTGACAGATAACGCATCAGATTTGGCCATGCGCCAAGATCGATGCCGCGCCCTTTCGACCAGTTCATGATCGTGAAGCAATAGGCATCGGCGATGCTGAAACGGTCGCCGACGAGATAATCGTGATGGGTAAGATGGCTTCGAGGACATCGAAACGCGGCTTCAGCCTTTCCCTGGCAACGTCGGCGGCCTGCGCGCCATACTCCGGATGGAACAGCCATGGGCTGAAGCTCTTGTGCAGTTCCGAGCTGATGAAGGTCAGCCACTCCTGCAGGCGGTAGCGCTCGAAGCTGTCTTGTGCGGGCGCCAACATCGCCTCTGGCTTCAGATCCGCGAGATACAGCAGGATTGCGACGCCTTCGGTGAGAATCCGACCGTCGTCGAGTTCCAGCACCGGGACCACTCCCTTGACACTGATCGACTTGAGATCGCGGCCATCTTCGACGCGATGCGGCTCGCTGCGAATGTCGACCCTCCTCAAATCGAGCGGAATACCTGCTTCTGCGGCAACGATATGCGCGGCCATAGAGCAGACGCCGGGTGCATAATAGAGCTTCATTTTCTTCCTCCTGTATTGGGTTTTCTCCTCCGGAGGATATGCGGCTCTGCGTGAGAAAGCCGGTTGGAAGCTGGCAAGTCGGGTTTGCCAGATAGCAACGCATGCAAGCGAGACGCGGCACTGGTGCTTTCGCTACACAGGACGGCGACGCTTGCCACGAGACAGTGAGACGGGCGGAAGAATGGCGGGCACAGCCACAACGTCGTTACGCGCGGCGGAGTCGGTATCGGAGCAAAGGACAGGCGATCAATAGGATGCGTGGAGAGGCAGGACGTATTGCAACACCATTGCTCGATCGGATCGAGACCCCTCGAGATCTTTGGAACCTTTCAATCGAGCAACTGCAACAGCTGGCGAACGAGCTGCGCGCCGAGACGATCAACGCGGTATCGCAGACCGGGGGCCATCTCGGTTCGTCGCTGGCGGTAGTGGAATTGACGGTGGCCCTGCATACAGTCTTTCACACACCGCACGACCGGCTCATCTGGGATGTCGGGCATCAGACCTACCCGCACAAGATCCTGACCGGTCGACGGGACCGGATGAGAACGATCCGCCAGCGCGACGGTCTGGCTGGGTTCACCGCTCGCAGCGAGAGCGAATATGATCCTTTTGGCGCGGGTCATTCCTCCACATCGATCTCCGCGGGCCTTGGCATGGCGGTCGCCCGCGATCTGCTGGCCGCTGAAGGCTCCGGCGAAGACCGGACCATTGTCTGCGTGATCGGTGACGGGGCGATGAGCGCAGGCATGGCCTATGAAGCGATGAACAATGCCGGCGCGATGAAAGCGCGTATGATCGTGATCCTCAATGATAATGAGATGTCCATCGCACCGCCGACCGGCGCGATGAGCGGCTACCTCTCACGCCTCATCAGCAGCCGGCAATTTCTGACGTTCCGCGATCTCGGCTTGAAACTCGCCGGTCAGATATCGTCGCGACTTGAACGTGGGATACGACGGGCCGAAGAGTTGGCGCGAAGCTTCATGACAGGGTCGACACTGTTCGACGAACTCGGCTTCTACTATGTCGGGCCAGTCGATGGGCATGACCTTCAGCAGCTCATTCCCCTCCTGCGCAATGTGCGCGAGGCGGATATCGACGGCCCGATCCTGATCCATGCGGTAACGCAAAAGGGAAAAGGCTTTGCTCCGGCGGAACGAAATGCCGAGAAGCTCCACGCGGTCGCGCGGTTTGACGTCGCCACCGGCGAACAGGAAAAAAGCAGGTCTGGTCCGCCGAAATATCAGGATGTCTTTGCAAAAGCCTTGATCGCGGAGGCCGAACACGACTCCCGGATCGTCGCGATCACAGCCGCGATGCCGTCCGGAACCGGGCTCGACAAGTTCGCGGCGCGCTTCCCCTCGCGGTTCTTCGATGTCGGCATCGCGGAGCAGCACGCTGTTACCTTTGCCGCTGGCCTCGCTGCCGAAGGCATGACGCCCTTTTGCGGGATCTATTCGACTTTCCTCCAGCGTGCCTATGACCAGATCGTGCATGATGTTGCGATCCAGCGGCTGCCGGTGCGCTTTGCGATCGATCGCGCCGGACCGGTGGGAGCCGATGGAGCAACACATGCCGGAAGCTTCGATCTCGTTTATCTCGGCTGTCTGCCCGACATGGTGCTGATGGCACCGTCCGACGAGGCGGAACTCATCCACATGGTTCGGACGGCGCAGCAGATTGACGATCGTCCGAGCGCGATCCGTTATCCCCGCGGTCCCGGCACGGGGGCACAGCAACCGGCAAAGGCCGAAGCGCTGACTATAGGCCGCGGCCGAATTCTAAGAGAGGGAACTTCCGCTGCGATCCTGTCGCTCGGCACGCGCCTTGCGGATGCCCTACAGGCCGCACGTATGCTCGAAGTCGAGGGGCTATCCATCACCGTCGCCGACGCGCGCTTCGCCAAGCCGCTGGATGTCGAACTCATCACCCGTTTGGCAAGGCACCACCCCATATTGGTGACCGTCGAAGAGGGCGCCGCTGGCGGCTTTGGTGCGGCCGTGATGCATTGCCTGACATGGGAAGGCTTGATGGATCGAGGGCTCGTTTTCCGAGCAATGACTCTGCCGGATCGCTTCATCGATCACGACAGCCAGGAGGGGCAGATTGCGGCAGCGAAACTGACAGCCTCCCATATTGCCGAAGCCATTCGTCATTGCCTGCGGACGTCGTTCAGCTGGGTTAACAAGCGGATTTGAACGGCCAGGACTGACGCATACCATACTGTGAGTGATACTGCCGCCAACAGTAAAAGCGCCCGCAGATGGGTTTGCGGGCACTTCGAGACATATTCGGAGAAAACTTACTTCAGGCGATCCGCGAATTTGTCGAGCGCCTTGTTGGCGCAGGCTTCGTCGAAATTACCGCCCGGCGCCCCGCCGACGCCGATCGCGCCGATCGTCTCCTTGCCGGCCTTTACCGGTACGCCGCCGGCAAGGACCAAGAAGCCTGGGATATCGGCCAGACCGGCGGCAGCCGGATTCTTCTGAACGGTCTCGGCCATGCCGCTGGTCGGGTTGCGCGAAGACGCTGAAGTGTAAGCCTTCGCCGAGGCGGCGTTGGCCGTGTGGGCACCGGCATTTTCAGCCCTGACCAGTGCCAGCAGAATGCCGGAGCGGTCGGTAACAGCCGCAGCGACGTTGTAGCCGTCGGCCGCGCAAGCCGAAACGGCCGCCTGGGCGAGATCAACCGCAAATGCGGTTCCCAGGCTGGTCTGCTTAACGGTGTTGTCCGCGAAGGCCGGAGCGCTGATGGCTGTGGCAAGGGCGAGCGAAAGCAGAACGTTTTTCATGTCAGGGACCTCCAGGGCGTTGTGTATCCTGAAAGGAGGTCTATCCGGTGGGCCGGTTTGCTGGAATTCGCACAGCCACGGAGACATATCGGTAGAACTACCGATATGCAGCAAGCCATATGCGCGTTTGCTCGGCCACAGCGGGCGTGCCGAGCTTCATGGCGATACTCGCGCGATGGCTGTCCACCGTGCGGACGGAAACATCAAGCGTCGCTGCGATCTCCTTGCTGCCCAGCCCCTTCGACACCAGTTCGATGACCTCGCGTTCGCGGGCGGTGAGCTGATCCAGCAGCCGTCCCGTCTCCTGACGCGCCAAAAGTTCGGCAAGCTGCGCCTCGCAGGAAGCAATCGCCTCGATCAGCACGTGTTCGTCGACGGGCTTGACGAGAAAGTCCGCCACCCCGGCCTTGAAGGCGCGACGGCAAGCTTCGACGTCGCCGTGACCGGTAATCATGATCGCCGGCCAATCGATATTCATCTCCGCCAGTTTCTTCAGGAGCTGCAGCCCGCTGATTGCGGGCATGCGCAGATCGAGGATCAATATGCCGGGCTTGGCCTTGTCGAGATGGGCGAGCAGATGGGACGCATCCGGAAAGGCGGTGACACTCTTGCCATAGGTGGAAAGCAGGAGCGCGAGCGCTTCGCGCACGGAGGCATCGTCGTCGACGAGATAGATCATGCGGCCCCTCCGGCTGGCAGACGAATGGTAAAGCAGGCGCCCCCGTGGTTGCGTACGTCAATGGTGCCGTCGACCTTTTCGATCAATCGGACGCAGAGAGGCAAACCGAGCCCCATACCATCCGGCTTGGTGGTAAAAAACGGCTCGAAGATGCGGTCGAGCAAATTGGCGTCGATCCCCGGCCCGTTGTCAGCGATGACGATGATCGCCTGGGCGTTCTGTGGGCCGGCCCTGAGCGTTATGCGCGCGTCCGGCTGACCGGACACGGCATCGGCGGCGTTGCGAATGAGATTATGGATGACCTGCTGAAACGAGATGAGGTCGATCGCAACGACACAGGGAGCGTCGGCGATCACAACGTCGAGCGCGATCGCCTGTTGCGCCAAGTCCGCCTCGACGAGGCGCAACGCGCCGTGCAGCGCCTCCGACAGTGCCACTCTCTCGATCCGCGCCTCTGCGCCGGAAATATAAGCGCGCATGCGGCCGAGAATATCGCCTGCCCGTTTTGCTTCGCGAATATTGGCATCCAGCGCCTGCTCAAGAATATCCGTGCGGTCCAAAGTCAGCGCACGCCGCGCGGCCTGGCTTTGGCTCAGTATGGCGGCGATGGGCTGGGTGAGTTCATGGGCAATGCCCGACGCCATTTCGCCAAGCGCGTTGACGCGGCCGGCATGGGCGAGCCGGGTCTCCTGCTCCAGCAGCGTCGCACGACGCTCCTGCCGCCTCTTCTCCCGGCGCGCATTGCGATATTGCACGCCAAACCACACCGCAGCGGCCGACCCCAGCAATAGAGGAAGCACCAGGCTGAAGGGAAAGAGTTCGCCGAGACTGAAACCCTCGCTGATCGACAGATGGAGAGGCTGTCCCGGATTGCTGGCGGAAAGGCTGCTCTTCACATCCACGATCGAGGCCTGGTCTGAAACCCTGCTGAAGAGTACAGCGTCACCGAGCGACAGGCTGACCGAATATCCAGGCGGGACATTGTCTGTGGCCAAGAGTGCCGCGGCGTTGATGCGCAAGCGCAGCAGCCGGCCGGCTTCGACGAGCTTATATATGTCGTAGGCATGACGTTCCGGGATCGGCCGAACGGCCGTTTCCCCGGGCTTGCCGAGTTTTGGCAAATCGCCGATCGACAGGTCCGCTTCCACAGTCGGCCCCTGCGGTCTGCCATAGGCGATGACGTGGGCATTTGCTCCGTCGATGTGGATCGTCGCGATATCAGTGACGCGGGGATAGAATGCGGTTATCGACTCGACAAGTCCCTGCACGCTTGCCGACGGCTCGGTTGGCGACATGCGGATCACGGCGGCAAGCGCAGTCATATGGGCGTCGTGCTGCGCCAGCTTTTCGGCCAGAAAAGTATCCGTTCCTCGCGTCCAGTCGGAAAGCTGGGCGAGCCCGGATCTGTATTGGAATGCCGCCAGCAGAGCGACGGCAAGCACTGCTGTTGCCAGCCAGATCGAGAGAGATCCCAAAGGGATGAACCGCGGGAATGGAAAATATCTTGTCATGGGCGGCATTGAAGTGGCACGGGGCATCCTGTCAGCTGTCGAAGCAGCTATTCATCATGAGGTTGGATGCAATCGCAACCGCGAAATGACAGCGAACGAATCCCGAAGCCTGTCGGTATCCGATCTTCCGGCGCATATCGCTGTTGGCGAGCGCCGGAAGAGCAATGATTAATGTTGACCGAAACAGATCTTGGATCGGTTGGGGTCCATACCCCAAGGCGATGTCAAATCGACAAATCTCGAAGAAGCCTCTCCAGGTCGCGTTCGCCAGCCTTTGATTGTGCTCCAGCTTTGAGACCACCCCGGATCAGTGCCTCTGCCGCCGGTCGTGCAAACAGGCCGGCCCAAGCGGCATGCTCGCGCTCCAAACCCTCCCGAAGATCGGTCGGCGGCAAAGCAGCCTTCGCTGCCGCAATGACGCCGGGCGGCAAAGCGGCAATCTGTCGGGCCAATCTCGCGACAAAGTCGTCGATCTGGTCAGCTGGCAGCGCGCGATTGACCCAGCCATAGCGTTCCGCTGTCCGGGCATCGAAAAGATCGGCACCGAGCACAACCTCCAGCACCCGAGACCGCGGCATCCGTGTTCCAAGATACTGGGTTGCGCCGCCGCCGGGCGTTATACCCATCAGCGCCTCGCACTGCGCGAGACCGGCGCGGCCTTCCGCTGCGAAAGCCATGTCGGCTGCCGCCACAAACTCCGCACCGCCGCCGCGCGCGAAACCTGCCAACTTGACGATCGTCACCTGAGGCTGCGATCGCAACAACTCGCCAAACGCCTGAAACGGATTCAAGCCTTTCGGTGCATCCTGCGCCAGTTCGTCGAATGCATTCGGCGCATCGATGAGCGTCATATCCACATGCGCGATAAAGAACTCCGGATCGGCGCTATCGAATATGATGACGCGTGTCTCCTCGTCCCCGCGAACCGAAACAAGAAAACGACTGATCTCGCTCATTAGGCCGACATCGAGGACGTTTACCGGAGGATTATCGATGGTGACGGTGGCCACTCCGCCATCTTTCACGATGCGTAACTTGGCGAATTCGAAGGAAGTCATGGTGTGCTCCGGCGTGTCCCACGAGGGGTGAAGTTAAGGTTGCAGGACTTTAAGTATTTAATATATACCAAGTGTCAATTACGCACCAAAAGCATCCCAGGGATGCCGGAGAATACCAATGATCCCCGATCCAGACCCCGTTTATCGTTCGGATTGCCCGAGCCGTGCTATCCTCGATCAGATAGCGGACAAGTGGTCGATGATGGTTATGGCCGTGCTGAAGGAGCCTCGGCGATTCAATGCGATCAAGAGCCGTCTCGATGGCGTCACTCAGCGGGTCCTCACTCAGACGCTACGCAAGCTGGAGCGAAACGGAATGATTACCCGGACCGTCCTGACGGGACGTGTACTGGGCGTGGAGTATGCCCGAACCCCGTTGGGAGAGTCGCTGCAAAGGCCCTTCGCCGAGCTTTATGACTGGACGGTCGAGAACATGGTGGAGATCCAGCAGCATCAGAGCCGCTACGATGAAATGCAGAGCTGACGGTTCCATTTCGGATACATGATCCGTCACGCCCGCTCGCCGCCGGCTCCGGCTGGCATATGCGGTCAGTCTGCATCGCAGCTTTCCAGTAGCTCCATGGTTCCGAGCGCGATCAGACATGGACAACGATCTACGCGGCGACGCCTGCGCCACCCGAACAGTTTCGGCTGACTGAAGTCACATTTTATCCGGGCGCAGTCGCCGCCGGCCTGATCGCTTTACTGGCCGGCGGTGGTATCGGATGACGTCACTCTGGAACCCCGGTCAGATCGTCGCCCGATTATAAGTGCGGATGACGTTCCGGATGGCCTCCAGCGCCAGCGGCCGGGCCTTGGCTTCCACCGTGCCGGCGGCCACGGCCGGATAGAGCGCTCCAAGATACTGGCTGACCAACGTCTCCGGCAATTCTCGTTCGCCGAGCCTTTGGAACAGGCCCTCGACAAGTGCCGCGGCAGCGGGATGCGGCCAGTAGTAACGAATGCGGTCGCTGTAGGAGAAATGCCGCTGGATGCGCAGCTCCGCCTCGTTGCCGTGATAATATTTCTGCCAGTTCTTCGGCTCTGCGAGCAAAAGCGCTTCCATGCCCTGCCGCAAGGTTTCCGGCCCGTTATCGAGAACCGCAGCGATCTGATCGAGACCATAGAGCGCTTCGCGAAGCGCAAAGGTAAGCCCCGGCCCAACCTTGAGGATGGCAAAGCCATCCTCCACGAGCCCGCGCAGCGCGGATGCCGGCTGGTAGTCGGTCGAGTGCGCTTCAAAGACGAATTGCGGCATACGGCGCAGAACGCTGCTGAGCTCGCGAGCCGCAGCACGGTCGTAGACCACGACGTTCTCGTTGCCGAACTCGACGCCCGGCTGCACTACGACGCCGATGGCACGGGCGAAGGCGCTTTCGAGACCAACAGCGGCAAAGGCGCGGCGATGCACCTCGACGGTTTCCAGCGCCGCCGCCGGGCTGGTCAGTTCCAGATGGTCGAGCGCTTCCATGGCGCCACCGGGGATCGGCACTTCCGTACCGACGATATAAACAGGCAGATCAAAGCCCGATACCGCTGCCGCTTTTTCGGCAACCAGCGCAAGACGCGCAGCGCGCTCGGCGGTTACCGCATCCGACAGTGCGACCGGTTCCCCTGCACAACCCATCGAGGTATCGAGATGGATTTTCGTGAAACCGGCGCGCACGAAGGCGTCCATCATCACTTCAGAGCGCTGCATCGCCTCTTCTGCCGGCAGATGCTTCCAAGGGTTGGGGCCGAGATGATCACCACCAAGGATCAGCCGGCGCGTGTCAAAGCCGACGCGCTCCGCGATTTCTTCCACGAAGCGGCGGAAGTCGGCAGGCGTCATGCCGGTATAGCCGCCCTCTTGGTTGACCTGATTGCAGGTGGCTTCGATCAGCACATCCGTCTCGGTCGCAAGTCCCTCCAGGAAAGCGGCTTCGATGACCAGCGGATGGGCCGAGCAAATGGAAGCAATGCCGCGCCGTTCACCCGCCGCATAGCGGGCAGGAAGTGTGCTGAGGGTCTTGGTGCTGCTCATGACGATACTCCGGAAAGATTGCGGGCGGCGAGGAAGGCTTCGATCTCAGCCATGCTGGAAGTGCCTTCCATCGGGCCTTTGACGCCGACGGCGCGTGCGCCGGTGGCATTGGCAATAACGAGCGCCTTGTCGGCGGCCATACCGCGCAACCAGCAGGTGACGAAAGCCGCACCAAAACTGTCGCCGGCGCCGGTCGGGTCAACCTCCTCAACCTTGAAGGCCGGGGCCATCGTCTCGCCAGAGGCGTCGAAATAGCTGGCGCCTTCGGCACCGCGCTTGATCACGACGGCCTTGATGCCCCGCGCCAGCAATTCCGCGACAGCAGCCTTTTCTTCCGTTGCCTGGGTAAAGAGGAAGATCTCCGCACCACTCGGCATGAAGAGATCGGTGTTTTCAAGCGCATGGCCAAGCGCCTCGCGCATGCCCGGCAGCTCCAGCATTTCCTTGCGGATATTGGGATCGAAGGAGACCGTGCCGCCCTTCGCCTTGATACGCCTGGTCGCCTCGTGAATGGCTTCGACGATGCCGTCGGAGAAGAGCGCCGAGCCCATGATATGCAGATGATCGGCGGTCTCGACCAGCGCTTCGGCTTGGGGCGTCAAGCCAATGGCCGAGCAGGCGCTGTGCTTGATGTTGAAGATGAAATCGCGATTGCCGTCCTGCCGGTAGCGCACGAAGGCACTGCCGGTTGCGGCAGTCGGATGCACCGTGATGGCAGAGACATCCGCGCCGTCGTTGCGCAATCGCTCGACATTGAGCACGCCGAAATCATCGTTGCCGACGGCGCTGACGATGCCGCAGGGCTGGCCGAGCTTGGCCGCCTGGTCGATGAAAATTGCCGGGGCGCCCGAAGCGAATGGCCCGATCAGCGGGATTGCGGACAGGAAGCCGTTGCCCGTTTCGACTGCCATGATCTCGACGACGATCTCGCCGATGGTGATGATCTTCTTCATGCTCACGTCCGCACCGCCTTGCTGCGCACGTCGAGCCAGACGGCGATGAGAATGACAAGACCCTTGACGATGAGCTGGTAGAAATAGGGCACCGACAGCATGTTCATGCCGTTGTTGATGACGCCGATGATCAAGGCGCCGAGAATGGTGCCGACCATCGTGCCGACACCGCCGGCAAGCGAGGTGCCGCCGAGCACGACAGCCGCAATGGCGTCAAGCTCGTAACCCATGCCGGAATTGGTCTGTGCCGAGGACAGGCGCGAAGAGAGCAGAATGCCGCTGATCGCCGCCATCACGCCCGAAATCATGAAAACGATGATCTTGATGCGATCGACGCGGATGCCGGAATAAACTGCCGCCTCGCGGTTGCCACCGGAAAGATAGACCTGCCGACCGAAGATCGACTTCGACAGGACGATGTGATTGATCGCAAAGAGTACGACCATGATCCAGATGATGATCGGGAGCCCGAGGAAACTCTCGGAGCCGATAGCGAGCCATGCATCGTTGTCTATCATGGCCGGTGCGCCATTGGTCGGCAGGCTGACGACGCCGCGATAGATCCCCATGCTCGCAACAGTCACGATGAAGGAAGGAAGCATCAGCTTTGCAGACAATGCTCCGTTCAAGCCTCCCATGATGGCGCCCGCCACCAACGTCAGAAGAACAGTCGGCAAGAAACCGAAGCCCATGGCGAAAGCCTGTGCCGCCACCATGCCGGCAACCGCGATGATAGAGCCGATCGAAAGATCGATCTCACCAAGCAGGATGACATAGGTCATGCCGTAAGCGGCTACGGCAACCACCGCCACCTGCTGCATGATATTCATGAAGTTGTTGAAGGCTAGGAAGCGCGGGCTCAGCACCGAGAAAACAATGCAGAGCACAGCGAGCGAGATGATGATGCCACCATACTGGCGCACCATCGGCGAACGGAAGAACGACTGGCGGACCTGCGTGTCCGCGCCCCTCCCCTGTGTTGTCTGAAGATTGCTCATGCGTGCATCCCCGCTGCATAGGTCATAACGGTTTCGGGTGTCAGGCCTTCGGCATCGAGCACGGCTGCCAGGCCTCTGTTGTGCATCACGACGACACGATCGCTGAGGCCGAGTACCTCGGGCAGTTCCGAAGAAACCATCAAGATCGCCGCGCCTTCGGCCGCAAGTTCGCGGATGATGCGATAGATCTCGAACTTTGCGCCGACGTCGACGCCGCGCGTCGGTTCATCGAGGATCAGCACGCGCGGCCTGATCTGCAGCCATTTGGCCAGCACGATCTTCTGCTGGTTGCCGCCGCTGAGCGAACCGGCTGTGGTGTCGATCGAAGCCGCCTTGATGGCGAGGCGCAGCACTTCCGTCTTGGCGGCTGCGCGCTCGGCGCTGCCGCGCATCAAGCCGAACGGGCCGGCAAGCTGCTTAAGCGCCACCATATTGACGTTGCGCTCGACGCTGTGCGCCAGAACCAGACCCTCTTCCTTGCGATTTTCGGTCACGAAGGCGATGCCATTGCGGATCGCCTCGGAGGGCGAGGCAAGTGTCAGCGGCTTACCGTCGAGGAAGATCTGCCCTTCCGGGCGCTCCATGCCGAAAAGCGCCCTCATGATGTCGGACCGCCCGGAACCGATCAGACCGAAGAGGCCGACGACTTCGCCGGGCTTCACATCGATGGAGACATCGTGGAACTTTCCCGGAACCGTGAGGTTTTTCGTCGCCAGGACGGGTGCAATACTCTCGGCCGGACGCGGCGCCACGCGCGGCGGGTAAATGTCCTGCATTTCGCGGCCCACCATCAGCGCGATCAGCTTGTCGATACTGGTCTCGCTCTTTTCCGTCGTGGTGACATATTCGCCGTCGCGAATGACGGTAATATCGTCGGAAAGCCGCATGATTTCTTCCATGCGGTGCGAGATGTAGATGATCGCCTTGCCGCGCGCCTTCAGCCGCTCGATGATCGAGAACAGGATTTCCGCCTCGCTATCGGAAAGCGACGATGTCGGCTCGTCGAGGATGACCACGTCCGCAGGCAGGCTGAGACCCTTGGCGATCTCGACGAGTTGGCGCTGCGCGATGGAGAGGTCGCCCACCTTGGCATGCACATCGACCGGAAGGCCGAGATCCGCGATCAGCGCTTCGGCCTTGGCGACGAGCACGCGATCGCGAACGAATCCAAAGCGGCTCGGCTCGTGGCTCGCGAAAATATTCTGTGCGACCGAGAGATTTCGGCAGAGGCTAAGTTCCTGGAAAACGATGGAAATGCCGTGTGCGCGGGCATCGCGCGGATTCTGTGGCTGATATGCTTTGCCGGCAAGCAGGATTTCGCCCGAAGTCGGCTTATAGACCCCGGCAAGGATCTTCATCAGCGTGGATTTGCCGGCACCGTTTTCGCCGAGCAGCGTATGCACGCGACCGCGACGGACTTGAAGGTTCATGCGCTTCAACGCCTGCACGGCGCCGAAGGACTTGGCGACATCGCGGATTTCCAGCACCGTTCCCGTGCCTCGCGACGCTTCTTCCTGTGTGGCTGCATTGCTTTGTGTCACGCACGCTCCTCCCTGGCCGCCCGCATCGGTATCAGCAAGCACGGCCATTGGCGAATGAACGAATAAGATGGACTACGGTCCAGGCCGCAGACAACAGATAGCGCCCGGGCTAGATGATCGCGGCGGCCGGAGGCCGCCGCGAAACATATTTTACTTGGTTTCGCCGTCCTTGGTCACGACGCCAGGCACGATCGGCTGCTTGGCCGGAACGGTTTCGCCCTTGATGACCTTGACGGCAGTCTCGACGGCAACCTTGCCCATCTGATCCGGATACTGGGCGATAACACCGACCATCACCGGATCGTTCTTCACGGCGTTGCGTGCCTCTTCCATGCCATCGAAGCCGATGACCTTGACCTGGCTCTCCAGCTTGGCGGCCTTGACGGCAGAGGCAGCAGCAAGTGCGGCGTCGTCGCCGAAACCGAAGATGCCGACGATATCGGGATTAGCCTGCAGCATGTTCTGCGCGGCAGCCAGCGCTTCCGGACGAGTGATGCCCGTCTGAATGGCCGCAATCTTCACGTCCGGATACTTTTCAAGACTTTTCTTGAAGCCTTCGACGCGGTCGACGACCGACTGAACCGTCGGATAGTCGATGACGGCGACCTTGCCCTTGCCGCCGATGGACTTCGCCATCAGCTCGGCAGCCTTCTCGCCGCCGGCAAAATTGTCCGTGCCGACGAAGGAGGTGACGTCAGCGTCGATAGCCGGAACGTCGACGGTAATGACCTTGATACCAGCCTTCTCGGCCTTCTTGATCGCCGCGCGCACGCCCTTGCTGTCGACGGGCGAGATGACGATGACGTCGACGCCCTTGGTGATGAAATCTTCGACGTCAGCAAGCTGCTTGGACAGATCCTGGTTGGCAATCGCCACTTCCAGCGGCACCTTCTCAGCCTCGGCTTCCTTCTTCATCGCGTTGGCAAGCGAGATGTAGAACGGGTGCTGCTGCGTCAGGAGCGACGCGCCAATGCCAGCTGCGGATGCGACACTTGCCATAAGGGCAAGGGCAGCGCCGGAAAGAAGAATGCGACCGAGCGTTTTGCGAAGCATGATTTCCTCCAATTGCCGGCCTCGCCGGCTGATTAAGAACTTGTGAAGCTGCCCTGTCAGCTGGCGGCGGCAGCCGCCTTTCCTCTCCTGCGCAGGACATATCCACCCATATCGGGCGAGGTTCCTATCGCATCGATTGGATATCGCGTCAATCAATTTATTTACACGTGAAAAAAACTTTACCGTGCTAAATTCTGTTTGTAACAGCTGATTTGGCGGCTATACATGTGACGAACAGTTGCGGAGGCCTGTAAAACCAGCATCATCCTTCTGATAGGCCTAAAGATTTATTTTTACGCATGATAAATGAGCGCGAAAGCGCACCGAACCGCTACGAACCTCGAAAGCGACCATGAGCGAGAGCAAAATCCGGACGATGGAAGAGTTCGCTGCGGCAAGCGGGCTTTCCCGCCCGACCGTTTCGAAATATTTCGACAACCCCGAGAGCGTAAAGCCCTCAACCCGTGCCCGCATCGAAAAGGCACTGAAGGACTATGATTATCGACCGAATATCTTCGCGGTCAGCCTCAATCGCAAGAACCCGAAGAATATTGGACTGATCGTCCCGCACATTTCAGATCCGTTCTATGCCGAGATCGTGCGCCAGATCGAAATGCGCTGTTTTGCGGAAGGTTATTGGACGATCGTTCTATCCTCTCACGGCGAACGGAAGCTGGAGGCGCGAGCCATGCGCACGCTCTTGTCGCTGAACATCGCCGGCGTCCTGATGGCGCCGCTCGGCTTCGAGACCGATGCAAGGCTGCTCGAGAACCTCGCTGACGCAATACCCACTGTCTTCCTCGACAACAGCATCGGCGACCGCCCCTTTGTCGGCACCGACAACCGCCAGAGCATCGGCAACATCACCGAATATCTCTGCCGGACCGGCGAACATCCGTGCTTCCTGGAGATGCCGGCCGTCAACCAGAACGCCCTCGAACGGCGCAACGCTTATATTGCAACGATGGAGCGGCTGGGGTTGGAGCCGGTTACATTGGCAATCCCGCCCAAGGATTGGAACTTCGAACAATTGGGTTATGAGGCCGCCGGACGCCTGCTTGACGGATCCGGCTTTCCGACGCGTACGGTCCTTTGCGCCAACGACCGCCTCGCCTTCGGCGTCATCGCAGCTGCTTTCGAAAGGCGGATGCGCGTTGGCCATGACAGCGATTGCGACCTGCGCGTCGCCGGCCACGACGACCATCCGCTCAGCCGCTTCACCTGCCCGCCGCTGACCACCATGGCACAGGACTACCGAGGCATCGCCGCGGCAGGAATCGACATGCTGTTTGATACGATTGGCGGAGCGCCGGACCAATCAAAAAGCCAAGAACGTATGACGCATCTCGAAGCACGGCTCATCATGCGACAGTCGGCGTGAACGAGCTCAGCTCAAGCATTTCCTGGAAAAATCGCAGGGGACCCCATCCGGGCGGCAACGTGTTCACGCCAGCCGCACCCAATCCATCGCCTCAAGCACGTATGGAGCGAACAGGAAATCCCTGATCTCGACAATTCGACCTTCCGACCATTCGACCAGGACGAAATGGGCCGGCCGCTCCATCGACCCAGTGCCATCGAAAACAAGCATGGCTGGCTGCCCCTCGACCGCACCGAGCGCAAATCGCCATTTCGCCACCTCGGCATAGCGCGTGAAATAGGGAGCGATCTTGTCGCGGCCCTGCCACGTGAGGCGGTTGACCAGTTCCAGTTTCACATCATCGGCGAGCATCGCGCGAATCGCGTCGAAATCACCACTTCGGAACATATCGACATAGGTTGCGATTTTCCGGCGGTCCGCTTCGGACATCAACGGCAGCCTTGCATCTTCGCCCTCTTGGGCAAGCAATCTGAGTGCCATGCGCCCGCGCTGGAGTGCAGATTTTGCGGCCGCAGGAGAGCAATCTGCGATGCCGGCTATTTCCTCTATCGAATGTCCCAGGACATCCTTGAGGATCACCGCGCAGCGCTGCAGCTCCGGTAACCGCAGAAATGTCTGAAAGCCGATAGCGACAATGTCCGCTTCGGGAATGGGATCGGCCTCGATATCGTCCGTGAGCGGCACAACAGTATTTCGAGAGTTGCTGCGCAGGAAGTCGAGGCTTGTGTTGTGGGCGATGCGAAACAACCAGCCCTCGAGATTATCCACCTCAGCCCCGTGGTTTCGCGCGTGCAACGCCTTGACCAAGGTGTCCTGCAGGACGTCCTCGCCCTGAATGGCCGATCCTGTCATGCGCGCGCAATATCGATGAAGGCGCGGTCGCAAGGCTTGCAGTCGATCTTCGAAACCATCCGAGGTCATGGTCGTATCGTCCTTTCACTTTCTGCTTACCCTTGATCGGGCACGGTTGTCGATCAATCCCCGGGTGGGTCTCAGATAGAACATTGAAACAATGCCAGCACCGGCAGCCATTCAACTGTCGGCTTCGCCTGCCCGCTCACCCGAACGAAAAAGGAGGAGTTTTCAAAGCGCCCAACTTTCGAAAAGATACATCTGAACACCGGAGTCGTCGGGCGCATAGATTCGGCGATCAGCGGCAGCGGCCTGACCTTCCGGGCTTGCGAAGGCCGTCTTGATGGCCGCGAGGTCGTCGAAATGCAACGTTCCGATCCGATAGACATCGGGAGCACCTATCGGCGCCGCGATGGGGCCATGATTGACATGGTAGCTCCTGAGCCCCGGAAGCTTCTTGGCAAGCGGCACGTGGATATCGAAATAATGCCGATCGAATGCCTCCGGGTCCTTAGGGGTCCGATAGATCACGACCATCTGGGCCGCTCCAGCGCCCGGCAGCGAGCCGTGTGAAAGGGATTTGGCGTGATGTTCGTGTGTGGCGGTCGCCACCGCCGAGCCCATGATTGTTTCCAGGCTTGCCAGTGCGGCGATCCTCGGGAAATAGGCTCTCATGCGCGGATCCTCGCGCATCGCTGCGACTGCGGCAGGCGTCTCCCACTCCGATTGAATAACGACCCCCGTGCCGTCTTCTGCCGCGATCAACCGGGTCATCCTCCAGCCAGAAAGGGTGCGGATGACGGTCTCGATGTTCTCTTGCAGGAGTGTGATCAACGCCTCCTGCTTCCCCGGTTCGCATCTCAAGAGATTGATCAAGGTGGTGGGTTCGTTGGACATGGCATATCTCCTTCTGTTTCGGATATGCCAAGGACGATCCAAAGGCTGCAAACGGATCGCAGCCCAGAAGATTTTTCCAAACCCACTACAACAGGCCCAGATAGCGCTGCTCGCCCCCACCCGGCGCGGTTCAACACATGTTCAGGCGATGCCATTCCGTCGACCTAGACGACCGTTTCGCCGCCATCGACGACGAGGATCTGTCCCGTCATGTAGGAGGAGCGGTCGGAAACGAGGAAGAGAATCGGCTCGGCGATTTCCGAAACGTCAGCCCAGCGTCCGAGCGGCACCTTTTCGGCAATATAGCCCTCGATAGCATCGCGTCCGCCCATCTGCGCGATGAACGGCGCATTGAACGGCGTGTCGACCCAACCAGGGCAAAGCGCGTTCACCCTTATGCCGAACCGGGCATAATCGCCCGCCATCTGCCGGGTCATCGCGATGACCGCATGTTTGGAGGTGGTGTAGGCAATCATCTCGCGGTCGTAGAGGACGCCTGACGAAGACGAGGTGTTGAGAATGACACCCTTGCCGGCCTTCTTCATGATCGGCATGACGAAGCGCGCGGCCATGAAATGCGCCCGGACATTCAGGTTCCAGGAGGCGTCGAAGCCGGATATCGCGACGTCTTCCAGATTGCCCGCGACCTGGGCGCCCGCATGATTGTGCAGGATGTCGATACGGCCATGCCGCGCCGCAATCTTTGCGATGCCAGCCTCAAGGGCGCGATCATCCATAACGTCGACAACCATGCTTTCGGCTCTGCCGCCTGCGCCGGCAATCTGGCTTACAGTCTCCTCGGCATTTGCCAAATCGATATCGGCGACAATCACATGCGCGCCCTCGCGCGCCATGATGAGCGCGCCGGCGCGGCCGATCCCGGAGCCGGCTCCGGTGACGATTGCGACCCGATCCTTGAGTATCATGATTTTTCCCTGGTCAGTTTGTCGTTGTCTTTTCGCGCATCAAAAAGCGCGCGATGAGAATGAGGACGAGCGACGCGATCAGCACCATCGTTGCGATCGCATTGATCTCCGGCGTGACGCCGCGTCGGATGGAGGCGAAGACATAGATCGGCAAAGTCGTGTTCGATCCCGCGACGAAGAAAGCGATGATGAAATCGTCGAAGGAAAAGGTGAAGGCGAGCAGAAAGCCTGCCAGGATCGACGGCATGATCTGCGGCAGGACAATCTGGCGAAACGTCGTCAATGGCGTGGCGTAGAGATCGCTCGATGCCTCGACAATGTCGCGACCGAGGCTTGCAATACGCGCCTTCACGATCATCGTCACCAGCGCCATGGTGAAGAGCCCGTGCGCAGCGATGATCGAGCCGTAGCCGAGCGCGAACTTCGGTGGCTGATCGCCGGGCCAGACCGCTGCGATCAGCGGATTGACGATGCCGAAGACTTCGACAAGTGCCACCAGCGTCGCAATGCCGATGACGACACCCGGGACGACGATCGCTGCGGCAAACAACCCGTCGAAGATGGCACGCGTGCCAGGGCCGAGCCGCTCCAGGCCAATCGCCGCCATCGTGCCGAAGATCGCGGCCAGCCCTGCACTGGTAAAGGCGATGATCAAACTGTTTTGCAGCGCTTCCATGAGGAAGGTGTTCGACAGCGCTCGCCCGTACCATTGGGTCGAAAAGCCGGTGAACTCGCTCGCATTGCGGCCGGCATTGAAAGAGAACAGAACGACGAGCGCGATCGGCGTATAAAGGAAGAGATAGACGAAAGTGACGAGTGCGCGCATCAGACGAGATCCACCTGGCGGGTGCCTGCAACGCGCCAGGCGATGCGCATGGCAACAAGCAATATAATGACGACAACAGCTACCAGCGTCACGGCGATCGCCGATCCGAACGGCCAGTTGCGCGACTGCAGGAAGAGATCGACGAGCGCATTGCCGATGAAGAAGACTTTGCCGCCCCCCAGCAACTGCGGGATCAGATACTCACCAAGTAGCAGGATGGTTACGAGGGCAACGCCTGTCATGACACCCGGCAGTGATAGCGGCAGCGTAATGGAAAAGAAGGTCGAGATAGGCTTGGCGCCAAGATCGGCCGATGCCTCCAGCAGTCGCCGATCGAGCTTTTCGAGGCTGACATAGATCGGCATGATCATCAGCGGCAGATAACCGTAGACGATGCCGAGCAGCACAGCACCAGGCGTATTGATGAGCCTGATATTCTCGATCCCGGCATATTCGAGCAGATGCGGAATGCCGCGTGCGCCAAGCAGGTACATCCAGGCATAGGTTCGCACGAGAAGGCTCGTCCAGAAGGGCACGACGACAAGCGAGACGAGCAGCAGCCGGCGCTGCGGGCTCGCCTTGACGGCAAGATAATAGGCGACCGGATAGGCAACCAGCAGGCAGGCTGCAGCGCCGATCGGTGCAAGGATCAGCGTATTGACGAAGGCTGCCGAGCGCGAGCCGAGATTGGCGAATTGCGCGAAGGTGAAGGCAGCCTGATAGCCGCCTTCCGGCGCTCGCTCGCCAAAGGCAAAGACGATGATGGCGATGAAGGGCAGCACCAGAAAGACGAACAGCCAGATGCTTGCCGGGCCGACGAGGACCGCGGTGACAAGGCGCCGTTTGGTGGCAGAGGTAAGGGGCATCGATAGGTTTCTTTATCCGCCGGTTCGGAATGCGAGCCCGGCCCCTTAACGTGGTGACGCTAGGGACCGGGGTGGAGCAAGGGCGATCAGGCCGACTTGAAGCGGGCCATCAGTTCGGCACGGCTCGGGTCGGTAAGCGTGACGGCGGCACCGAATTCCAGCGGGGTCAGCGCGGCCTCGTCGGGATAGACGATCTTGTTCGAGGTGATGTCCTTCGGCAAAAGGGCGATCACGCGACTGTCTGTGGTCGGCGCACCGTTGGCGATATGCTCCTTCACCGCGTTCTTCGGATCCATGAGATAGTTGAGCAGAGCGTAGCCGGCTGCCTTGTTCGGTGCATCCTTCGGGATCGCGTAATAGTCGGTCCAGATTTCGCCGCCGTCCTTGCCCAACACATAGGCAAGTTCAGGCATGTCGCGGTTGAGCTGCGCGCCGTCATTGGTCCAGCACATCGTGAGCCAGGCATCCGTCGAGCGCATGGACGGCTGGTAATCGGAGTTAATCGCAAAGAGATGCGGCTTGACCTTGATCAGTAGTTCTTCGGCCTTGGCGAGCTCTTCCGCCTTGATCGAGTTGAAATCATAGCCGAGGGAAACGAGTGCGCTGCCGATGGTCGTCAGCTGATAGTCGTGCACCATGGCGCGCCCATCGGCCTCGGTCTGCGCAATCTCGAAGAAGTCTTTCCAGCTTGCGAGCTTCGTCTTGATCTTCTTGGTGTTCACAGAAAAGCCGGTCGTGCCCCAGTTCTTCGGCACGGCATAGGTCTTGCCGTCGATCTGCCCTTCCTTGGTGAATCGCGGGCTCTCGGTGGTCTGGCTGAAGTTCGGAACCTTGGATAGATCGAGCTCTTCGACGAGGCCGAGCTTGTGATAGGTCGAAATCGTATAATTGGTCGGCACGTAGAGGGACCAGCCGGAGGCGCCGGCCTGGAGCTTGGCGAGCATTTCCTCGTTCGAGCCGAAGACGTTGACCTCGACGGCGACGCCGGTCGCCGCCTTGAAGTTCTCGAAGGTCTGGGGATCGTGATAGTTCGGCCAGGTTGCGATCGACATCTGCGTGCCGAGTTCGCCTGCCGCATAGGCCGGCGTCGAAAGCGCGCCCGGGAAGCGCGAAAGAACCGCTGTCGCAAGGCCGAGACCGGTGATGCCGAGGAAATGACGGCGGCTGACGGAGCCTCGCTTCAGGCGCATGAATTCGTCCATGAAGCCTTCGGCTGATATGGGGAGATTGTCCTTATAATCCTTGCTCATGATGCTGTTCCCTTGTTTTGGTTTATGCATTCGATGCTGGAAAGACATGTAAGGCTTTAGGGTCGAAGCCGAGGAAAACCTGCTCGCCCGGCCCCACGAGATCGCTCTCGTTCATGCTGCGGCGATCTGACGTGATCAGGAAGTCACCCAGTCCGGGAACAGTGACCGCATATTCCGCGGATGAGCCCAGGAAGATGCGGTGTGTCACTATACCTTTGAAAGATCTGCCTGATGCCGCCATCTCGCGGCTCAGATGAATAGCCTCCGGGCGCAATGCCGCGATCGCAGCTCCGGGCGCGACCCGCTTGCCGGCCGAAAGTGCCGAGCCGTCTGCAAGGCGGAGCGTTTCGCCATCAGCTTCCATCGTCGCCTCGATACGGTTCGTCTTGCCGACGAAATCGGCGACAAAGAGATCGGCCGGGCGGTCGTAGACCTCCTGCGGCGTGCCGAGCTGCCGGATGCGGCCGGCGCTCATCACGCAGACGATATCGGCCATCGACAATGCTTCCTCCTGGTCATGGGTGACGAGAACGAAGGTGATGCCGAGTTCGCGCTGCAACGTCTGCAGCTCGATCTGCATGGCCGAGCGCAGCTTCTTGTCGAGGGCAGCAAGCGGCTCGTCGAGCAGGAGCACGGAGGGCCGATTGACGATGGCGCGGGCGAGTGCCACGCGCTGCTGCTGCCCGCCCGACATTTCGTGAATACGGCGGCTGGCGAAGCCGCCGAGGCGGACCATCTCGAGCGCTTCGGCGACACGCCGGTCGATCTCGGCGGCACCGACCTTCGGGCGCATCTGCTTCAGGCCGTAGGCAACATTCTGCGCGACGTTGAAATGCGGAAACAGCGCATAATGCTGGAACACCATGTTCACAGGCCGGCGGTAGGCCGGAACGCCGTTCATCTCGCGCCCGTCGATCAACACGGTGCCTTCGCTTGGCTGCTCGAAGCCGCCGATCATGCGCAGACACGTGGTTTTGCCGCAGCCGGAAGGCCCGAGAAGCGCCAGGAATGCGCCCTTGGGCACATTGAGGTTTATGTCCGTTACGGCGGTCACGGCGCCATAGGCTTTTGTGACCGAACGGAATTCGATGTCGTTCGTTGAAGCGGATGCCACGTCTGTTCCCTGCGGTTGGTCGGCAGTCTTTATCTGCCTTATTGCCACCGTCGTTAAGGAAAGAGTAAGCCTGAGCTTCCTGCGAGGTATATACCCCGAAAGAGGTATTTTCGATCAAACTGCTTCGTGGGAGGTGTATATAGGGGCTGCACTTGATAGTGCAGGGCGGCAGAGGGGATCCGTCATATGAGCACCGACCTTGAAGGGCTTTTTGCCGCTTTCAACACCACGATCGGCAGATCGGCGATGGCCGATTTGGAATTCGGGGAGACGTTCCGCCAGATGATGGCGGCGCTGGTGCGGTTCGACTACGTCGTTGTCTTCGCCTATCGCGGCAAGGAGCGACCGATCGATCTATACAGTACCTTCGATCCTGAGGAGCATATCGTCTTCGTGACGCTCTATCAGGCCGGACCCTACCTGCTGGATCCATTCTACCACACGGCGCGTGGCCGCCGCGAAGGCGTGCTCAGAATGCGGGAACTGGCGCCGGATCGCTTCTTTTCGAGTGAGTATTACCGAACCTACTATGTGCAGACTGGTCTTGCCGAAGAGATCGGCTTCTTCGTCAATGTCGATGAGGATGTCACCGTCGTTCTGTCACTGATGCGGCGCGAGAAGACCGGCGTTTTTCCGCCAGCCGAATTCCTGACGCTTAGGAAAGTCGAACCTCTCGTCGCGAATATGGTGAGACACTATTGGTCCGGCCTTGCTCCACGCTTCGATGCGCAACTGGCAGCCGGCGGCAGGAGCCGCCGCCGCCAGGGCCAGAATGGGTCCCTCGCACCGGCCGAAGCGGTCTGGCGGGATCTCAATCTGACAAGCCGCGAGACCGCTATCGTCGAACTCGTCTTGCAGGGACATTCGTCTGAATCGATCGGGTTGAAGCTCAATATCTCGACGGGCACGGTGAAGGTCCATCGGCGCAACGTCTACCGCAAGCTCGGCATTTCGTCCCAGACCCAACTGCTTTCGTTATATCTCAAGAACCTCGCATAGGGGGTATTTTGGTCTTCCCAAATTTGCTTGGCGACAAGATTTGCAAAGCTGTGCGCGCGAAACCGAACGACATGCATAGAGGCCAGTCCGCCTCTATGACGCCAGCCCCGTCGGCGCCGATAGAAATTGCCGCGACATTGCCCATAAGAGAAGACCGGCTTGGCTACGCAACGATGCGCAAGGCATCGTTTCTCCCCGAAAGGCCTTGGAGTCATTAGCGCCCGAAGCGTTTCCGCTTTTCTTTGTATCGCGGAAACGCTTAATCTTCTTGCGTTCTTACGCACGCCGAACGGAAGGGTGCTAAGCTGCCTTCAGCGCCAAAGTCGCGATGAACGTCGGCAGGAATTTGTCTATGAGAAAACGCGGCGTGGGTTGCCGGTCTTCCAGAAAGCCGGCGATGTGGAAACCCGCCTCGATCTGTCCTGCAATCTGATCGGACAAACTATGCCCCGACACCAGGGCTTCGCCCCGCGTCAGTTTCGCTTCCAGCGTGGCCGCGTCGAGATCCGTCACATCGGCATAAGGTATCGTGAAGACAGGCCGGATAAGCCCCTCCTTCATCAGGGCCGGATCGCGATCTCCGATGAAAACGACGGGGTTATAGAAGCTGCTCAGCAAACGTCCCTGCGGCTTCAGCACGCGATGGCATTCGCGCCAAATGGGCCTGATATCGGGAACGTAGAGATTGGAAATCGGATTGAAGACGATATCGAAGGTCTCATCGGCAAAGCGGGAGAGATCGCGCATATCCCCCTGAATTGCTGTCAGTTTCAACCCATCGCGCGCCGCAACGCTGCGATCCAGATCAAGCTGCTTTTCGGAGGCATCGAAAACCGTCACCTCGCCGCCTGCGGCCGCCAGCACAGGCGCCTGTTGGCCGCCGGCGGATGCCAGGCACAAGATGCGCCGGCCCTTCACGTCTCCCAACCAGTGGCTCGGCAATTCGCTGGGGGTCAACCGAACGGACCACGCCCCGCGCTTGGCTGCGGCCGTAATTTCCGGCGCGACAGGGCGCGACCACTCACAACCGCTGACGGCGAACTTGTCCCATGCGGACTGATTGAGAGCATAAACATCCAATGATGCTGAATTTGAAGATGGCATTGAAACCTCTATATCGTTGCCAAGCCGTAACGGGCGGAAACACCCTGCCCGGCATATCTGCTTGAAAAGTGAAATGAGCCGTAGGATCGACGAACACACGCGTCGCTCAGCCTACAGGCTGCCGCGCCGGGATATGTGCGTTGATCTAAGCTTAGAGGATCACTGTCAGGGCACTCCGATATGGGAGCCCGGCCTATCATCGATGTTCGGGGCATTCAAGGTCGAGCGCTTTGGTAATCGTCTCGTCACGAGCGAGTTCGCACGAGAATTCTTGTTCCCGACCCGGACAGCTTTTCGGCCATGGTCCGCAGCGCCGTCATATTGGTGTCTGTCAGCCGGAGATGGCTGTCCATGATCGGCTCCCTTATCCAAGGCTCGATGACGACCTTGTCGTCGATCAACACCTGTGTTTGCCGGCCGAGTGCCGCCAGGGTGAATTTGCGAAACGTCTCGGCACTTTCCGGCGTAAGGACGATATCCAGTTCATATCCATAGCCGTTGGACGCTTTGACAACCTGCGCACTCTTCGCCTCGAGCCACACAGGCGCGATCGTCTTTTCTGCATCATTGCCTGCCGCCGTCACCTGCTCTTGCGATGTTGTCGCAGCAGCGGGCGATGTAGACGGAAGGTCAAGACTATCTGACGCGGCATCGGCCGGCTTTAGTGGCTCGATCTGCAAATTCGGCACGCGTAAATCTGCTGCTGTCAAGATGGCCGGAACCGGCAGAGTGGCTGTCACATCCTCGCGTCTGATGTGCAGGTAGGTCCGGAAAGTCGATCCTGCTGACATGATCGTTATGGTTTCTGTTAGCTCAACGGCGGAGCCGTCGTTGAGAGACACAACGAACTTCGCGCTTCTCGTCTTGCCGGCCCGTTTGACGGACGCCAGCTGATCGGTCGTCAGGCCCTTCACTCGCTCATCAAAAGCAGCCAGGAACTTGTCGATTGCCCCCTTTTGCGACTGCGCGAATGCTGTTGGATCATATTCGTCCAGGGCCGAAACAGTTGCCGTGTGCGCCGCTGCATCGGTGGATTCCAGGATCCAGGTCGATGTGACGGGGATGCTGACACCGCCATATTCCTCGGTTCTGGAAGCGGTCAGGGGCTTCCCAATCTCCATAACCTCATCTTGATAGGCTTGCCCTGCGGCAAGCGCCTGCGCTTCCGGCGCCAGGGCAGTGACAATTTGAAGGGGGTTTTCCTGAATACCCTCGATGATGTCATAGACGCCGCTCTGTGGCGAGGCGGCGACTCCACCCGGTCCATTCGTCGCCATCTTGCGCATATTCGCCAATATCTGGTCGGCACCGGGCAAACCGTTTGGAAAGCCGTTCAGATCCGTTTCCACTTCAAGGGCATCAACGCCATAAGCGGTGAGAGAATTCCGATAAAGCGGGTTCATTTGATAGGTGTCAGCGGCACCCGCGACGCCGTCCGGCAGATCAGCGCTGAGGGACCAGCGAACCCGCATACCGTTGCTATCGCGCGCGAGAACGGTCATGCGCTGACGAAACTCGCCGCGGGTGATCACGGCGGCGGCGTCTGGCTTGTCGAACCATAGCGACATGTCGCTTTCGGTCGCCTTTTGAATACGGTAGCTGCGCTCGACCCCGGTTACCGGTGCATAACCCGGAACCGTCACGCTATCGCCGGCCCAGGCGGGGCTCGACAGTGCCGCAAGGACGCAGAGGGAGGATAACGTCTTTCTGAAGTCCGCGATCTTCATTCGGCGCTCCATGGCTCAGCTACCGTGGCAACGCCGAAGGGATTGAATTTATATTCGTTCTCCTCGTAGCGCGTGTCGTCAGACAGTTCGATGTGACGACGCCTCAACGCGACCTCGACGCCATCCTTCACCATCTCATCGGCGATCTCGTCGATCAGGGCGGCAATTTTGAGCTGTTCGGCATTGGTGGTCCCCGGCTGGCTGTCCTTCCGGCCGACGGTAATCAAAACATCAGGCAAGCCGACCAGATGAAATCCGACGCTCGCCATTCCATCGGCATCGTCGCCGATAGGCCGGCGCGCTAGAGCCAGGCGACAAGCCCGCGCAACGGCTGGCAGATCATCGGAGGCCGCAGCCTTTCGCATCTGTTCGGAAAGCTCCCTCCATCGCTGCACGCCATGGGCGACGCCCGCGCTTTCTCCCTTTGCAGCGACAGCGCCATGATCGAGCATGTGTTGCACGAGCAGCAGGGCTTTTGCCGATGTTGCCACCGCCGTTTCTGCCGTCATCGACGGGCCAAGGACGTACAGCACCGAGCCGTGCGTGGCGACCGCATCCTCGTCAGCCTTCTGATAGGCTTCGGGATCCACACGATCCCAACAAATATTGAAGGACCGAACCATACGATCGTCGGGCTTGTCTCGCGAATAGTCCTCATCGACGGAAAAGCCGTCGCCGAGCGCGTCGATACCGGCGCGAGCACTCTGCTCGAGCGCCTCCAGGCCGTTTTCTCCACCGAGAAAACAAAGGACGTGACGCGGCTTGTAACTGGAACGGGCAGCGGCAAAGACTGAGGATTTGCTCGATGCATTACTGGAGGACGGCTGCCCCAGGACAAGCCCGGCCAGGAATGCAAGAACGCCGCGACGCTTCGAATTCATTCCGGTGCCCCCCGTGGCTTTCACTCAGATCAGACTGGACGTTCCCGCAACACGAAATCCAGACCCGCATATTTGCCTAGCCTATTGCCCTCGCAACTCGATTTCAACATGCCGCCGCCCTTTGGTTGTGACCAGGGCGGCAGATGGTCTGTCTTTGCTTCGAGGGCCTGTTCAGAGATCGGCGAGAATCTGCTCTCTCTGAGCTCTCGACCCGGCCAAGCGCCGTTGCGCCACGGCGAGAATATCGGACGTTACCTGCCTCGGCAGGCCGGCCTCGAATGGTGGGGCGGGCGCATATTCGAGAGACAGTTGCACGGTGCGGGCTTCGGTATCGCCAAACAATTCCGCGATGACGGTCAGCGCGAAATCGATACCCGAAGTAACACCGCCGGCGGTAATCAGGTTGCCATCGCGCACGACCCGCTCATCGACTGCGGTCGCGCCAAAGCGGGGCAGGAAATCCATGGCATTCCAATGCGTCGCGGCTCTCTTGCCTTTCAGCAGTCCGGCGGCGCCGAGGACCAGCGATCCCGTGCAGACGGAGGTGACGAAGCGCGCCGATTGCGCTTGTTGACGAACAAAGTCCAACACGACATCGTCGCGCAACAATGCATTGATGCCGCCGCCGCCTGGCACGCACAAAACATCCAGTTTCGGGCAATCGGCGAAACTCACGGTCGTTTTGAGTTCGAGACCGGTTGCCGAAGTGAGCGGCTCCACTGCCTTCCAAACGAGATGAACCTTTGTGCCCTGCGCGGAGGCGAATACTTCGTAGGGTGCCGTGAGGTCGAGCTGCTGAACGCCGGGAAAAGCGAGGAGGCCGATATGCAAGGTCATTTGAGATCTCCGGGTTGACTTTCGAAAGCCTAGCAGGTCAAGCTTTGGCGCGATTGCCATTTACCCCTCGATTTACGCCAAAATGTCACGACGCATCGAAATTCTCACCTTTGCCGATAGCCAACTTCTCGACGTCGCTGGCCCCTTGCAGGTTTTCGCCTCGGCAAACGATATGGCCAGGATAGCCGGCCGCGCTGCGCCCTATGAGCCGGTCGTCGTCGGTCTGGCCGACCAGATGAAAACCTCGTCCGGCCTTTCGATTGTTGCCCAACCATTGTCGCCGACGGATGCGCCACTCGATACGCTGATCATTCCCGGCGGCTGGGGCGTCTATGCCGCCTGCGACGACAACCGGCTGGTCGAGTGGATCGGGATGCGAACGCAGGCGGCACGACGAACCGCCTCCGTGTGCAGCGGCGCATTCCTGCTTGCGACCGCCGGCCTGCTCGACGGGCGGCGCGCGGTCACGCATTGGCAACGCTGCGAGGAGTTCAGATCCCGCTTCCCGAAGGTGCGATTGGAAGCAGATCCGATCTTCATCCGCGACGGCAATATCTGGACCTCTGCCGGTGTCACGGCGGGCATCGATCTCGCGCTGGCGCTGGTGGAAGCCGATCTCGGCCGCGAGCCTGCATTGACCGTAGCGCGTCAACTGGTCGTCTTCATGAAGCGGCCCGGCGGGCAATCGCAATTCAGTGCCGCGTTGCAGCTTCAGGACAAAGCCAACCGATTCGACGAGCTGCATGCCTGGATCGTTGAAAACCTGGAGCATCCGCTGTCGCTTCCGGATCTCGCCGAGAGGGCAGGCATGAGCGTGCGCAGCTTTTCACGCCATTATCATCGGATGACCGGACGCACCCCTGCGCGCGCCGTCGAGGAAATGCGGCTGGAAAGCGCCCGGCGGCAGCTTGAACAGGGAGCGCATGTAAGTCGCGTCGCATTTCGCTGCGGCTTCGGGGCAGAGGAAACAATGCGACGCGCCTTCCAGCGACAATTCGGCGTCAGTCCACAGGCCTATCGAGAGCGCTTTTCTCTTTAGCCATCCGGCAGCGTCTCGGGAGCGAACCTGTCTCTGCGGTCGCACTTGCGAATGAATGCCAACTGAATGGTCCCTTCAGCATCCATTCCAACTGCCGGATCTAAAAAGAGATCGTTCAAACGCGGTCCCGTCCGCCAAAGGAGACGCAGTCATGATCCGCAATTCTTTCATCGCAACCGCACTCGTCGCTCTCGTCGGCTTTACCGCCGCCGCCCCGGCCATGGCCAATGATGTGCGTATCGAACAATATGGTTGGTCCAACTCGGCCGGTGGCGCTCAGCATGGATATTCGAACCGGATCAGGACCTATCAGAACGGCGGCTACAATAGAATGGTCGGCCAGCAATATGGCCGCCACAATCTCTCAGCCGTCGGTCAGGAAGGCAACGGCAACTACGGCGCCACCTATCAGAATGGCGACCGCAACGTCGCCGGCATCGGCCAGTTCGGTTCCAACCACACAACCATCCTAACCCAGGACGGCAATGGTAATATTGCGGCCGGCGTTCAGGTCGGGAACGGCTGCAGCGCCAATGTCAACCAGGGCGGCAGCGGCAATGTCGCCGCCTTCGTCCAGGCTTGCCCGTAACCGGTAGCAACGACAGCGGGCCGGGAAACACCCCTCGACCGCGGTGACGGAACGTCAAGGAGACGAACCATGCCACATATCGTCAACTCCCCGCGCCGTCTTGCGACGGCGCTCGCCCTGATCCTGCTTCCGGCCGGCGCGCTGGCGGCGATGGCAACTTCCGGGCAATCCGAGGGTCCCCTGCGTTGCGAAATCCGCGTCACGCCGCAAGCGGGCATGGTAGCCCTTCAGGCTATCGCAAGAACCGATGCGCCCATCAGCGGTAGCTATCGCTTCCACGTCGAAAGCGTAGGCGGTGCAGGTGGTTCCAACATCGATCAAAGCGGCGCCTTCGATGCCGCTCCCGGGCGTGCCGCCACGCTCGGCTCGGTCTCGCTCGGCTCCAATGGCGCCGGTTATCGGGCGACGCTCGATGTGACTGCCGGCGGCAATAGCGTCCGCTGCACCCAGCGGATCGGCGGCGCGATCTGACCGGATATTTACTTCGACCCACGTCATCGCGAAGGGCGCCGGCAAACCGGCGCCCTTCGCTGTATCAGCCTCCCGGCGAGAAATTGAACGATAACTGAACAGCCAATTCCGTTTGGGTTCAGCCGCAGGATGCGAAGGTTGGTTATCGGCTGATGGAGCCGGGCAATGGAGATCAGGATGACCCGCAACATGTTCAAGATCCTTACCGTCACGCTTCTTGCCGGCTGCATCGGGCAGGCAACCTTGTCCACGCCGGCTTATGCCGGAGGCCGGATCTCCGTGAATGTCGCTCCGGACAACGCCGAAGATGCCGACCTCTTCTCGACCGGCCTTCGTGTCTATTCGCTGTATCGCGGGTTTCGCGATGCCGATATCCGCCAGCTGGGTCGTGGAAACCTCGCTGGTATCGCTCAATATGGCCGAGGCAACCTCGGCGTTATCGAGCAGCGTGGCAACGGACACTCCGCCAGCCTGCGTCAGAACGGCAACGACAACGCCTATGGCATTTTCCAGTTCGGAAGAAATACCAGTACCGATGTGGTTCAGGACGGCAATGGCGGGAGCGGTGCCACCTTCAGCTATGGGTGGTAACCCGTTTTTCCGTTCCGAAGCAGATAGGCGATGCACCGGCATCGCCACTGCCGCAGGGCTGACTGGCCCGACATGCGACCGACGGTTGATATCGCCTTGTCGGCACGGATGGTGAACGGCTTGAATTTCCTTTCAGTGTCGTTAGCCCACATCTAATATCCTCTCCCTGCCTTGGAGATACGGAGTAGCGCGGCTGCGCCCTTGTCTTGATGAAAGATAGCCCATATTGACTAGCAAGCTGGCATCTTCAAGGACGAGTTATCCATGGCCTCCGCCTCCAACCTGCGCGTGCTTGTTGCCCTTGGTTGTGGACTTTTCTCGGCAGTTTGCCAGGCGCAATCCTTTGATTGCGCCAAGGCTCAGACTGCCATCGAGAAAGCGATTTGCGCCTCACCACCCTTGATTGCTCAGGACACGAGCCTGGCGGCCGCCTATCGACAGGCGACGAGCGATCTCAGCGGTGATCCGGCAAAGCTTGCCGACCTGAAGCAGCAGCAACGCCGCTGGCTGTCGGATCGAAACAAATCCTGCACGGATTCCGATCCGACTCGTCTGACCAAATGCTTGCTGACGATCTATCAGGCACGGATTGTCGAACTGAACGCGCCGCACTCATTGGCGAGCGGCAACGCATCGAATTCGAGCCCATCCGTCGAACCCTCAAAGTCAACGGCGAAAGAGACGCAAGTCCCCGGAGGGCTTTATCGGGTCACATCGGCACCCGCGGCAGCGCCGCAAGTCTCCTCCTCGCGCTCCCTTCCAGAGCCTTTTCCCCAACCGCGTTTGGCGTCGAACAGCTTCCCGGCCGACCAGGACGGCAGCACGCTGATGACCGTCGCTGGGCCGGGGCGCGTCGCCATTCGCGCCCATAGCAGTTCGGGCGTCGCGCTCCAGCTCGTCGACATGATGACCGGGCCGGGGGAGCGAATGGGCGCACCCGGCGTCAGCGACGGGCGGATCGATGCGCTGCTCGATAAGGGGACATACAAGATACGCGTTTTCGGAGCCAAGGGAGCATCCGGCAAGGTTGAACTCACCGCGGAGGCCTATCAGGAGCTTGAACAATCTGACGCGGTCCTGACCGGCGACACCCAGGTAAATGCGGATCTCGGCGATCTCCAGCAAAGATCATTCTGGATCGATGTTCCCGAATCCGGACGTGTGGATGTCGACGCCGTCGGGCGGTCCCTTCACGATCTGCGGCTTTGGCGCCAGGGCGCCAACATCGTTCCGCTTTCGCCTACGATTTCGGTCTTTGAAGTGAAGCCCGGTCTCTCGATGACACGCGCCACGTTGACCGGCGCGACCGAGCCGGGACGTTATCTCGTTACCGCCTACGGCGGCGAGAAGCTGGCCTGGGCAAATTCGGATACGGCACAGCCGTTCCACATTCGCACCGGCATCCCGATGTCGCTTGCCGCCGGGATCGCGGAAGGCGTCATCGGACCTTTTGGGTCGGTACGCTTCGAGGCACCCGCAGATTTCGACCGATTCCGACTGGATCTGCCGCAATCGGCGCCGGCCATTCTTCGCGCAGGCAGGATATCAGGCAACACCTACGCATTTCGAAGTGCTGCCATCGGCAAGTCCAGCCGCGAGCCATCGGCCACGCTGGCGCTGCCCACGGACGCCAAGCCCGGCATCGTCGAGATATCGGGCTATGAAGGCCAGAATTTCAGAGTTCGCGGTCTGCGCTTCAGCACTCAAACCCAATTCGATGGCTCAGTGCCCAATCTCATCAGCATGGATGTTGCGGGAGAAGGCGGCGACGAGATTCCTGCCACCGCGTTGCTCGTGCGCAACGACAGCTCCGGCAAAGCCAGCGTCGTCGCCACGGACATGCCTCTTCTCGGCCCCGGGCAAGCCTGGCGGCAGCGCTTCAATTTGCGTGGTCCGACCTCGCTCCTGTTCGAGATGGCGCAAGCAGGCCAAATCGGGGTTCATACCTCGGGCGTCGCCCTGCACGCCGATATCAGCCCGATTCTTCTCGGCAACGCGCCTCGCGCGGACGGAAAGAACCCCGAGCGCTATGATCTCGACGCAGGCTATTATCTGCTGCGCCTTTTGCCGAAAGATAATGCAAGCGGCATCGTCGATCTTACGCTCGGGACGCCGGGTCTCACAGTGCCAGTCCAACCCGCCTCCCCGGCGCGCACCACTGTTTCCTTCGGCATTCAGGAAGCCCGGTCGGCGACAAGTCTGGAACTCCTCACCAATGCCGCCCCGAACCTGTTGACCGGACCGCGCGCTGTGGCCCTCCCGGCAGATCTGGCGGCCAGACCCCTTGCTCTTTGGCAAGCAGCCGGCGCTTCCTCACCGAGCTCAGACCAATCCGACAATGGCGGAGCCGCGCTTCAACGCCCAGCGTCGCCGGCCGATCTGCGCATCGACGTTCATGCGCCTGCCGGTGGCGTCATATCCGCCATCGACACGCGCAACGCACCCATCGGTTTCGCCGTCAGCAACGAACATGCCGATGCCACGGGGCGAGTGCTTACCCTGCGCTTCCCCGCCGTTTCCGCCGCCCGCGCCATCGCCGTCCGCTGGCAGCCGGACACGGCAGCTCCCGGCAAGATCGTGCGGCCGCCCGCTCCTTCCGTCCTGAATGCGGGTCAAAAGCAATTTCTCGATCTAGCGGAAGACGCACACAAATCCTATCAGCTCAATGTGGACGAAGGCGGCCTCTATCGCATCGAAACATTCGGGCGATTGCAGACATCGCTTGATCTGGGGACGTCGACCGTGCCTTCACTCGGGGGTGCCTCCGACAATGGTGATGGCCACAATGCCTTGCTGCTGACCTACTTGCGGGCCGGCAGTTATCAAGTCGATGTCTCCGCGCAAAATTCCTCGGGCCATCTCGGCATCGGAGCGATCCAAGCCTCGCTTGCGCAGGCTGCGACACTTGTTCCCGAAGGCAGCAGTCGCGGTGCTTTGTCCAGCGCCAGCGGCGGTGTCGTACCGATAGAGATCGCCAAGGCAGGAACCTATCAGCTTGATCTCTATGCACTCGGAGGTGATCTTGCGGCCCGTCTGGAGGATTCCGACGGTTGGCCGCTGACGGCTCCCGGTCCTCTCTCCACCATCACGCAGGATTTCGCGCCGGGACATTATCGCCTTGTGATCCAGCCGCGCGAGGTCGACACCCGGTTTGTCGCCCGGCTGACGACCATCGTCGGGCCGCCGCAGCTGCAAGGTCACGGACCGCATCCGCTGGCCTTCAACCAAGCGCAGAAATTCCAGTGGCGCGAGCCGCAAGGCAAAGGCGACGCCCGCACCCCAGACAGTTGGGCATTCGATCTCGCCGCCGATGCCGACGTCAGCATCGACCTGACCGAGGGCATGATCGGCACCTTGATCCGTGGTGACCAGGAGCAAATTGCGAGATTTGCCGCCAGCCCGAAATTCAGCGGAAAATTGAAGCCAGGGCACTATCGCATCGAGCTCAGCAGCCTCGCCCATGACGACCGGCTGGACTATGAAATCACCCTGAACACCAGGGATCTGCAGCCTGGCGAAACGCGCTTCGTCGATCTGCCGAGCGTGCTCTCCTTCAACGTCGAAAAGGATCGCGTCGTCAGCCTCGGCACCTTCGGCCGCAGGGAGCTGAAGGCTGTCCTGAAAGGCTCGGACGAAACCGTGATAGAGCGGCTATCCGGCCGCGGCGACGACTGGAATATCGCCCTTTCGCGCCGGCTGGCGGCTGGATCCTATACGCTCAGCCTGGAACAAGCAGCCGCCGCGAGCAGCCCATCGGGCAGCAGTTCGGACGATCAGACGACATCAGGCGATGGCGATCAGCAGGCGGAAGGCGAAGATCAGTCGAACTCCTCGAATATAGAGGTTCAATTTGCCTTGCCGAAGGAACTGCCGCAGCCGGCGCTAACAGCAAACGGCAGCGTCGACGTCACCGGCAGCTCCGTTTTCACCTTCCCGTTGCCGACGGGAGAGAAGGATGGTCTCGCGCTCGTAGCCGCGCAGTCCACCAGCGAGCTGGTTCTGTCAGTCGACACATTGGCAGCCGATGGAAGCTGGAAGCCGCAAGCCTTTGCCCACGGCCATACGCCTTTTATCGCCTGGCCCAGCTCCGGGAGCGGAACCAAATGGCGCGCATCGGTGTGGACCCTCGATGGCGGTTCGGCTCCGATCAAAATCGGCACGAACAGCGTCTCCCGCCCATTGGGCGCGCTCGGCGATGTCGCGCTCGAACCTGCGTCCATCGAAGGCCTTGGCTTGACTGTGAACGTCGCACTCGCGCAAGTGCCGGCCGCAGGGCTGGTCCAGCTGGATGCCGCCGGGGATCTGCTTGCCGGCGCAAGTGCTGATCGCCCACTTACCTCTGTCACCTCGGGACTCTTTGCTCCGCAATCGGACCATTTATGGTTGGTCTCCCGCAAGGACGGCTCGGTGCGAGCAACGCCGGCAAAGCTCGATGGCGAGATTGCGCTGACGCTGCCCGCAGGCGATCAGGCCAATCTTCCTGCCAAGGCGCCGCCGCAAGGCAAGGTCCGGCTGTGGTTGGCGCAATCAGCCTTTGGACAGCCTGGGCTCAATGCCGGACGCGGCATGGGTGTCGGCGCCAATAGCGCCGTTGCCCTGGCTGGTGGTCAGGATCTCCATCTATGGAATGCCGGAAGCGATGAAAGCCTGCAACTTCGGCTCAGCTCCATCGATGCGGCCGAAATCGAGGGAGTCACGCTCGACGGCAGCTATGCCGCCCCCATACCAGCCCTCAGCGCGCGGCCCGTCAAACTGCCGGCGGGAGCGAAGCGGCTGACGCTCGATCTGGCACCCGGCATAGCGGTGGTCGCCGGCCCATCCGATCCCGAGCCGTTGAATGTCTGGTCAGGCTCCACGCCGCTGTCACGCACCGTCGCCACATCAGCCAATGAGGTTCGGCTGGTCAACCTGAGCAATGCACCGGCATCTGCCCGCATCGGCCTGTCGCCTGGGCAAACCATGACGCTTGGCGCCGATCAGATCCTGCGTCGCTTCTTCGGCACAGCAGGGTCGGAGGCCATCACTGTGGACGCGACGAAAGGCGACATCCTGAATGTTTCCGGTGGCAGCGCGACCTTTGTCGCGAGCGACAGCAAGGTTCTGCGTGGGCAAAACATCGCCCTATCAGGCCCCGGCCAGCTGATCCTCGATCATGGGGCCGGGCTTGTGGCATTGTGGCTGGAGCGCGATGGCAATTCGCCCTGGCCCAAACCTGAGCCGAAATCGATCGATCTTCCGCACAGCGCCGTGCTGGAGGGCCAGGCCATGGCCTTCCGTCTCGCTCCGGCCCAGCCGATGGTTCTCGATGTCAGCACCGACGCGCCAGTGATCGTCGATCTCGCGCAGAATGGGCGCCATGATCTGCAACTATTCCCCATGGG
>NZ_JAELUG010000346.1 GCF_016429255.1 Rhizobium sp. ASV8
GTTAAAACCAATAGTAAATCTTCTATACTTAGCAAGAAGCGTCCCCCAAATTCGCAAGATGCCAGAGACGGTATTGGCGCCACTTCCCCACGGCCCCAAACTGGTTGCATCACTGCGGGCGCCAACTCCACGCCCCAAACCTACGTACATCGTCACCCCCGCCACGAGCACCCAGGCAACAACATCTCGTCCTTTGCATCCTGACAGAGCCAACAAAGCAATACACGTAGCCGCATCGAAAACCAGACGCTGAGCTCCCCATACGATCCCGCCAAGTTCCAAGCTCGTACTCTTGCCATATCCTCGCTCTTCATTTCAGCCGTGCACGAAGCCCATCGTACCGACAAATACGACATCCGCCAAAAACCAGACGGACTTTGCGGCCCCGCGAAAGCCAGCCATGGGTCTGTCATACAATACATATTTAAATAGCAGCAAGATCTCCGGGTGCAAATCTTGCAAAGCCCATCTGGCCAACCATGACGACATAATCAGTCGGGTATGTGCACAGTTGCCGTTGCTCCTCGCCGCCC
>NZ_JAELUG010000347.1 GCF_016429255.1 Rhizobium sp. ASV8
AGTCTCGTGGGCTCGGAGATGTGTATAAGAGACAGGGCTTGTTGTGAGTATTTGGTATGTTTTTTTTATCTGTGTTCCTCGAGCAGAAATTGACTTATTAGCGTGGCTGATGGAATTCTGTACTTGTATTGAGCAAGTCTCAACCAGATTGCAAGAATTGTACCGAGACCAGGCTGTCCATGTAAAATGCAGTGGGCGTACTCCGGAGAGGTAGACTCGACATTATTTCAAACTCCATCCGGACGTGGGGATCTGCGGGCTACACAGAAGCGGAGCCCGAAAGTCGAGTCCGCAATAATAGGGGGCTGCTCAGGTGCTACAGTACTTGTACAGTACTTTGGACTTGATCGAGGAGAGGGGAAAAAAAAGAAAGGAGAAACATCACATCGGCTCAAAAAGCAACCAGGGTTCGCCGGGCGCAGAGTCAAGTCGATACAGTATGAGTATGTACCGAGTACAACGTCATCAAGGGTGTTTGTTTGCTCGTCACATCACAGCATTTTACCTGGGTACAGCCCGGTGTGCAGGTG
>NZ_JAELUG010000348.1 GCF_016429255.1 Rhizobium sp. ASV8
ATAAGAGACAGTTCCCACACCACGCCCAACTCACTCGCGTCATCTCCTCGCCTCTCCAGCGCGCCATGCAAACGTCCATCTTGGCTTTTTCGCGAGACGACCTCGGCCCCGTCGTGGCGCTGGACACGCTGCAGGAGACGTCTGACTTTCCGAGCAGCACTGGGCCTAGCTTGGAATGGCTGCAGGAGCGCTATGGCAGTGCGGTGGACCTGACGCATGTTAGAGACGGATGGAATGATAAGAGCGAGAGGAGCATCTTTGAGCCCGAGTGGGAAACATTGGTCGCGAGGACGAGGGACGCGAGGCGGACGAGACGGGATCTTGCTGGGACGGGAGATGGGCATGTGGTTGTTGTGGCGCATGGGGCTGTTTTGCTCTTTTTGACAGAGGATTGGGAAACTTTTCCAGATCTTCGTAGGTTTTTTTTTCTTTTTTTCTTTTTTTCTTTTTTTCTTTGGCCCAGAGACGTGGAGCTTATGGACTTGAGTGCTAATTTTGAACGATAGCATACCCATGGGGCAATTGTGAGC
>NZ_JAELUG010000349.1 GCF_016429255.1 Rhizobium sp. ASV8
GCTCGGAGATGTGTATAAGAGACAGGTTGACTTGCCGCGTCCAGACGGCCCGACGATGCATGCATTGGTGCCTGAAGGAATCTCAAAGTTGAGACCTTTGAAAATCTTGACGTCTTGTCGCGTGGGATAGGCAAAGTGAACATTGGTAAACTTGACGGCGCCCTGTGCTGAGCTGACAGGATTTCCAATAGTCTGCTTGATGCGCGGTTTTGTATCCTGCAGCTCAAAGAGGCGGGTTGCAGCACCTGCACCACGCATAATGTCTGTATATGTGTAGAAAAAGTCCATGAGTCCAGATGCAGCAAACATTGCATACATTACAAAGGACGTTAAGTCGCCGGTCGTCATGGCACCAGACTGGATAAAGCTGTTGCCAACAGCGAGCATAACGAGGAATGAGACATTGCCAGTCCAAATGGTTGAAGTCAAAAAGGTCGAAGTCAATATGGACTCTTTCTTCTTGAGTTGGAATATTTTTCGAATTTGTTTGTTGTATCGATTCACTTCTTGCCGTTCTCCCACGAATGC
>NZ_JAELUG010000350.1 GCF_016429255.1 Rhizobium sp. ASV8
ACATCGCCGCGCTCGACCGAATACATACGGACGATACCCCGGTCGATGTTCTCGACCCTGGGCGGGGCAAAACAAAAACTGGCAGGGTCTGGGTCTACGTCTTCGACGGCAGTGGCTATCAATCCGCCACTCCCGCAGCCATCGCCTATTACTACAGCCCTGACCGCAAAGGCGCGCATCCGGCTGACCACCTGGCAAGCTTCAGCGGCGTCATGCATGCCGACGGCTATGGGGGCTACAAGAAACTCTACGGCAACCAGATCATCGAAGCCGCCTGCATGGCGCATGTGCGGCGCAAGTTCCATGATGTGATCAAGCTGAAGCCATCTCCGATCGCTGAGGAAGCGCTGTCGCGCATCGGCGCTCTCTACGATATCGAGAACCGTATCCGAGGCATGTCGGCTGACGAGCGGCGTACCCTGCGCCAACACCATGCCCGGCCCATTCTGGACGAGCTCAAAGCCTGGATCGAGGCGACACTCTCAACTTTGCCACAGAAGCAGAGGCTGGCCGAGGCGATGCGATA
>NZ_JAELUG010000351.1 GCF_016429255.1 Rhizobium sp. ASV8
AGACAGAGCTCACTCTGCGCTCCGTTATGCTCATCCCGAGCCTAAACTACCAAACCTCACCGATCGCCACGATTCCACCTTCTAGCTTCGCCGACCTATTCAACACACATCTCTTGCAGCCCATCCTCACGATCCAAGCCTTCCTGCCGCTCCTAACCTCGCGGCTGCAACCTATCGGCGAGAAATGGCTCCCTCCAAAGGTCCTCGTCTTTACGCCCTCAATCATCTCGTCCATCAACCCGCCTTTCCACGCACCTGAAGCAACCGTATGCTCCGCGCTATCTGCCTACACCGAGGTCCTTACCGCCGAACTCCGACCGCTCGATATCCCCGTCACCCACATGCAGCTCGGTACATTTGACTTTGCAGGCTTCGTGCCCACTCGCAATGCTGCGCTGGGCCAGTGCACGAACACGACCGGCAACCCGCAAGAGACGCTCGTCTGGCCTGACGGCGCGAGACACGTCTACGGCCGCAACTTTGTCGCGCAGACTAGCTCGGCCATTTCCGGAGCCCGCATCCGAGG
>NZ_JAELUG010000352.1 GCF_016429255.1 Rhizobium sp. ASV8
TTTCTACTTTGGAGAATTCTCTCTCGACCTCCTCTTTCACATATACTTCTTACAGCGATACTCACGACTCCTCGAAGAATCATCTGGCAGATCAGCGGCTCACTTCTCGTGGCTCTTGCTCTACGCAATGGTCAGCCTGATCGCCTTGTCGCCGCACGTGTCGCTGCCCTTCCTTGGCCACCCTCTCTCTTCGACGCTTGTATACATCTGGTCCAGGCGCAACCCTGAAACGCAGCTCAGCTTTCTTGGACTTCTTGTATTCTCGGCGCCTTATCTGCCATGGGTTTTGATGGGATTCAGTCTATTCATGCACGGCACCATCCCCAAGGATGAGATTATGGGCGTCGTCATAGGCCACATCTGGTACTTTTTTTCGGATGTCTATCCGCCAATGCATAACGGCTCGAGGCCTCTCGACCCTCCTGGATGGTGGAGGCGGCTGTTTGAGCGTCGTCCGCGGCGAGAGTCGACTGAAGAGGTGAATGAGGTTCTGCAGGCTGGAGCTAGAGAGGCTCCGGCTCTTGGT
>NZ_JAELUG010000353.1 GCF_016429255.1 Rhizobium sp. ASV8
CCCCAAGAAGTAGTACGAGACCGAAGAGCATCGGTCTCCGACGGTTTTGCGTGTGGTCGGCGACATAGCCCCATATTGCTTGACATGGTTAACGTTTTCGATATGGTGGTGTCAAGTTTCCATACATACGCGACGAGATTAGTAGAGCTGTTGCAAATACTGTGAGAGAATAAGATATCCATGTTTGGACTGACGTGCTGGTTAGCTACCGCCGTGCACTCTTCCATGTCGGGTAACACACCATCTTCCTGCGGAACGCCAATACGTTCTTTGAGCGTGAACGGAAAGACTGGGATAATGACAGCATATAAAAAGAGATCCTAGCAATAGACATTTAGTAAAGGCAGGCGAGAATTGTTTTGTAACACGAACAGTGAACACGGCGACGGACACCGAGGACACAATGAAGGCTGGCGATGAGCGGAACCGCAGCAGCGACGGCTCCTTATCTAACTTGTTCAACGGCCACATGGTATCGCTGTAATGGTGATTGGCGTCCTGGCAGGTTAGAGGCCAGATTAGATG
>NZ_JAELUG010000354.1 GCF_016429255.1 Rhizobium sp. ASV8
CATTTCATCTTACCCGTTTCGGCACCAATCGCACTCGACGACTTCCACGAACCGCTGACCTCTGCTGCCGCGATCAACGGCTTTTTCTCCACGGTGTCTTGGACAGGGTGGGATTTTGCTTCCAAGAATAGGTTTGACAGTCAAAACTCGGTTTCAAGCCTAAGTCTGTTATTGGTTCGCAGGCAGCTGAGCTTCTGACTAGCAAGGGCTTTCACACCACATCGCGCATTGTTCGTTATGCACCAAACCTGAGACGATAGATAACCGGCTTTTTAAGACCGTATTCACGGGGGTGGCTATGGTAGCTTCTTTTTCGCTGAAAGAATTTTCTTCCCTCCTGAGCAGCGGACCGAGAGTGCCGAAGAAGCATGGGTGACATTTTTGCATGAAATTGGCTCAAGAGCTACACGAAGACGGCTTAAACCGGTTTTTCGAGTAAATCGATGACGGATGAAGTATATCTGAGCTAATTACATCGCTTGCTTTTTTTCGCGCAACAAGTGAAGAACGATTGTCGTTAGTTT
>NZ_JAELUG010000036.1 GCF_016429255.1 Rhizobium sp. ASV8
TGAAACGCCCCTGCGCCCATGGTACTTCGTCTTAAGACGCGGGAGAGTAGGTCGCTGCCAGGTCTGCCAAACGCAACTTCATTCTTGAAATCTTCTCTGATCACAAGCGGCTCAAGCCGTGTTACAATTGGCCGCTGCTCAAGCGGCCTTTGTCGCTTCTGAAAGCTTCTTCTACGAGACCCTGAAATCAAAGGTGTCTCGAAACAGGTGCGGTCCATAAGGTGCCCACCTGACACGCGATAAACCGCTCAAGCGGTTTACGCTGATGACGCAAGCCGAAATATGGCTTGCTGGACGCGACAAATCCTCCGGATTTGCGCTGGTAATACGAGACAAACCCGAAGGTTTGCTCGGGCGCGATAAACCGCTTAGCGGTTTACGCTGAGACGACAAATCGCTCCGCGATTTGCGTTGGTGACGCGGGGTGGAGCAGCCCGGTAGCTCGTCAGGCTCATAACCTGAAGGCCGCAGGTTCAAATCCTGCCCCCGCAACCAATAATCCCCCAACTCATTACATAGCGCTCGCGCGAAAACCTAACCTTCACTCGCCATCGTAGATCAGCCGCCAAACTGCAGAATGCCAACCCTCGTAAACAAAGAGGCCGCGGAGGCTGACGTAACCTCAAGCTAGATGATCAAAGCCCGCCCCAAGCGGGCTTCTTGTGTTCGGTAACGCGGAATGTTTGACCTAGTACAGATGTAACCCGGCTGGGCGATGAATGTAAATTTATCTCGCCCGGCGGAATGCAATCTGTACCGCCCTGTTCAGCGCGATCGGGAGGACGGACATGTGGTTTTCCCCCGCATATTCCTCGAATGTGACCGTCCGCGCGGATGGAGTTTGCTTGGCCAAGCGGTGCGCCATGTCGCGGGCGAATTCTATCGTGCGTGTTTCCTTGGCCTGCGCCTGCCGTTTCTGCTCTTCGGCAGTGCCCTTGTGAAAGGGCGCCAGGATTTCGCCTTCATATTGGCCCGCGGAAAGGTGCAGCTCGCCATCGAAGAAGTCTCTGTTTTTCTCAGTGAACTCCTGTTCCACCTCGAGAATTGCAGCGTCTTCCCAGTAGATCGCCGGGCTTGCGGAAATCCAGCGATTGAAGGCGTCGGGCTTCCTGAACATCGCATAGAGCGTGAACAGCCCCCCGAACGAATGGCCGAAAAGCGACTGGCGCGATCGGTCGATTGGAGCTTGTCGCTCGATCCACGGTTTGAGCTCGTTCTCGATGAGCGCCAGGAGACGCTCGGCGCCGCCGGTCTTTACATCGGGCGTGTCGGGGTAGAACGGCGGATAGGTCCGCCCCGGCGGCGGGCTCAGATCCCAGGAGCGGCGCAGCGGGTCATAGGGTTCTTCGGTGGGATAGCCGATGGCGACGATCACGCCCTCGGAGACATCGGTCCCTTTGGGGTAGCTTGCCTGCACCTTCAGCGCATCGACAGCGGTCGCGAAACAGGCGTTGCCATCAGTCAGGTAAAGGATCGGCCAACCTTCTGTTGGCGCCGGCTTATCGGGTCGGTAGAGAAAGATCCTGTGTGGCTGATCGGCATTGTCGAACTTCAGATCTGCGAATGTGCAGCCGGCAAGAGCGACGGGTGTAGGAGGTGCGGCCGCGTGGTCTTTTGGCGGGTGAAACATGGCCTCTCCGGCAGACTGGGAATGTGCAGCACGCGAACAATCCGTGCTGTGATTCATAATAAGATGACTTTATGACTCATATTATTTGATGCGCGATCTGACAAGCGGCTCAGATGCCTTGTTGACGGTAATTTCGCACTGAGTGCTCACCAAGCAGGTTGGCATGGCGGAGCCATCTCGCCGTGTGAAAACGAAATCCAATAAAAACATGATTCTTTTACTCATCTATTGTTGACGCCGACCGCACCGTCGAACTAACTTGCGCCATCCATTTTAAAAACGGGCAGGCGAACAAACTGATGAAGCAGGGATCGTATAATTATATCAATAATTTGACGCAGAGGAGATTCCATTTTGCGGGTAGCGCCACAGCGCTTGCCACGCTTTTTGCCTTGAGCGGAACCGCCTTGGCGCAGGAGGCGTCCGGCAATACGAACAGTGCAAATGCCACCCAACTCGCGCCGATCATCGTCAGCGGTCAGTCGGGTGATGCAAGCGACAATACGACTGTAGCGGCAAAAAAGAGTGCTGGCGCCACCAAGATCAATACGCCAGTGCTCGAAACGCCACGCTCCGTATCAGTGATTACTCGAAAGGAGCTTGAAGAGCGCGGCGCCCAGGATGTCGTCGAAGCCGTGCGCTATTCCGCCGGTGTTCAGACCGGCTCCTACGGCTTTGATCCGCGCTTCGACCAGATCTACATTCGCGGCAACGACGTGACGACCGATGGCGACTATCGCGATGGGTTGCGGCAGCCCTATATGAACTATGCGATGTTTCGAACCGAACCCTATGCGCTCGACCGCGTCGAGATCATCAAGGGACCGGTATCCGTGCTCTACGGTGCGGGTTCTCCGGGCGGTATCGTCAACAAGGTATCGAAGCTGCCGACGGAGGAGACGATCAGAGAGGTCGGTGTCCTCTATGGAACGTCGGATCGTGCCCAGACGATGTTCGATTTTAGCGGACCGGTCAGTAAGGACGACGATAGCATGCTCTATCGCATCACCGGCCTTGCCCGGAAGGGCAATACGAATTTCGACATAGCCGACGACCGCTATCTCATCCAGCCGTCCTTCACCTGGAAGCCCGACGATGCGACGAAATTCACGATCTACGGATCGGCGCAATCGACGACGGCAGATGCCAACCCCGGCGCTATGATAGGCTCCGATGGCAATGTTCTCGATTTTCGTGACAGCGATCCCGACTATGATTACCAAAAGACCAAGCAGCAGCAGGTCGGCTATCAGTTAGAACATGAATTCGACGGTGGTTTCACCTTCCGCCAGAACCTTCGCTTCTCTCACCTCGATCTGAAGGCGCGCTATCTCGGCACCGTGGGCTGGACAGGAGATGTCGCCCATCGCGATGCGTATGCGATCCGCGATGCGATGAACGTCTTCCAGGTCGACAATCAGCTCGAATCCAAATTCAACACCGGTCCGGCTGCGCATACGATGCTGTTCGGCCTGGACTACACCCATATGAACGACAAATATGCGTATGGGGCGGATGCATCACCCAGCCCGGCCTATGACTTCGATATCACCAACCCTACTTATGGGGTGTCCGGCCCGACGCCGGCCTACAACGTCAGCAGGGTCAACGCGAGCCTCCAGCAATTTGGCGCCTATGCGCTTGACCAGATCGAACTCGATAGGTGGCGCTTCACGCTCGGTGGCCGCCAGACCTGGGTTAAGCAGTCGACCGATACAACGGATGTCCCTTCTGATACGGCAACGAATAGCAGTCTCAACAAAAGCGCGTTTTCGATGCAGGCCGGCGCGCTTTATCTCTTCGACAACGGGATTGCACCCTTCGCCAGCTACTCGACCTCTTTCAATCCGGTCACGCAGCGATCCGCATCCGGTAGTGTGCTCAATCCCGCAAAGGGCGAACAGTACGAACTTGGCGTCAAGTATCAGCCGCCAGGGACCGACATCCTCCTTTCGGCGGTCGCCTATCATCTCGTCGAGGAGAACAAGCCGGTTCTGGTCGATCCGCTGACGGGCATCTATGCCTCCCTTGGCGAGGTGACCAACAAGGGTATCGAACTGGAGGCAAGAGCCAATATCACCGACGGTTGGGATGTGGTTGCCGCCTATGCCTATAACCATTCCGAAATCACGCGCGGCGACAATGCGGGCAATGCGCCGTCCGTGACGCCGCAGAACATCGCTAGCCTATGGTCGAACTACACTTTCCAGGAGGATTCGGTTGCCAGGGGCATGACCGTCGGTGCCGGCATCCGCTACACGGGCGAGACTTATACGAGCGCGGCAAACACGGCCAAGAATGATGCGAGCTTCTATCTCGATGCCGCCATGTCTTACGACTTCGGCGCGATCGATCAGAAATACAAGGGGCTTACCGCATCTGTCGATGTTCGCAATATCGCCAACCGCCGCCTCACGGTCTGCAACGAAGGCTATTGCTATCTCGGGCAGGGGCGCAACATCACGGCTTCCTTGAAGTATCGCTGGTAAGCTGCCGGCAGGCGTCGTCGTTCACGGCGCCTGCCTTTCTTTCACGAGTTGCCTATCCCGTAGCGAAGTTCCTGCCTCTGAGCCCGCGATTCCAGCTATTTTCAACCAGGGCTCGATGGTCCCCTCCGCTGGGGGCTTAACAGTCGAGCATGGGCGAGAGTACGCGACATTCTGTCGGATGGCGTCCATGCGCTGCGAGCCTTGACCGGCTCTCTTGCGTCGAACCAATGGCGTGTTTTCATCATCGTCTCATCGATTTCGACAGGCGTCTTCGAATTCTGGCGTATGCTTGGCAGAACGAGAGGGCCTCTGCTTTTCCCGGAATAGCAGAGGCCCTCTGTGTTTTGCCTTCTTACGCAAGCCGGACGAAAAACCGTGACGTACCGTCCCTGGACGTGGGTCTAGGTCGCCCTGCGCCGCTTCATCAGCAGGGCCAGCAACAAAGGCGCACCGACGAGAGCGGACACCAGGCCCGCGGGCATCTGGTAGGGAAAGGCGATCATCCTGCCGAACCAATCCGCAAGCACCATGAGTCCGCCGCCCGCGAGCGCCGCACCAGCAAGCTGAGGCGCTGCACGGCGCAATCCAAGTTCGCGGGCAAGATGTGGCCCCATAAGGCCGATGAAGCTCAAGGGGCCCACGATGAGGGTGGCTGCGGCTGTCATGGCCGCGGCAAGAGCAAAAAGGCTGGCGCGGGCCTGATTGACGCGGATGCCGATCGCCTGGGCAGCCTGTGGGCCGAGCGGCAGCAGATCGAGCCAGCGATGAGCCAGGAAGGCAAGCGCAAGCCCCGCCACAGCGGCAGTCATTGCCGCAATCGCCTTGGGTGCGTCGACGAGGTAGGTCGAACCGCTCATCCATTGCATGACGATCATCGCGCGCGGATCGCCGCCTGCGGCGAGCACGCTGATGAAGGCATCCAGCATGGCGCCGAGCGCGATGCCCGTCAGAAGCACGCGCTCTGGTGCAAAGCCGGAGCGGATGCCGAACAGGAACATGGCGATCAGAACTGCAAAGGCGCCAAGTCCGCCGAAGCCGAGCTGTGCCGCCATGCCGGGGGCGGGCAGGACGAAGAGCGCCGCAGTCACGCCAAGCGTGGCGCCGGCCGAAATGCCGAGCACTTCCGGGCTTGCCATCTCGTTGCCGCTGAGACGTTGCAAGATCGCGCCGACGACCCCGAGCATCGTGCCGGCCGCGAAGGCGCCAACGATGCGGGGCAGGCGATAGGGCAACACGTCAGGCCATTGCGGCAATGTCAGAAGCGCCCATGCGCCGTCGGGCGTGCGGCCGAAGAAGACGGCACCGAGCAGAAGAAGGAGAAGAACGGGGATCGATGCGAGCAGCGATGTCCTCGACGTGCGCACGGCGCGGATCGCGTTCTGCATCGAGCTCGGAGCGTTGCGTTGCATAGCCTTCAGACGCGGCAGCATCAACAGGAGCAGCGGGGCACCGATCAGAGCGGTGATGGCCCCTGTCGGAAGGAATGTTGAGGACGCTCCGGAAACGAGCAAAAGCGCTTCATCCGTCAACAGCAGCAGGCCGGCACCGATAAGGGGCGACCAGATGAGTTGGCTCTTCATGTGCCGGGCGCCGGCAAGCTGGGCGACACGCGGGGCGATCAAGCCGATGAAGCCGATAACGCCGACTGCGCTGGTGACGATAGCTGCGAGCGCAATCGCAATACAGACTGCCGCAATACGGATGCGCTTGACGGAAAGACCCAGCCCGCTCGCGCCGCTATCGCCAAGTTCCATGAGCGACAAGGGCCGCGCCATCAGCAAGGCTGCGATGGCAAGAATGGTAATTTTCGGAAGGAGCGATAGAGGAATGGTCCAGCTCTGCTGCGCCAAAGATCCGGCCCCCCAGATGAACAGGCCGGACAGATAGCGTTCGTTCATGAGGACGAGAATGGCGGCAAGTGCGCCGCACCAGACACCGACGATCAACCCGGCAAGCACAAGCGCCAATGGTGAAAAACCGCGCCTTGCGCCGATGAGAAAAACCACGGTCGCCGCTGCCGCGCTGCCGAAGAGGGCGACCGCGTCGCGGCTGAGCCCCTGAAGGGCGGGAAAGGCAAGCATGACGGCAACCAGCGCCAGATTGGCACCGGCCGAGATGCCGAGCGTCGACGGCGAGGCCAGCGGATTGCGCAGCACTTGCTGCAACAGGCTTCCCGATAGCGAAAGGGCGGCGCCGGCCAGCAAAGCGGTGGCGATCCTCGGCAAGGTCGAATAGAGCAGCAGCAGGCGCTTTGGATCGTAGGCCGCTTCCTGTTTCAGCAGTCGCGACAAATCGGGACCGAGCTGATGCCAGGTGAGCAGGCCGGCAAGCGCCAGCAGCGTCAACGCCACGGCGGACGCGCCGTAGCGATTGTTTGCTTTCATGCGAGTCATGCGAGTTTTTCCAGGTGATCGAGCAGGATACGTGCGAAGCGCTCGGCTTCCTGCACCATGCCGAACATCAAGGTGCCCGGCAGCACGGAGACGCGTCCGGCCTGAACGAAGGGGAGGCTGGTCCAAAGGGGGCTGTCCTGCAGATTGTCGAGGACGTTGGGCGGCAGAAGCGGCTCGAAGGCAATCAACCGGAGACTCTGGTCGAGCGTCGCCAATTGCTCAAGGCCGATCGTTTCGAAACCCCAATAGTCGCCAGTGCCGGTCCAGGCATTTTCGAGGCCGATCCTGGTCATGACATTCTGGTAGAGGCCTGCGCCGCAATAGATGCGCGCGTGGCGTTGATCGACGAAATTGATCAATGCGAGCGGCGGCGGCTTGAGCTTTCTTACCCTGTCCGCGCAGTCGTCGAAGAAGCGCTCGGACCGTGCAAGGAAATCATCGGCCTGTGGTCGTCGGCCGATCGCATCTCCGAGCAGCCGCGTCGCCTCGATGGAGCGCGGCAGCGCATTGCCGCCTTCGGCATAGACAGTCAGCTCCAGGACTGGTGAAATCGCTTCGAGCTGAGGCTTCAATGGAGCGAGATAGGGCGTGGTCAGGATCAATGCCGGTTTGATGCTCGCCAGCACCTCAAGATTGATTTCGCTGGTGGTGCCGAGATCGACGACACCATGTGGCATTTTCGGCTCGACGACCCACAGGTCCCAATCGGCAAGCGAAGCGATGGCCGCAGGCGCGACACCAAGCGCAAGCAGTGTCGAAGCCAAGCCGTAATCGAGCGAGACGATGGGGCCGGATATGGGCTCTGCAGCCGTTCCGACACGAGGAAACGCAAAAAGCGCCGCAGCTGCCAGAAGCGTGCGGCGCGATAGCTTAAAATTGTCGAGGATGCGTTCAGATGACATAGGCAAGCGGCGTTCCATGCACTGGATGCGCAGTGACGCCCATATTGGCGCCGTAGATCATATGCAACGTCTCTTCCTTCATAAGGCTTTGCGACGCTCCCTTGGCAATCAGATGCCCGTGCTTCAGCGCATGCAGATGGTCGCAGAAATGAGCGGCGATGTTGATATCGTGCAGGACGAGAATGACGCTCAGGTCCTTCGTTCGGCAAAGCTCACGCACGAGCCCGAGGATTTCCATCTGGTGGGCGATATCGAGTGCCGATGTCGGTTCATCGAGGAGCAGGCAACGGCTGTCCTGGGCAACCAGCATGGCGATCCAGACCCTCTGACGCTCGCCGCCGGACAGCGTCTCCACCATCCGGCCCGCCAGGGTATCGACATGGGTGAGCGTCATGGCCGTCTCCACCTTTTCCCGGTCGAGATCGGTAAAGCGGCCGAGCGCTCCGTGCCAGGGATAGCGCCCGCAGGCGACAAGCTCCTCGACCGTCATGCCTCCGGCCGACGAAGTGTCTTGCGGCAAGTAGGCCACGGCGCGCGCGAAAGCGCGAATGTCATAGGACGCGGCTGCAATGCCGTCGAACAGGATACGCCCGCCGGTCGGCTGAATTTGTCGGGCCAGCAATTTGATCAGCGTGGACTTGCCGGAGCCGTTATGGCCGATCAAACCGGAAATTTCGCCGGCGTTGAAGCTGATGTCGAGCGGATGAAGAATGGTCTTGCCGTCGACCTCGAAGCTAACGGCTTCGGTCGTAAAAACCGCAGAATGATGACGGTCGCTGCGGGCAGGTGTTTCGTCTTTCATATTCGTTCCTGTTGCAGCGCTGTGGCTGCCTGACATGTTCGCGGTCGTCAGAGCGTCGGAATCCGCGGCAGGGAGTGCCTTCTTCACGCACGCATCTCCCGAACACGTGCGGACCGGTTGCGTCTCTGATCGCGGACGTCAGCATAATCCTGACCCGCTTCGAGCGAGATCGCGGCGAGGCAGCGCGAATGGGCTTCGCGAAGAAGGCCGCAGACAAGCGCGCAGGACACGCCGGCCTCCCTGGCGATGATATTCTGAGGGACGTCGTCGAAATAATGCTCCTCGTAGAACTTCCGGGTTCTGGCGGGCATGGCTTCGACCGTGCAGCGGAAAGCCTTGTAAGCCTCCGCTTCGTGAAGATGTTCTTCGGGGCTTCCGTAGGCGGAAGTGTTGCCGCCGACTTCCTCGCCGACGAACAGGCCGCGTTCATATTGAAGGCGCCGCATATAGTCGGTCGCCAGGTTGCGGACCATGCGCATCACATAGGGTGTGGGTGCTTCTATGTCTTCTCGCAGCGGCTTGGAGACCAATTGCAACAGAACTTCCTGCACGACATCCTCGGCCAAAGTCATGCAGCCGGTGACCCGGCGCGCGACGGAAAGAAGCTTCGGATAGGCATGAAGTGCCGCTTGGAGTTGCTCATTGGACGTCGACGGCGAATGGTTGGCAATCATGTCGGGCTCTCGCTGAAATCCAAAGTTGCATTCCGGTGTGCCCCTCTTTTTAGACGGAGACCCTATAAAACATGATTATATGAGTCAAGATAGTGGAGCGGAAAAGTGTCGTATCTTCTAATTCACGGCCTATCACCATGATTTTGTTTTAGATTTCAAAGGATCTGGCGCGGGAAATCTCATGTCGTGTGGTGGTGCCAGATCGACTGCGAGACTGGTTTTGATGTCGCGACACACCATACAAAAACGCCGGTTTCCGCGTCGCCGAACCGACCGGAATGGGTGAATATCGGCTCTCCTGACGCCTTGGATCTTATGCTAGAAGTTGTGTCGTTCAGTGCAAATGTCACGCTTTGCGGGTTGATGCGGAAGCCCAGTCCAAGGCATTTGAGTGCTGCTTCTTTCTGGACCCAGCGAGCTAGAATGACGTCGCTGCGAGGTCGCGGCTCTAACTGACTTATTTGATTGAGTTCGTCTTCGGAAAGGATCATCGGCATGATTTCGAGCGCCGCCTGCTCGGAGAACGCATCGAGCCGTTCGATGTCGACGCCGATACGGCCGCCGTGGTGGATTGCAAGCGCCACTCGATCTCTAGTGTGGGAGAGATTGAAGTCGATATCGGGATGGTCGGGGAGGCAGGGTCTGCCTGATGGCGTCATCGCAATGGACAGCATTTGGGGCGGGTAGCCGAGACGGTTCCCGAGGATATGACGGCATAGAAACCGCCCCGCCACGAAGAGGCGCCGGGCTTCGCTCGAGCGAAACGCCGACGCGCGCTGTTGCTCGTGTTCGCTTAACGTCTGATCCGGGACACGAAATCCATCGCGCAGCCGCAGGCAGTGAAGCTCAACCTGCGCCATGTCTCCCCCCGCTTGCAAAGCGCCCACTTTACTCCGCCGCCTGTCCCATGTGCGTGGAGAGCCCTGATGGATGAGCCTGCGTTTCCCACTGAACGATGGGATCGAGTTGACCGACGTTGAAGTGTTCGTGACCGAGCAGTGCGTTGGCGATGACGGCGCTGCGCCAGGCAGCCAGGCTGAGCTGCGGTTCGGCGATGCCATGGCTGTGGCGGCCGGCATTCAGAACGAAGATGCGGTTCTCGCCCGGGCCGTCCCATGCAAGCGAGAAGTCGCTGTTCAGCACCGGTTCACCGATGGAGCTCAGTTCGATGCGGTTTTCGAGCGAATGCAGGAAATCGGGAAGAACGAAGCGATAGCCGGTGGCAAGGACGATCAGGTCGACGGCAAGCGTTTCAATACTGTCGTCGAAACCGTTGCGCATCGTCAGCGTAACTTCGGGGCCATCCTGCACGGCCGCGATGACATTGCGGAAGGGGCGGAGCGATATGCCCTGGTCCGGAGTATTCAGCATTTCGAGCCTGCGCTCGTAGAGCCGGCGATAGAGCTTCTTCAAGGTCGAGGCGGAGACGCCGTCGCTCGCCAGGACCTGCCGGCGGGTATGTGTGAGCCGCAACTCCTCGGGTAGCCCGTGGAAGCGCTCCATATAGCTCGGCGTGAAAAGCTCATTGGTAAAGGGTGTGGCGTCAAGGGGTTCGAAATTCGGACGACGGCTGACCCAATGGATGGTCGAGACACCGTTCTGATCCAGAAGGGCATCCACAATCTCCGCACCGCTTTGCCCGCCGCCGATGACGGCGATGCGCGCGGCTTTGATACCGCTTAGTCGCTGGGCGGCCTCACTGCTGTGGAAGGTTATCGATTTTGCCAGCTGCTCGGCCCAGGCCGGGCGCGCCGGGATCTTTCCGACGCCGACGGAGAGACTACGGGCCTCGATTGCGCCGTCATCGGTCGTCACCGAGAAGACACCGTCATTGGCATGGATTTCGCGCAGCTGAGACCCGAAGCGAAGCGAGGTCAAGCCGCGGGCGACCCAGCCAAGATAATCGGCAAATTCCTTGCGCGGCACCGCCTCATACTCCGCATTGAGAAACTGGTAAAAGCGTTTATGAGCAACGAGATAAGACAGAAAGCTCCACCGACTTGTCGGGTTCGTCGCCGTCACCAGATCCTTGAGGATGGAGGTCTGCATCTCGGCGCCCGGCAGCATCATTCCAGGATGCCATGCGAAGGATGGACGGCGTTCGAAGAAGCGGACCGAAAGCTGCGGGACGGAATCGAGCTGGGCGGCAAGGCTGAGGTTGAACGGACCAATTCCGGCCCCGGCGAGGTCGAGCACGTGCGATGTCATGATGCAGCTCCAGAATAATGTCGTAAGAGGGTTACTTGACGATGCCTGCGAACGGAGAACCCGGTGCGAAAGCCTGATCGAGCCGCCGCGCGAAACGCTGATGGAAGGGTGTCTTGCCGATGATCGTCAGATGGTTGGTGCCGGTAACGATTTCCGATGCCGTGGCATTCGGTGAGTATCTGCGCCAATCGATGACGTTGAGCGAACGGGTCAGGGAATCCTCGGCCGCAAAGGAGTGGATGCGGAAATCGGATTGTTGCAGACGGTAGTTGCGGAAGATCATTCCATTGTCGATGAGGATCCAGAACGTGTGCTCTTCGGAGCCGATATCCGGACCGTCCGTCGGCAGTTTGACATTGTGTCTGACGATATGATGCAGGAACTGCTCGTAGACTTCCGCATCCATGGCGGCGAGAAGCCGCTTCCAGTCCTCGCGCATTGGCGTATGGGCGAGCCAGGTTTGAACGGCGGCATGGGTGCGGTCCCGGACGCTGTCGTCGAAGTGTGGTGCGACGCCGACCGTGAATTCCTCGTCCATATCGCAGACGTCGACCATGCCGATCATGCGCAAGTCGATGTCATCGCCGATCTGCCGTGCCGCCTCATAGGCAAGCAATCCCCCCCAGGACCAGCCGAGGAAGGCGCAGGGCCGGCCCTTGGCTTGTCTGCGCACCGCCTCGGCATAGCGCGCGGTGATGTCCTCGACGCGGGTGCTGAGCGTCTTGGTTTCCGTTAGGGAATAGCAGATGAAGCCCGTCGCCGGCTGTTCCGGCCCGAGATAATCGACGAGCCGCATATATTCGCGCGTGCTGACGAGAAGGCCGGGGAAGCAGTAGAGCACTGGCCGATCGCCATTGCGGCGGAGATAGACGACGTCGACGCCGGCCTCGTCGCGATTGCCGTCGATGGCAAGCGCCAGGTCGCGCACTGTGGGATGATTGAACATGTCGGCGATGGAGAGCGGCCAGTCGGGATGGCGCATCTTTAGGCGCGATACGATCCGCACTGCCGCGAGCGACTGCCCGCCGATATCGAAGAAATTCTCGGTGACACCGATATCGCCGATGTCGAGGATCTCTTTCCAGGTGTCGAGGATTGCACGTTCCTTGTCACCGACGGGAGCTGCCATCGCGCGCTCCATGCGCGGGGCGGGCAAGGCGGCGCGATCGAGCTTGCTGTTCGGTCCCATCGGCAGCCTGTCGATCAGCATGATCGTCTGCGGCACCATGTAATCGGGTAGGGCTGTCATGGCGGCGCGGCGCAGTTCGGTGACGCCAAGGCTTTCGCCCTCGCGCGGCACCACATAGGCGACCAGAGAGCTGCGACCACCTTCATTGTGCAGAAGGACGACTGCCTCGGCGACGCGTTGGTCCGATCGCAGCACTGCTTCGATCTCGCCCGGTTCTATGCGAAAGCCGCGCAGCTTGATCTGATGGTCGACGCGGCCGGCAAATTCGACGATGCCGTCCCCTCGCCACCGGCCCAGATCGCCCGACTTATAGAGGCGTCCACCCGGCATGAAGGGATCCGGAATGAACCGATCCGCCGTCAGTTCCGGCTGGCCGAGATAGCCGCGCGCCAAGCCGCTGCCGCCGATATAGATTTCGCCGATGACCCCGACCGGAACAGGCGCAAGGTCGGCATCGAGAACATAGATGCGTCGGTCGCCCACGCCGCGGCCGATCGGCGCGACTGTCCCCTCGAAACGGGTTCCGGCCGGGATCTTCCAGATCATCGGCGTCATGATGGTCTCGGTTGGCCCGTAGCCGTTGATCAGCAGCTGAGCCTTCAGGTTTTCGGTGATCATGTCGAACACCGCTTGCGAGAGCGCTTCGCCACCAAAGGAATAGAGTCTCAACCGCGGTACGTCGCTGTTCTCGCCCGCATATTCGGCAAGGCCGCGCACATAGCTGGTAGGCAGGCTGGCATTGTTCACGCCATGGCGCTTCATCATCGCGAAGGCGTCTTCCGGCGTCGCGAGCTTGTCCTGTGTCAGCACCACACCGCCGCCGGCCATCAGCGGCACCATCCAGCGTTCGTGGCCGCCATCTGAGGTGAAGGGGAGAACGGGATATTCGCAGGATAGCTCGCTCATCTCATAGATGCGCAGCGTTGCCTTGCAGTGATGGGCGAGGGGGCCGTGTTCGACCGCCACGCCTTTCGGAACGCCTGTCGAGCCGGAGGTGTAGATCACATAGGCCAGCTGCTGCGCGGCGATGGCGGTCGCGGGCGCCTGGCTGCTTTCCGTTGAAAGGTCGACCTTGTCGAGGTTGAGGAAGGGCGTCGCAATATCGCTCGGCAGGTGCGCAATGTGCTTTGTTTGGGAAATGACGAGCGAGAGACCGGGAGCCGTCAAAATATGGCGATTGCGCGCCTCCGGATGATCCGGCTCGACCGGAGTGAAGGCGCCGCCCGACTTCAGTACCGCGAGAATAGCAATGATCGCATCGATCGACTTTTCAAGTGCGATCGCGACGCGTTTTTCCGGGCCGATCCCAAGAGCGATCAGACGATGTGCGAGCCGATTGGCAGCCGCTTCCAGTTCTCCATGCGTTACGGATTTTTCGCCTTGCGCCACCGCAAAGGCATTTGGCCGCCTTCTCGCCTGTGCGGAGATGACCTCGTGGACAGGCGTCCCGTCGTCGGGCTCCGGTGCATCGGGATAGGGCGCGGAGAGCCTGTCCAGCTCCTCAGCCGAGACGAATGGAACGTGCTTGATCTGCACGCTCGGATCGTTGCCAAGCCTTGCAAGCGCGACAGCGAAATCATCCGCCAGACGGCCAATCTGTCCGCGCTCGTATTTTTGCGGGTCGAAGCCGAAGCTCAGACGAAGCTTGCCGCCGAATGCCGGGAGAACGGTGACGACCAGTTCGGCGTCGCGGCGAGCCTGAGGCTCTATGGGGCTGTGGATGCCATCTATGTTGGAGCTAGCCTCCCGAAGGCGCAAGGGTGGGCGGACATCGAGCAGCGTTTTGACGAGACCGGTCGTATCGAAAGACTCATCGCGTCGCAGAAGAGCGTCGGCAAGCGCCTCGAAGGACAGGCTGTGTCGTGCGGCGACCTCGATTTCCTCGACGAAGGCTTGGCGGACATCTTCCAACGTCATGGCGCCATCTAGCTCGGCCGTCAGGACCAACACATCCTCGTTGCGTGCTGCAATCGTTTGTGTTTCCGGCCGCGTCACCAACCCGATCCTCTGCGCGCCATGGCCCGAATGGCGGCGCAGGACGATCGCAAGAGCAGCGAGAAGGCCGCGCGAAGCGTCCAGGGGGGAGGCCATGGGAGCAAGTGGATCAGGCGCTGAAACCTCAAGCACATGCTCCAGCCAGCCTTCGTCGACAATGCTCCTTCCCGTCGATGTCTGTTGGAGCAGCGATGCGATGTTGTCCTGCGCCGTCAGCCGTTGGAACCAGAAATCGACCAGCTCGGGTGCCGGATTGCGCGGCGCGCCATTGCCAGCCATCCAAAGCGCCGCATCGGGGAGCGCGGTTTCTGCCGGGCTTACCGGGCGGTTCCCATCGATATTGCGTAGGAAATCCGTTGCCAGCAGATCGAGCGTTGCCGCGTCGGCAAGGATGGCGTGCAGGGAAAATACGGCGCCGATTGCCCGTCCGCTCTGCGTGAGGAGAATGAAGCGAGCCGGATTGCCGCTCGTCAGATCCACTGCGCGAGCCCGTTCAGCGGCGGCGGCTGTCACCAGTGCATCGATAAGATTGTCGCCGATTGGCAGGTCCGCTTCGATGATCTCGACCGCGCCGCCGCTCTTCAGGATCTGCTGAACTGCACCGCCTGCTCGTGCCTCGAATTGCGATGTGATGAGTGGGTGCTGATGCGAAAGGGCAGCAAGAGCCTCGCGCGCTGCCGCGGCAGAGATTGCAGGGAAGGTAATGGCAAGTATTTGCCGCCCATAGACGACTTCATTGCCGGTCTCCGACAGCTGCCAGATACGTGATTGTGCGGGCGATAGCGAGCATTTGCCAATGTAATCGGAGTGATTTGCTGCCGTTGCGTTCCGATCGTGAACAGTCATTGGTTCGCAAATCTCCCTATAATCTTGAAGGGAATAGCCGATCAATGGAAATACAATTGTGTATTACTTTCAATATCCGCGATGGGTATTGAGTTTAATTGATCGAATATTCTGGTTTTATGCTGTCAATGTATCCGAAAATTCGGAAATTTCGTTGATTTGGTTGCATGACGAACGGCAATGGCGGAAATTCAGCGGAAAAATGAAAAAGAATTCTCAGAAATATTTTGAATTTATTCGGGCGCCATTCGTTGCTGCAGAACGAGCGCCGGGGACGAGCCTCCGGTTCCGGGATGGAACGGCTTTCAAAATATGGAGAATAAGATGGATGCTTCCTTGGCATTGAGGAGCGAGGTGACCGCGACGGGGGCGTGTGATCTGCGTTTGCCGATTTCGGGCTTTGCCAGCCACGCACTCGCCCTCGGTCAACCGCTTGTCGTCTCTTCAGGGCAGTCATCCGCTGGCTTTCGTGTCTCTTATCACGGGATCGAAGTCGCTTCAGGCTATCTCCCAGGTTCCGCCGGTAACCCGTTGGTTTTCGACAACATATCGGCGACCGTTTCTCCGGCTTCGGATGAGGATATCGTCAATGCCGTGTCGGAAGCCGTGCTGGCCTGCAATCCGCAACTGCCCTCCTTCACGATCGAGCTTGCGGATGATGGTCTGGTGAAGCGCCTTACGGACGCCGGCGCCATCGAACGGAGCGGCGACCATTTGATCGTGCGCCCCGAATCCCTTTTCCAGCAGCCGAAGTCCTGGCTTGGAAGCGCACCCGCCGCCTATCCCGAAATACCGGTCTTGACGAATGGCATCCATCATCCGCAAAGGCCGCCGAAGCCCGCCGGTCGGGTCTATAGCCGCTTCATTCCCTGGTTGAACACGCAGCTTGGCTTTCATGTCGCCGATCTCGATGCCGATCTCGGACATTTTCACCGCTGGATGAACGATCCGAGGGTGGCGGCCATATGGGAGGATAGCGGCGATCTTTCCTATCACCGCGATTTCATTGCGAGTCGTCTCGCAGACCCGCGCACGCTCCCGCTGATCGGAACGTTCGGTGGTGTGCCCTTTGGCTATTTCGAGCTCTATTGGGCGAAGGAGGACCGTATCGGGCCGCACTACGAAGCTGATGGCTTCGATCGCGGCTGGCATGTGGCGATCGGCGAGGACGATTTTCGCGGGAAAGCCTTTATCAGCGCCTGGCTGCCATCGCTGATGCATTACATGTTCCTGGCGGATGCGCGGACGCGCCGCATCGTCGGCGAGCCGATCCATCATCACGCCCAGCAGATCCGCAATCTCGACCGCTCCGGCTTCGCGAAGGTCAAGCACATCCAGTTTCCGCACAAGAAGGCGCTTCTGGTCATGCTGCTGCGCGAGCGCTTCTTCATGGATCGGCTGCTGTCGCCCGATCTGACGGGCCTTTCCGATGAGGATGGCCAAGCTGTGCTTGGTTCGCTGCCGCGAGCCAGCGCGTGATGCCAGCGGCTGGCGAACCTGACGGCTACTGCGCCGAGGCGGTTGGCCGGCCAATCGACACTTCACTCCTGACCAAAGAGATACGTCATGAACGAGACGCCGAGATTCGATGCCTACCGAGCCGCTATTCCCGATGCGCTGATGCCGCCTCGCGATGATCCTTTCGATGCGGCGGTGCCCCCGATCTATCAGACATCGCTGTTTCTGTTCGACAGCTACAAGGAACTGGAGGATGTCTTTGCCGGCCGTTCTAAAAAGCCGATCTATTCGCGTGGCGACAATCCGACCGTTCGCATTCTGGAGCGCAAGATCGCCGAGATGGAAGGTGCCGAGGCGGCGCGCGCCTTTTCGAGCGGTATGGGTGCGATTGCGGCAGCGGTCCTGGCTTTCGTCGGACCGGGCGACCGTATTGTCACCGTGCGGCATGTCTATAGCGACGCCTTCCGTTTCTTCGAAAAAGTGCTGAAGCGTTTTGGCGTTGCCGTCGACTATGTGGACGGCGCCGATACGGAAGCGATGATAGCGGCACTTCCCGGCGCCAAGCTCGCCTATCTCGAAAACCCGACCTCCATGGTGTTCGAGGTGCAGGATCTGAGCGCCATCGCCGAAGCTGCGCGCCGTCATGGCGTCGTGACAATGGTCGACAATTCCTGGGCGACACCGCTCTTCCAGAGCCCGCTTGCCGTCGGCATCGATATCGTCATCCATGCCGCCTCGAAATACCTCGGCGGGCAGAGCGACACGGTGGCGGGTCTGGTCGCCGGTTCAAAGGCGCATATCGATCGCATCAACAGCGAGATCTACCCCTATACGGGTGCGAAGCTCGCGCCGTTCGAGGCGTGGCTCGTCCTTCGCAATCTGGAGACCCTGCCGTTCCGCATGCGCCACCATCATGGGGCCGCCCTTGAGGTTGCATCCTCGCTTAAGGCGCATGGGGATGTGACCAATGTCATGCATCCGGCACTCGCGGATCATCCAGGAAAACGCACCTTTCGTGGCTTCGGCGGATTGTTTTCCTTCGAGGTATCCGACGAGATCGACGTGGCCGATTTTGTCGACGCCTTGCGCCTCATCCGTATCGGCGTCAGCTGGGGCGGTCCCGAAAGCCTCGTCGTTCCGGCAAAGGCAGCGCTCAGCATCTCGCCCGAGACAAACGTCTTCGCGCGCTTCGGCGTCAGCGCCCGCACGATCCGACTGAATGTCGGGTTGCATGCCGCAAGCGATGTCATTGCCGACCTGAAACAGGCGCTCACGGCGGCGAAACGCTAATCGGATCTTAGGCTGTTGGATCGCATGAGCGGAGTGGCGGTACCACTCCGCTCATGCGTCTGCTCATTGCCGATACATGTCGATCAAGGTTGATCGAAACGCGACCAGCGTTCCCATCGCCTTGCGTTCGATCGGAGAACGCGAAGCTAAATTCGTGTTGGAAACACTTCTACGCGCCTCCGTGCAATCCGTCTCCGTTGAAAGATCACCCTATCCAATTGCTACCGATGCGAGTGCCGGATTGCCCCATATTGCAATTGCTACAGGGGTGGTTTGGGAGCATGCTGACGAGCGAGTCCGATAGACTCATGCAAATGGGGAGAGGGGAATGACAATACAAAATCCATCGCCTTCATTGCACAATGAAGATCTGGCACCCGCGGAGGAGAGGAAGTGGGGCGCATTCAGTATTTTCAATGTGTGGACATCCGATGTTCATAGCCTGTGGGGCTATTATCTCGCCGCCAGCCTGTTCCTGCTATGCGGCAGTTTCATCAACTTCGTGATCGCGATCGGCATCGGCTCGCTGATCATATTTATTCTCATGAGTCTGGTCGGCAACGCCGGCGTGAAGACGGGCGTGCCATTCCCCGTTCTCGCCCGTGCCTCGTTCGGCACCTTCGGCGCCAATGTACCAGCGCTGGTGCGCGCCATCGTCGCGTGTTTCTGGTATGGCGCGCAGACTGCGGCTGCCTCGGGCGCGATCGTCGCCCTGCTCATCCGCAACGAGAGCATTCTCGCCTTCCATCAAAACAGCCACATGCTCGGCCATTCGACGCTTGAGGTCATTTGCTATGTCGTTGTCTGGGCGCTGCAGCTCCTGATCATCCAGCGCGGCATGGAAACGGTGCGCAAGTTTCAGGACCTCGCCGGTCCTGCCGTGTGGATCATGATGCTGGTGCTTGCCATCTATCTGGTGGTCAAGGCAGGCAGCTTCTCCTTCGGCAGCGAAATTCCGCGCGATGTGCTGTTGGAAAAGACCAAGGACGCGGGCGTTCCCGGTGAGCCGGGAACCTTTCCGGCGCTCGCGGCTGTGGCTGCGACGTGGATCACATATTTTGCCGCGCTCTACCTGAATTTCTGCGATTTTTCGCGCTATGCCAAGGACACCAAGACCTTGCGAAAGGGCAATCTCTGGGGTCTGCCGATCAACCTGCTTGCTTTCTGCCTTGTCGCCGGAGTGACGACAACGGCTGCCTTCACCGTCTATGGCGAGGTACTTCTGCATCCGGAAGCGATTTCGGCGAAATTCGACAGCTGGTTCCTGGCGCTTCTGGCGGCATTGACTTTCGCGGTCGCAACGCTTGGCATCAACGTGGTGGCAAATTTCGTCTCGCCGGCATTCGACTTCTCGAATGTCTTTCCCCGGCAGATCAGCTTCAAGCGCGGCGGTTATATCGCGGCTCTGATCGCGCTGATACTCTACCCCTTCGCACCGTGGGAGACGGGTGCCGCGCATTTCGTCAACTTCATCGGCTCGAGCATGGGGCCGATCTTCGGGATCATGATGGTGGACTATTATCTGATCCGGAAGGGCGAGCTGAACGTCGCAGCGCTCTATCAGGAAAATGGCGAGTTTCGCTTCCAGAACGGCTGGCATAGGAATGCTTTCATAGCGCTTGTCATCGGCGCGCTGTTCTCTTCGATCTTGCCGACGTTCACGTCGATCCTGCCGGACTGGTGGGCGACGTATGGCTGGTTCTTCGGTGTCGGCATCGGTGGAGCGGTTTATTACGCGCTCCGCGCCAGCGCTCGCGGTTCCGCCATCGGGGCTGCAACGTGAACAACAGCGTTTCCACCACCGGAAGTCACTGACTTCCGGTGGTGGAGCAATCCGGTGGGGAAGCAGGACGCCGGGGCCTTGCCTGTTTCCTTCACTTCTGCCTTTCTTTGGGGGATGCCATCCGGAGAAGCGCGATGCCTGAACCTGATCTTGATTCAGAGGAGAAGATTGACTCGACCTTCCGCAACGGCTCATTGACGGCCGCGGGGATCATTCTCGGCTTCTCGCTGAATTTCATCGGCCGCTGGCTATCCAACCCGAACGACTGGAGCCGCATCGACATCATCCCGATGATATTGCTGACGATCGGCATCTCTATCCAGGTCAAGGTGATGGCTGACCTTCTTGCACGCGATTCCCTGATCGCAGCGAAGTACGACCGCTCGCGGCGCCTGTTTCTGATCGGCCTCGTCTTCGTTGCCATCGGGGTCGGAGTTGCCTTGCTGAACGATATTTTGGGCTTAGGGTCGATGCAGATGCTGGGCTGATTTGAAGACGTGCGCGTTGCGCTCGACAATCAATAGCCCCAACACCACCTGGCCCGGCAAATCGCTTCGTGTCTTTGGACTGAGTTCCGTGAGCCGGCGCTTGGTCAAAGCCAGTCCGCGATGCGCAAGGGGCCTTCCCGCGAGCAGCTTCAGGCCCAGCTGATGTGCGGTAGAAAATAAGAAGGCCATAGCCGATCATCTCAGCTATGGCCGTTCCGTCAAGATATGATCAACGGAAAGAATGCGGATGGGGTGTTAGCGGCAGACGCGCTCCTTGCGGACGACCCAATGGCCGTGAACCTTGTGCTTTACCGTCTTTACGACGCAATCGCGATGGTGATGGCGATGGTACGGAGCTGCCTGAGACGGTGTGCTGATGGCGACGATCGAAGCCAGAGCAACGGCGGAAGCGAGAAACAGGTTTTTCATGTCGAACCTCGTAAGCATTGGGGGTGATGCTGCGCGTTTACGCATGACCTTGATATTCGAATCCGGATTAACCGAAAATGAATAGCACCCTAACAATTTTGTAATGTTACCAATTCGCGGGCTAGGCCTGTCACGGAGCTGATATCTCTGGGGCGACGTCGATGGAGGCTCCGATATCCTCAAGGCCGGCATGGGTCTCGTCGGTATTGCCCGCCATGTGCCCAGGCGATCCGATCCATTGCAGCCTCCCATCCAACGTGGTGATCGCCGGCGCGTTTCCGGCGCGGATCTCAAGTCTTCAAGCGTCCTGGCTTGGTCGCGCTTCATAGAGGCGGTCGTTAGTATGGAGGCGGACGATGCGCGCTTTCCATGCGCGCAAGTCGTCGTCAGACATCTTCGCTGCGGCACAACAGAGGTGCCGCAACTAAGATGTTCGTTTTTTGTCATTGTGGCGTTGACGACAGAAATATTTCATAATAGCTTTCACACAAGAACAAAGCGCCGGGTGAAATTCACCCAAGGCGCATTCGGGAACTCAATCAAAAATTGGAGAGGTCATGCGTCGCCGTACCTTCTTGCTGTCTTCATCGGCTTTGGTTCTTGCCGCCGTTCTCCCCTGTGGGGCTGCACTTGCGGCGCAGGATGCTGCCACAATCGTGCTCTCGAGCGAAGAAACGGGCGCTCCTCACAACGACCCGATCAGAGCGACGCTCCTCAATATGACGGCGGACCTGATTTACGATCGCCTGGTCGCGCTGTCGGACGAGCGCAAATACTATCCTCATCTGGCGACATCCTGGGAGGAGGCCCCGGACGGGCTGAGCTGGACCTTTCATCTCAGGCAAGACGTCCGGTTCCATGATGGCGAACCCTTCAATGCGCAGACGATCGCATGGTGGATACCCAAATTCGCCGGCAGCCCGAATGAGCAAGTGGCAAATGCAATAGAGCGGGTCGTCGTCATTGATGATCATACAGTTCGCTTTGAAATGAAGCGCCCCGATCCTAATCTGCTGTACAACCTGGCCTCTACGTTCATGGGGGTTCCGTCGCCAAAAGCTTATGATGCCGAGGGGGAGAATTACGGCATCGCCGTTGCCATCGGCACAGGCGCCTACAAGCTCGAAAGCTTTACGGTAGGCCAGGAAACCGTCCTCATCGCCAACGAGGACTATGCCTGGGGAACCGAACTTTCGGTCAATAGGACCGCGCCAACGATCAAGCGCCTGGTGTTTCGCGAGATTTCCGACGCATCGACCGCGTTTCTCGAAATGAATACCGGCGGCGTCGATATGCTTCTTGATGTGCCGACGGAGTTCGTGCCGCAACTCAAGGCCAACAGCCAATTCCAGGTCCGCAACTTCGCCCCGACCGGCATCTCATATCTGGAATTCAACACGAGTACGCCGCTCTTTTCCGACCCGTTGGTCCGGCAGGCCGTCGCTCTGGCAATCGACCAGGAGCCGATCGTGAAAGCGGTCTTCAATGGTATCGGCTCCCCCGCCCATCAATTCCTGATATCTTCACTGGAAGAATCGAAAGTCGACCCCAAGCTATTGATCCGCCAGGATCTAGGCAAAGCCCGTCAGCTGCTGGATCAGGCGGGCTGGAAGGCTGGCGCAGACGGAATTCGTGTGAAAGACGGCGTGCCGTTGCGGGTGAAGCTCGGGGCCTCTTCGGAAACCGCCTACAAGCGCATGGCGGAGATCATTCAATCTCAGCTCAAGAATGTCGGCATGGCGGCTGACGTCAACCTATACGATATGGCCAGCCTGCGCGACGCACGTACGCGCGGGGAGCATCAGCTCGCAGTTGCTCATTACGATTGGGATAATGCGGATATTCTAAGCTGGTTTTTTGCAGCGAGGAATATTCCGACCCCCAACGCCTCGCGTTGGAAAGATCCGAAATCGGAACAATTGCTCAGTGATGCCGAGACCCATGCACGCAACTGGCAAGAGCGGATCGGCAAATTCAGGGCATATCACGAGAATCTTCTTGGCAATTTCGTCTTCGTGCCGCTGCACGAATTCGAAAAGACCATCTCTGTGAACCAAAGCAGGCTTGTCTTGCCTGAAAGGATCCGGGAGTCTGCGATCGGCAACGTCACATTTCTTGATGCCAAGCTGGTGTGAGCGGGTGCGATGACATCTTTTGTGTTTCGTCGGCTTCTTGCCGTCGTGCCTGTCTTCTTCGTGGTGTCGGTGGTGGTGTTCCTCCTCGTCCACATGGTGCCGGGTAACCCGATCGACAACCTGTTGCGCGCCGGTTCTTCTCCGGCGATGCGTGCGCAGATGATCACCAAATATGGCCTGGACCGAGGTCTGCTCGAGCAATACGTCGTCTGGATGCGGAAGGTTCTGACACTGGATTTCGGAACCTCGATCATTCAGGGGCGAGCGGTCGCGGCGCTGATCGCGCAGAACCTGCCTGACAGCTTGATATTGGGTGGCGCCGCTTTCCTGTTTTCGGCGGTGACGGGCATCGTCGCAGGTGTGATTGCGGCGCGTTTTTACGGCACCCGGGTCGACAGCGGCATCACGACCGGCATCCTGCTAGGATCAACCATTCCCAGCTTCTGGCTCGGGCTCCTGCTCATTCTCGTCTTTGCCGTTTGGTTGGGCTGGGTCCCGGTTTCCGGCTCACGCGGATGGTCTTCGCTCATACTACCTGTCGTAGCCACCGGACTTGGCGGCGTCGCGTTGGTCGCCCGCGTGACGAAGGTGACGATGATAGATATCGGCCGGCAGGATTTCGTGATGCTTCTGCGCGCCAAGGGCCTCTCTGAGCAGAGTATCCGCATCAGACATATTTTGCGTCATGCGCTCATTCCGGTCATCGCCATTCTCGGATTGAGGATCGGTTGGGTCCTGGGCGGTGCAATTACGGTCGAAGTTGTGTTCGCCCGTCCGGGCCTGGGCTCCCTGCTGATCCGCGCCCTCAATCAACGCGACTATCCTGTTGTTCAAGGATGCCTGCTGATGCTGGCAATGGCAGTGATACTCGGCACAGTCCTGGGCGATATCGCTCAGGCCGCGATGGATCCGCGTCAGCGGGAGGATTCGAAGTGACAGATACAGCATCCTCGGCTTCGCGTTTCGATCTCCCGCTTTCTCTACCGGCGCTGTTCGCATCAAGTTTTCTTGCGCTTCTGGTCGTCGGGGCGGTTTTTGCGCCGTGGCTCGCTCCGTATTCCTATCAGGACCAAGATATCGCCATCATGAATCAAGCGCCGTCGCTGGCCCATGTTTTCGGAACCGACGAATTCGGCCGCGATGTCTTTTCCCGCATGATTGTCGGTGCGCAGACCTCCCTGACGGTTAGCGTGATTTCCGTTGGCTTTTCGGTTTTCCTCGGCCTCATTCTCGGATCCGTTGCCGGCTATTTCGGCGGGCTGACCGACCGCATTCTCATGACGGTCATCGACCTGACCTGGTCCTTCCCGGAGATGCTGATCGCGCTCATGCTGATTGCGGTGGTGGGCGCGGGCCTTCAAGGGGTGATCCTGGCGATCGCAATCGCTTATCTCGCGCAATTCGCACGGTTGACGCGTACCCAGGTCATGCAGATCAAGAAGGAAGCCTACGTGGATGCGGCGATAAATCTTGGCGCAAGCAATTTCCATATTCTTTTCCGGCATTTGCTGCCCAATGCTCTCGCGCCCATTCTGGTGGCTGCCATGCTCGCCACCGGTGACGCAATCATTCTGGAGGCGACCCTCGGCTTCTTTGGCCTTGGCGCCCAGCCGCCCACGCCGAGCTGGGGGGCCATGATGAGCTCGGGAACGGCACAGCTGTTTATTGCGCCCTGGGTCATCATCATTCCCGGTTGCGCCGTGGCATTGACCGTCATCGCGCTCAACGTCGTTGGAGACGCTCTCATTGCGGCACTCGATTTCCGCAACGGCGCCAGGGAGGGATAGATGCTGCTTTCCGTGGAAAAACTGCAGATCGCCTTCGGTCAGTTCACCGCAGTCCGCGATGCCACGCTCAGCGTGCGCAAGGGGCAGATCCTCGGTCTCGTTGGAGAATCGGGATCGGGGAAATCGATTACGGCGACCGCCATCGTCGGCCTCCTGGGATATGTCGGAGGACATATCGCGTCCGGTCGGGTGTTGTTCAATGACAAGGATCTGACAAGTATGTCTGAAGAGCGGTTACGCCGCCTGCGCGGCAAGCGCATTGGCCTGATCACTCAAAATCCGATGACCTCGCTCGACCCGTTGATTACTGTCGGCAAACAGATCGACCAAGCCACGCGGCTTCATCTCGGTCTGAGCAGGCGTGCGGCCGTCGAACGGTCGCTCGCTCTCATGAAGGATGTGCGCATCCCCGACCCCGTCAAGGTGTACGGCCTCTATCCGCATCAGCTGTCGGGCGGCATGAAGCAGAGGATCGTCATCGCGATGGCCCTGGCTGCCGAGCCGGATCTGCTGATCGCCGACGAACCCACGACCGCTCTCGATGCAACCGTCCAGGCGCAGATCATGCGTATCCTCGTGGAGCTGGTGAAAGAACGCGGTCTCGGAATGATATTGATTACCCATGACATGGGCGTGGTTGCTCAGACCTGTGATGAGGTCGCTGTCATGTATTGCGGACGGATTGTCGAGCGTTCGCCGGTTCATGCTGTTTTCGCGACCCCTCGACATCCGTATACCGAAGCGCTCATTCGCTGCATCCCACGCAGCACGATGCAGACCGGAACCCTGGTTGGCATCCCCGGCCAGGTGCCCAGCCCAGTCGCCCTGCCGAAGGGATGTAGTTTCCATCCCCGTTGCGGGAAATCCCAATCCATCTGTCACGAACGCGTCCCTGAGTTTCGTCAAGGACAAGGTCATGCGGGGGTGGCTTGCCATTTGGTGGAATCCTTATGACTGAAATACTGTCCGTCCAAAACTTGAGCCGGCAATTCGTGACGAAACACATGTGGCGGAAGGCCGATGTCTTCACTGCCGTGCGCGACGTGAGCTTCAATGTTGAGCGCGGTGAAATCGTCGGTGTCGTCGGAGAGTCCGGCTGCGGCAAGTCGACCTTGGCAAGGCTCATTCTGCGGCTGATGGCGCCGAGCAGCGGTAGCGTGTATTTCGAGGGACGCGACGTCGCGTCGTTCTCGAAACGCGAGCTGCGGCGCCTTCGGCAGAAGTTTCAGATGGTATTTCAGGACCCGTATTCGTCGATAGACCCCCGCTTCAGGATCCGCGAAGCCTTGCTGGAGCCGTTCGCCGTGCAGGGCGTTGCCTTGGAGCGAAAGGAGGCTCGCGTTGCGGAGCTTCTGGATATGGTCGGGCTCGATCCGTCCTTGGCGCGCCGTTACCCCCACCAGATGTCCGGCGGGCAGAAGCAACGCATCGGCATAGCGCGTGCGCTCGCGCTCAATCCATCCTTGATGGTGCTTGACGAGCCAACGGCGTCGCTCGATGTGTCCGTGCAGGCTCAAATCATCAATCTGCTTGACCGGCTACGTCGTGACCTCGCGCTCACCTATATTTTCATCTCCCATGATCTCAGCCTTGTCCGTTATTTCTGCGATCGGACGATTGTTATGTATGCCGGACGGATCGTTGAGGTTCTGCCAAAGCAGGCTGCGCCGACCCATCCCTATACGCGCATGCTGATGGACAGTGTGTTCGAACCTGATCCCCGAAGTCGCCGGATGATTTCACGTTTGGAGGGTGAGGCACCGAGCGGTTATGCGCGACCAAAGGGCTGCCCCTTCCTTGCACGCTGCGGACAGGCGACGGCGGCTTGCGAGACGCAAGAGCCAACCCTGGCGCAAATGCCGGCGCCGGGGCACACCGTGGCGTGTCACCATACCGGCGCCGCCGTCGCCTCAGTGGCGTAGCGCCTTGTCGCTGAACGGAGATGCTGGAGAGCCGGTCTGTGGATGGCAGCAAGTCGCCCGCAGTTCCAACAAACAGGTCAATCGGCACTTTGACCCTGCAAATCAGAGAATTGCAAACAACCGAGGTTACCTAGATGCCTGAACCAGAACCGGGACGATCGCCGGCATAGCTCCGGACGCAGGAGCCTGATCACATTATCCCAATTCGACGGAGGAAAGCGCAATGAGCTATTGTGTCTTAACGGCGGAATTCGCCCATGAAACGAACACGTTCAACGTCAACAAGACCGAATACCGTGCCTTCGCTGCACATGGAATTCACGAAGGCGAGGCTGCCATCACGGCCCGCGGCGAGGCCAATACGGAGTTGGCCGGCTTTCTCGATGTAGCACGCAAATATGGCTGGAACCTGGTCCACACCATAAGTGCCGATGCCGAGCCGGCCGGACCGGTGACGCGGGACGCATTCGATCGCATTACGGCGAAAATCGTCGAGAAGGCGAGGGAACTCGGGGACAAGCTCGACGGGATTCTGCTTGGCCTGCATGGCGCAATGGTAACGGAGTTCTCGCAGGACGGCGAAGGCGAGTTGCTCGAACGGTTGAGAGCTGCGACCAGCCGGCGAATCCCTATCGCAATAACCCTGGATCCGCACGCGAACGTCACCGAGAAGATGTGCCGGCTATCGGACATCGCGGTATCGTTCAAGACCTATCCCCATATCGACATACGCGAAACCGCTCGACATGCCGCAGAGCTCTTGCAGCAAAGCATGGCAGGGTCCATTGCACCGAAAAATCTGCTCGTCCGCCGGCCCATGCTCGAGGAAGCCAATGCTGGGCGTACGGATATCGGACCGATGATCGATTGGATCGCTGAGGCACGGGCACACGAGAAAACCGAAGGCGCTCTTGCCGCGAGCATCAACGGCGCCTTTCCCAATGCTGATATTGCCGAGGTTGGGCCGACCGTCGTCGTGACCTATGATGGCGATGCCTCACCACACAAGGTCTTTGCCGAGCGGATGGCGGACAAGATCTGGGACAATCGCGCGCAGGTTCTGAACCGGTTCTATACGCCTGCGGAAGCTGCCCAACTTGCAAAGAACTATGACGGCTCCCGGCCATTGATCATCGCGGAATATGCGGACAATCCCGGCGCCGGGGGGTACGGCGACGCCACGGCCCTTCTTGCGGCTCTGCTGGAGAGTGGGATTGGCAACGCTTGCTTCGGACCGGTCGCGGATCCGGAGACTGTCGCGTTGCTCTCCCGTTCGCAGATCGGCGATAGGGTCAGGATTTCACTGGGCGGCAAGACAGATCCGCGCTTCGGCGGGGGGCCATTGGAGGTCGATGCCGAGTTGATCGGGCTCAGCGACGGGCATCTGGTCGGTACCGGAGCGCAACTGGGCGGACTATCGTTCAGCTTTGGCCCGACGGCGGTGGTGGTGATCGATGGCGTGACGGTTCTCGTCGTGAGCGAAGCTTCGCAGATGCTCGATCAGCAGCAATTCAGGGCTTTTGGCATCGAACCGACGGCTTACAAGGTTGTGGGCCTCAAGTCGATGCAGCACTTCCGCGCCGATTTCACGCCGATCGCGGGCGAGATCATCGTTTGCGACAGCGGGGCGCTGTGCACGATGGATTATGCCCGGATGCCGTATCGCAACGTGCCGCGGCCGATCTACCCGCTCGACCCGATCTAAGGCGCAGCCTTGCTGCCTTCTCGGCGACGAAGCTTCGCCGCCGATCCCTCTCCAAAACCTTCTCATCTGCTTTCTGTTGAAACGCAGGATGCCGCAGACATGTGAGGAAATAGACATGCCCTATAGTCAATCACCGATCTGGCTCGATCAGGAGGGAGTTATGAAGCTCCTTCCCGACATTGATCTCCTCTCCGTGATGCGAGAAACGTTTGCGGCTTTTGGCAACGGGAAGGCGATCCAGCCACCACAGGCTTTGACGGCATTTTCCGCGAACCGAGGGGACTTCATTACCTATTCGGGCGTTTTGGAAGCTGAAGGCGTGTTCGGCGCAAAGCTCTCGCCCTATATCGTGGGTGACGACCGCGCAAAGGTTACTGCGGCGACATTGCTGATGGACATGCGCACGGGAATGCCGCTCTTCCTCTGCGACTCGCTTGTTCTCACGACCGAGCGCACCGCTGCCACCACGGCGCTTGCGGTCGATCTGCTTGCTTCGAATGCGGCGGAAAATTTGGCGATCGTCGGCGGCGGTCCCGTCGCCCTTGCGCATCTGCGCCAGGTACTCCCACTCAGAAACTGGAAAACAATCCGGATTTTTTCGCCGAAGATAGCAAGTCGTAAGGACGAGCTCCTGTCGAGGCTCGGGCCGCTCGCCTCGCGGATCGAGTTTGTCGCGGACCGGACTGCGATCGCCAAAGGCGCCGATGTCGTCATGCTATGCACGTCATCCGGAAAACCGGTGATCGATTGTGAAGCGATTTCGAAGGGCACGCTCGTTACGTCGATCAGTACCAATGTTGCGGGTGCGCACGAAGTGGCGCCGAGCTTTCTCCCCTTATCCAACGTCTACTGCGATGCAAGAACGACGACGCCGGCGATTGCCGGGGAAATGCGCCTGGCCAGCGAGTTGGGCTGGTCGGTGGATGAAATACTGGGCGACCTTGCCGACCTGGTTTGCAGCCGCGCTCGGATGGCCAATCCAAATAAGCCCAGCTTCTTTCGTTCCATGGGGTTGGGCATCGAAGACATCAGTATCGCTCTTGCTGTTTATCGACGCTTCCTGACGGGGAGCAATATTTGATGGTTGCAGATAGATACGAGCGCCAGGCGGACGTCCTGGTCCTCGGTGCCGGCATTATCGGTGTGTGTGTGGCGCTGCATCTTCAAAAGCGCGGCCGGTCCGTCATCCTCGTCGATCGCAAGGAACCGGGAGAGGAAACGAGCTATGGCAATGCGGGACTGATCGAACGATCCAGCGTCGTGCCCTACGGTGCGCCGCGTGAGTTCAGAACATTGTTGCACTATGCCTTTAATCGTTCGGCGGACGTGCGGCTCGATTGGACATACCTGCCGCGTCTTGCGCCATGGCTATGGCGGTTCTGGCGCGAATCCGCGCCGGAGAGATTGGCAAAGGCCGCGACCGACATGTGGCCGCTCATTCGTGCAAGTGTTGCAGAACACGACGTTCTCGCAAAGGAGGCCGGCGCCGCAAATTCACTGCGCAAGGAAGGATGGATCGAGGCATTTCGCAGCGAGGCTTCGTTTGAAAAGGCGCTGCGCGCCGCGACGTCCATGGCTCCCTATGATCTTTGCTACGAGGTCCTCGGCGCAAAGGATCTTCGCAGGCGCGAACCGGATCTGAGTGGTGATCTGGTGGGTGGAATTCATTGGCGGGACCCCGCGACAGTGGATGATCCCGGCGGCTTGGTGAAGAGCTATGCATCCCTGTTTGTCCGAGGTGGTGGCGGTGTCTGCAAGGCAGACGCTCGGACATTGCGACAGGAGAACAATGGATGGCGGGTCGACGGCGAGACCGGCGGCATTTTTGCGCGTGACACTGTGGTTGCGCTTGGTCCATGGTCTGCCGATCTGTTGCGCGGACTCGGTTACCGATTGCCCTTCGCCGTCAAGCGCGGCTACCACGTCCATTACGAGCCAAAAGGCGAGGCAAAGCTCAATCACCCTGTCGTCGACATCGATGGAGGATATCTGTTGGCTCCAATGCGTCAGGGGATCCGTTTGGCGACAGGCATCGAATTTGCGCCCCGCGACAGTTCTCCAAACTACTCGCAGCTGAATGCCGCCGAGCCGCTGGCGCGGCGAACATTCCCGCTTGATCGGCGTATCGAAGCGCGGCCCTGGATGGGATCGCGCCCATGTCTGGCCGATATGCGGCCAGTGATCGGCAGCGCCGGAAAGCACAAGAACCTGTGGTTGGCTTTCGGGCACAATCATCATGGCCTGACGCTTGGGCCGGTCACTGGTCGTTTGCTGGCAGAAATGATGACGGGGCAGGTTCCTTTCACCGATCCCGGTCCCTACGCGATCACGCGGTTTTCTTGAAAGAGATTAAGTCCAAGGTTCAACCTCTTATTGTCTTATCCTCGAAGGAGACAGTTCATGTCCTATGTGGAAATTGGTGCCGACGCTCCCCTGAATCACGCTGCGATCGATCGATATGTTTCGGCAGAAATGGCGCGGCAGCGCGTTCCAGGCCTTGCCCTTGGCATTTTCAAAGACGGAGCTGCTATCCTTGCCAAAGGGTATGGCCTGTCGAATGTCGAACTCGGGACGCCGATGACCGCAGACAGCGTCCTGCAGTCGGGTTCGATGGGCAAATCCTTCCTCGCCGTTGCGATCATGATGCTCGTCGAGGAAGGCAGGCTTCATCTGGATGACAGCTTGGCCGATTATCTACCGGCCGGAGGAGCCAATTGGCGACCGATAAAGATCGGTAATCTTCTGTCGCACACGTCGGGGCTCTCGTCCTTCGATACGCCTGAGTTGCAGCGCCCCGGAGGCCTTTTCGACATCCGTCAGGATTTTTCGGAGGACGAACTGGTCGAGCGTATTGCCAGCCTGCCGATTGACTTTCAGGGCGGCGAAGGTTGGGCCTATGAAAACACAAATTTCGTTCTTCTTGGCGCCCTGATCCGCCGGATCACAGGCCAATCCTATGGCGAATTCTTCCATGAGAGGATTTTCAAGCCGTTGGGGATGAGCTCGACGCGGATTATCTCCGATCTCGATATCGTACCGAACCGGTCAGCCGGATACGAGATGGTCGGCGGAACACTCCGCAATCAGGCATGGGTGTCTCCCACCTTCAATTCGACTGCGGACGGGGCGATGTATTTCACCATCCGGGATCTGGAGCGCTGGGACAGGGCGCTTTATGGAGAGAGCCTCATCTCGCAAAAATCAATACGGCAAATGTGGACGCCTTATCCCGTCGCCGGGATATCCTCGGCCGAGGGATATGGTCTGGGATGGAGGATCGCGTTTGTGAGCGGCCATCGTGTCATCGGTCACAATGGCGCCTGGCAGGGCTTTGCGACATCGTTCGCACGCTATGTCGACAGCGGGTTAACGGTTGTCGCACTGACCAATCTTGATTCCGGACACAGCAGCCCCGAGGTGATCGTCCGGGCCGTTGCCGGATTGGTCGATCCGAGATTGCAGCCACCGCCACTGCGGCCCATTCATGACGAAAGGGCGGAGTTTTCGGCTTCGGCGTGGCGGAATTTCCAGGCTCTCATACGGGGTATCCCGACCGCGGGCATGGAGGCTGTCGTTTCGACCGAAACGGTAGAAGACCTAAAGGCTTCGCTACCGGACAATTGGTACGAAGGGACGCCGGCTCTTGTGGAACGGATCGCAGAGGATGAGGGCCTTCTTTCGACCTACAGAATTGGACGGTCTGGAGACACGCGCCTTCTGGATGTTCGCAGCAACGAAGCCGGCGAGGTCACGGGCTTCTCGATCGAAGCGGACCCTGACAACCGGTAGATGCGATCCTCGCCACTCGTGGAACGGTTTACGTGAGCGGGTGGCGGGGATGCGCCGGAAATTGTTTCAATTCCAAGACCGTTTCAATATAACCGGAGAAAACCAGCTCGATTGAGGAGTATTGATGTCTGAAGCGATCCGTGAGCGCTTGAAAGCCAGCCTTGAGGGCGCGACCGTTGCGGAGAAGCAGATCGCGAATTACATGCTCACCAATCTCAATTCGCTTCCTTTTGAGATCGCGGCGACGCTCGCGGAAAAAATCGGCGTGAGCGAGATCACCATCGGGCGGTTCTGCCGCAAGCTCGGCTATAAGAGCTTCAAGGAGCTGAAAAACGAGCTTGGAGAGTCGATCGGCAATTCACCATGGCTGGTCGGCGATCGGCTGAAGGACTTTGTCGATCAAAGCAAGGCCGGAGATACGTCGGCGAAAATCCTCGAAAAGGAAATTGCAGCGCTGGTTCATATTCATGAATTCAGCCAGACCGCGGAATGGAAGCGCGCTGCGAAACGGCTTGCCAAAGTCAAACAGGTCTTCGTCGTTGGATTTCAAACGGAGCGCGGCCTTGCGCAGTATTTCGGCAATCAGCTGCAATATCTGCGTGATGGCGTCACCATGCTCGATATCACGAACGGCAATTTCCACGAACTCCTGCTTGCAAACAACAAGAACGCCGCGCTCGTCCTGTTCGATGCCAGACGATATTCGACACTATCGGTTGTCCTGGCGCGGGAAGCAAATGCGCTTGGGATTCCTGTAACCATCTTTACCGATCCCTATTGCCATTGGAGCGCGGAGGTTGCCGCAGAGACATTCCACGTCCCGACGGCTCTTGGATTGTTCTGGGACTCGACCGCAATGATGGCTGTTCTCGGAAATCTGCTTCTAAACGACATCCTCAACGAGATCGGCGCCTCGGTCGAGGATAGAATGAACAAGGTCTCTTCTCTGTACGAGCAGTTTACCGGGCACATAAAATAGAGACGTTTAGCTTCGCCGGACAAACGCATGAGGCCTTTCTGTGGCTTCAGGCGAGCACCTCGAGTACATCAATCGGTCAACGCGCCTATCCCGTCGCGTTGCGATTGAGTGCTGCTGGCTGTCGTGCGGAGGCAGCAAAGCTGTGTCAGTGGTACGAATGCGATCATCAAGCTAGGCAAGTGCCTGCAGGCTTCGATATGCAAGCGAACCGGCGGCCAGATCTGACAGACCTGTTCCGACAGCCTTGAACACGGTTACTTGCTCGTCAGTGCTGCGAGCTTCTATCTTTCCTTGGCATAGCTCTGAGAGGGTTCCGACGATGTCAGACGGCTTGAAGATGCCGGCCTTGATCGGTTGAAGCAGATCTCCAGATTCAGCAAGCGCATCGGGAGAATCGATGTAAACTGTGCCTTCAACAAAGCACGCATCGTCAGCTTCCCGCATGGTCGGGGTGAAGCTGCCGATCAAATCAAGGTGCGTCCCGGGAGAAAGCCACTCAAATCTGATCAACGGCTCGCTGGATAGGGTAGCACAACTGATGATATCGGACGCACGAGCTGCTGCTTCCAAATCGTCGGCGATCGTCGCTTTGAAGCCATCGGCGACAAGCCGCTCGGTCAGCCTTTCGCTGTTTGCGCGATCAATATCCCATACTCGTACTGCCTCTAATGGGCGTACTTCATTGAAGGCATAGGGAACCATAGATCCCACCCGTCCAGCGCCGACGACCAACAGGTTGCGCGCCTGCCTCCTTGCCAGAAACGATGCGCCAAGCGCGGCGACGGCAACTGTCCGTCTGATTGTGATCTGGTTGCCGTCGATCAATGCGAGATGTCGACCGGTCTCTGCGTCACACAGCAGATATGTCGAATGTAGTCCGGGCAAGTTCCGTTCTGCGTTGCCTGGGTAGACCGTAACGATCTTGATGCCCATGAATTCGCCGCGTGACTGCCATGCCGGCATCAGCAAAAGCGTTGCATGGGTTCCGTTCTTTTGAAGGAGCTGGTGCTGATGGCGCAACGGCACTTCGGCGCCTTGCGCAAACGCGTCTCGCAGGGCTGGTATCAGATCGCTGAAACGAAGCGCGGATGCCGTTGCTTCCGGCGAGTAGAGCGGTATCGAGGGGGCACCGGCTTGCTTTGCATTCATCGATTTATCTCACGTTTCGGAGGTCAGCCTTCGTCTTGTGAGCGCATGATACTGTTCAAGGTGTGGGAGATATTGCTCTAACTTGTACTAACCTCATGCCTGGCAAGAATGAAGGAAGAGTACCCATGACATGGAGAGCGACGATGCAACGCTTGACCGCACAGCCGGGCGCGTCACGATCGTTGACGGGGTCTGTCGCCTGGCCGGGCTCTTGTGGCGTGAGGTTGAGGAAGTCGGGTGTTCAAGCGCAGATGGCGTCGGTTCAGCGCCGGCATTCTTCGAGTAGCCATCGGCGGAAAGCGGCAAGCGGAGGGTGCGTTTCCCGATCTTTCGGCCAGGCAAGGTAGTAGGATTCCGAACTTTTCATGGGAAGGTCGATTGCGGCGACAAGCCGACCTGCGGCAAGCTCCTCCTCGATCAGGAACTCCGGCAGCAGCGCGACACCCAATCCGACCATGGCGGCCTGTGCCGCGGTGGCGAACTGATCGAAAAGCATTCCGTGGACGGCATCGGAGGGGACGCCATTGAGTTCCATCCATCGTTCCCAGGCATCCGGACGGGTGGTGAGATGCAACAGCGGCGCCTTGCGGATGTCTGCTGCTTCCTGGAAGCGATATTCATCCCGCATCTGCGGATTGCAGGCCGGAATAACCGTCTCGTCGCGCAACAGAGCCAATTCGCCACCTGGCCAGTGAGCTGCGCCGAAGTGGATCGCTGCGTCGACTGGCTCCAGACGGAAGTCGAATATGCTGAACCGGGTGACCAGATTGACGGTAATCCCCGGATTGGTCGAAAGGAAACGCGGGAGCCGTGGGGCGAGCCAGCGCGTGCCGAAGGTCGGCAGGATGGCCAGTGTCAGCATACCGCCATGGGGGTTTGCCCGGAGGTTAAGCGACGCCGTGCTGATCTTGCGCAGTGCATCGCGAATTTCACGAACATAGGCGTCGCCGCCGACCGTGAGGCGGATGGTCTGCCTCTCCCGATGAAACAACTCGACGCCGAGTTGCTCCTCGAGAGCTCTAATCTGTCGGCTCACCGCGCTCTGCGTGAGATCCAGCTCCTTGGCTGCTGCTGTCACGCTTCCGGTCCTTGCCGCGGCCTCGAATGCCGCAAGGAGTGACAGCGAGGGAAGAAAGCGGCGCGGCACTTGCATGAGCTATGGTTCCTTCAAAAAGACGCTGCCGGACCGGCTCCGCCCTTATCAGAACCGCTCCGTGGCAAGATGCGCAATCTGCGCTCCGGCTTCGTAGTAGGATTCCTGTAGCACTCTGATGCGTGAGGTTTCCAGCTTCAACGACGGAAGAGGCATGGTCTCCAGGCTGATATCGCCGGAGACAAAGGCCGCGAGGGTCTTTCCAAAGGTCGTTCCGGGCGCGATGCCGCGGCCATTGAAGCCGGAGAAGCCAACGATGTTCTCGTCGAATTCATGAAAACGCGGCACGGCATCCGATGTCATGCCGATCTTACCATACCATGCTGCTTCGAATTCGATATTGGCAAGCTGCGGGAAAATGCGCGACATCGCCCGCTTCGCCCATGCGGTATGGACGGCGTGACCGCCATTGCGCAGCGCGCCGACGCTTCCGAAAACCAGCCGGCCCTTTCGGTCCATCCGGAACGACGACAGGATTTCCTTTGTGTCCCAGCATCCTTCCAAACCCGGCAGGATCGACGCCCGAAGATTGGCGGACAATGGCGGCGTCGCGAGGTTGAAATAGGGCAGGTGGACTTGCTCCCGGCGGACGGATGCCCATGGGCCAACCGAATAGGCATCGGTTGCGACGACAATCCATTTGCCGCTGATTGAGCCGCGACTGGACGAGACCTTCCAGCTTGCGCCGCTTCGCTCGGTTCGAAGTGCGGGGCTGTTGGTGAAGATGCGCACACGATTTTGGATAGCGGCTTTCGCCAGGCCTCGCACATAGGCAAGCGGCTGAATGGTGCCTGCCCTCGGATCGAACAACGAGGCTGCGTAGGCCGAGGAGCCGACGCGTCGCTGCGTCTCCGTGGCGTCGAGCAACTCCAGCGGAGCGCCGCGTGCCGTCCACTGACGATGGCGCTCGCGAAGTTCACTCACGCCTGCGTCGCCGACGGCCAAGTGAAGGGTTCCGTTCCTTTCCAGCTCACAGTCGATCTCATACTTGTCGACGACGTCTCGAACGAGAAGGGGAGCATCGCCGAGAAGCCGTAATGCGCGCTCCCCATGTTGCGGGCCCAACACCTTCGGAATGTCGTCCGGCATAACCCACATGCCGCCATTGACCAGGCCGACATTCCGCCCTGCGGCGCCGAAACCGATTTCCGTTGCCTCCATCACCGCCACGTTGACGCCGCGTTCCGCAAGATGGAGTGCGGTGGACAAGCCACAGAAGCCTGCGCCGACAACCACGACGTCGGCGGTCAAGTCGCCGGCGAGCTGCTCTGTTTGCGGAGCGGCGGGCGCCGTAAGTTCCCACAGGCCGTGGGAGCGCGGATCGTTCAACATTAACTTCATTCCCTGATGACAATACCGCTGACGTTAGCGCCCACATCTGCCGGGCAGTAACGACGGTTTCGTCAGACATCTTGACGATTGGGAATGACCTCCAATCGACCGTATTCACGCTCCGTCGGTTGAACGAAGGCGAGTCGTTGTGCAATCTTGAGCCTAAGCTGGATGTCGAAGGGAAAATCCGAAGTTCGGCTGATCGTGCATCGATCAGCCCGCTACGCCCGCCAGAGCGGGCGGACGCCGGATCCATGTCCAATCTCCGCCGATTTGACCAGCGCTTTGCTTACATCCGTTCATTCAGATGGTGCGATCGAGAGAGCTTAGCCGATCGACCGCTCCATCTGCCTGCTTCCGTCATTCGAGGACGATGGATTTCTCTTCGCTATCGTCCTCACGTCCGGAAAAATAGTTGGCGATCAATGCGCCTGAAATGTTGTGCCAGACGCTGAAAATTGCGCTGGGCACGGCCGCGAGCGGCGAAAAATAGGCCGTGGCAAGCGCCGCTCCCAATCCGCTGTTCTGCATCCCGACCTCGATCGCCAGCGCCTTGCGCTTGTAGAGATTGAGGCCGAAAGCCTTGGCGGCAAAGAAGCCGAGGAGATAGCCCAGGCCATTATGCAGGACGACGACTGCAAAGATGAGCAGGCCGGACTGGGCGATCGCGCCCTTGCTGACGCCGACGACCGCCGCAACGATCAGCACGATGCCAACAACGCTGACGAGAGGGAGTATCGGAGTGGCTGCACGGACCAGGCGAGGCAGAAGCTTCTGCGCCAGGAAGCCGAGAGCCAGCGGCAGGATGATGACCTGCAGGATACCGATGAACATGGCCCACGCGTTGACCGGCAGATACTGGCTGGCAAACATCCAGACGAGGAAGGGGGTGACGATCGGGGCTGCAAGCGTCGTGACGCTGGTGCAGGCAACGCTGAGCGCCACGTCACCCTTGGCAAGATAGGTCATGACATTGCTGGACGTGCCGCCGGGGCAGCAGCCGACGAGGATGACGCCGGCTGCGACTTCCGGCGGCATGGGAATGATGCGTGTCAGCAGGAGAGCCAAAGCCGGCATGATGGCGAAATGGGCAACAACGCCAATGGCGACTTCAACGGGGCGCCTGCCGAGTTCCCTGAAATCGTCGAGGGAGATCGTCAATCCCATGCCAAACATGATGATACCCAGCAGGATGACGATGTAAGGCGCGACCTGCTTGAAGACGTCGGGCAAAAGGAAACCGAGAACGGCAAACAAGATGACCCATAGGGCGAACGTCTTGCCGACGAAGGCCGAGAATGATGCGAGCGCTTTCACGATGATCTCCTCAGAAGTGGATAGTCCCCCATAGTCCGCGTGTTGAGCCTGTCAAGCGCACACCCGGGTCAAAGCGTTCGCCCACCGTAACCGTCCATCGGGCATGCGGATCAACGTTGGAAAAGCACCTCGCTGCCGCGTCGCGTTTACGCGATTATTGCGTCTGCAAGGAAGCGATCCATCTCTGCATGTCCTGAGCGGAAATATTCCCTCCGCAGACGATCATTCCAATCGTCGCGTCCGGCGGCAGTCTTGGTGCAATCTTCACGGCTGCTGCGACAAGGGCGCCTGATGCGAGCTCGACCCATTGCTTGCCATCCTCTCCAAAGGAAACCATCCCTTCGACAGCGTCCCGATCGGAGACCACAACCATTTCCTCGACATAGGCTTGCGCGTGGCGAAGCATCAGCTCGCTTACAGCAGGAACTCCGAGGGTCGAAATGATGGAGCTGACTTCGATCTCCACCGGCCTTCCAAGACGCAGGGCTTGATCCATTGAATTCGCTCCGGCGGTCTCTACGCCCCAGATCCGAATTTCCGGCTTTCGTTTTTTCAGCGCAGTGGCAACTCCCGCCAGCATCGCACCACCACCTACGGCGACGAAGACATCGGTCAGTTGCGGGCAGTCCTCGATGAACTCTAGCGCCAGCGTGCCGTGCCCTTCGGCGATCGCGGTATCGGCGCAATCATCAAGCACAACATATCCTTGCTGTGCCATGTGTTCCGCATGCGCAAAGGCGTCATTGACGTTGCCTGTCACGATGACCGGGAGGCCAAGAGTGCGAATTTTTTCAATAGACGAGGCTGGCGCCGACTGAGGCATGACGATCGTGACATCGGCGCCGAGCTTGCTGGCGGCCTGTGCCACGGCGATGCCGAAATTGCCGCCACTGACCGCTACAAATCGCTTCGAGGATAGTTCCGCCTCGAGACTGGCAAACTTGTTCAGGACGCCACGGGCCTTGAACGAGCCACCGATCTGGGTGTTTTCCAGTTTCAGATAGACCGGCCGCTGGATTTTGGCAGAGAGGCCGGGGCTCAGAATGGTGGCGGTATGGATGATCGCTCCACCTATCCGGGCTGCAGCGGCATGTATGGAAGACAGTTCAATCAGATAATTCATTTCAACCGATGATCTATGAGGGTGGAATGCCACGGTGCTTTGGCTTTGCGCGGGCGTGGGGCTGTCGGGAAATCGATAGTGGTTAATCGGCAGGCGGCCGGCTGGCCTGAAACACGGGAAAAGTTCGGCAGGATCGGAGCGAAGCCCTCAACCCCCGCAGGCGCTCCCTTCAGGGTTGTGTCACGAAGATCAGGGCTCGCCTGAGTCCAATGCCTCGATGCGCTGAGACACATCGCGTATTAACTCCAGCGCGTCAAGCAGCCGCTCTCGCGAAAGGCCTTTGCTTGCCTCATCGGCCCATCGATGCTGCCGAGGAGCGATGCGTGCGATTGCGGATCGTCCCCGTTCCGTGATCTGGATCAATTTCGCGCGTTTGTGAGCCGGATTGTCGCGGCACTCCAACATCCCCTCGGCGACGAGAACATCGGCCAATCGCTGTACGCTTTGACGTGCCAAGCCCATTTTCCGCGCAATATCCGCGACCGTCCCTGGTGCCTCGATCACGGCGCCGATGACCTGCCATCGGGCGACGGTCAGCCCCACCGGGACAGCGATACCTTCCGCCGCTTTCAGGAGATTTCCGTTAAGGCGGAAAACAGCTAGGACCAGTTCCGTGAGCGCATCGCCTTCAGGTGTTCGCATGTCGCCCTCTTAAGTTTCTGTTCGCTTCGCCAAGTTCCTGAGGTTGTCGGCGACCAGCTCGGGCCGTTCAATCTGGAGCCAATGGCCGGTGCCGTGGGCTACCACGTGCGGAATGCAGGGGCGGAGCGCATAGAGCGCGCTCGGACCATCGGTTGCATCGGCACCTACGATGAATAGCGGACCCTGATAGGCATCAAGTGCCTCTCCGGCATGCCATTCGGCCACCGCCTTGCCAACGCCTGCTCGCGATTCCGGGGTCGTTACATCGGCATCCGCGAGAACTCGCGTCCGGACCGCTTCGTCGGCACCGTTGATGGTCGAGTAATATTGTTTGAGAAACGCAAGACTGTCCGGGCCGCTTAGACCCGCGACTATTGCCGCCATCACCTCTTGCGGGACGCTGCTTGGATCCGTTACGGGATCGATGAGGAGTAGCCCTCGCACGCGCTCCGGATGAGAGCCGGCCAAAGCCAACGCTGCTGCACCGCCACCACTATGCGCGACGATGAGGAAGCGATCCCATCCAAGTGCGTCGACTACGGCAAGTGCATCCTCGGCGCGCGCTGAGAAACTATAGTCCTGGTTTGCAGCAGCTGCCGAATGGCCATGCCCCCGAAAATCGATTGCGCACGTCTCGAACTCAGCGGAAATCAGATTGATGACTTCGCGCCATTGATCGGAACGACCGCAATCAGCATGGAGAAAAAGAACGCGAGGGCCTCTGCCGGATCGGTAAACTGCAAGTTCTCCCTGCGGACCTTCGATCTTTTCCCTCGATATCAAGACGTTAGCATGCATTGCGGGCTCCTTGGAAAGCATGGCGCCAAAATGCATATTTGACAGCATGCTGTCAATGTTGAAAATGGAAGCTTGCGTGTCTTGCATCCCTCGGACTGTATCGCTCCCGCCAAATTCTTATTCCGCGTGATGAAGGTGCCGCCAGCCGAGGAGCGGCGTTGATACAGTGTGCCAGGAGCACTCGCTGGAAAGACCTGTCGGCTCTCCGCTCGAAATGTGAGGTAAGCGATTGGATCGGGAAGATTGAGTGTTTGCGCTGTTCAAAGAAAAGCGCAGACGCATATCTAGCGGCCTTTGGTTGACGGCCGCTGACTTGTCTTGCCGAGGCGCTTGGTGTCATGGGTGATCATGGCTGGCATCTCGACCTCCCGACCAAAGACGCGTGACAAGACCCTTTGCGCATTGGCGGCACAGTCGATGTCTCCTGGCCTCGCTTTGATGTCGCCGATGAGCGTAACGAGTTGTGCCTTGGTTTGAACCAGCCGCGTTTCGAGCGCCTCAATATCCGTCACCTTTTGCTGCAGCGCCTCCAGCAGAGCTTCATGATTCCATTGCTTGAGATCCGGTGGCAGAAGCAGCCGGATTTCATCGAGGCTGAAGCCCGCCTTTTGCGCCGTCGTGATCAGCTCAAGCATCAAAGCCGCTTCGGACGGATAGCTCCGGTAGCCGTTGGGCCTGCGTTCGACAACTTTCAGCAGGCCGGCGCTTTCATAGAAACGGATCCGCGACGTGGTGAGGCCGGTGCGTTTCGCCAGTTCTCCGATGTTCATGCCAAATCCTCGCGAAATTGGGTATTGACCTTAAAGTTAACTCAAAGGTTATGGTGCGCGCAAATGGTTTTAGGAGTGCATTCATGTCCCTGTTTTCCCCGCTGGCGCTGCCCAATGGCGTCATTGTACCAAATCGCATCGCCAAGGCAGCGATGGAAGAGAACATGGCCGACAACGACCATGCGCCTTCCGCAGACCTGATGCGTCTCTATCAGGCATGGGCGAAAGGAGGGGCGGGGTTGATCATCACCGGAAACGTCATGATCGATGCCCGCGCGATGACTGGGCCCGGTGGTGTCGTGCTTGAAGACGATCGGCATCTCGATCGCTTCAGGGCCTGGGCTGCGACAGGCCGTTCTCATGGCGCGCAGATGCTGATGCAGATCAATCACCCCGGACATCAGATGCCCGCGGCGCTCGGGCAGGGCACGCTGGCGCCTTCTGCTGTTGCAGTGGATATCGGCGCCCTGTCAAAGCAATTTCCCGTGCCGCGCGCCATGACGGTTGCTGACATAGCCGAGGTGGAAGATCGTTTTGTGAATACGGCCGTTCTGGCGGAGCGTGCCGGCTTTAACGGGGTCGAGATACATGCCGCGCATGGATATCTCGTCAGCCAGTTTCTTTCGCCATTGTCCAACCGCCGCACGGATCGGTGGGGCGGAAGTCTGGAGAACCGGGCGCGCCTGTTGCTCGATATCGTGCGCGCGGTGCGGGCGGCGGTCGCGCCCGGTTTTGTCGTGGCGGTCAAGCTCAACTCCGCCGATTTCCAGCGTGGCGGCTTTTCGCCTGAGGATGCGCGGTCCGTTGTCGCGATGCTGGGCGCCCTGAATGTCGACATGGTCGAGCTTTCCGGCGGCAGCTATGAAGCGCCGGCAATGATGGGGACGGCTCGGGACGAGCGAATGCTTGCCCGCGAAGCCTATTTCCTCGAATTTGCGCGCGATATCCTCGATGTTGCGGGTATGCCTTTGATGGTGACCGGCGGCATAAGACGACGCGAGGTGGCAGAGCAGGTGGTCGACAGCGGCGTTGCGATCGCGGGCATTGCCACGGCGCTCGCCATTGAGCCGGACCTGCCTCGCAACTGGCAACGCGGCCTGCCCGAAGTTCCTCAACTCAGGCCGATCAGATGGAAAAACAAGCCTCTTGCGGCCTCGGCACATATGGCTGCCGTCAAATACCAGCTCGTCCGCCTCAGCCGACAACGCCGCACGGCTCCCGGCGTCTTGCCGGGGTGGGCGCTTGTTCTGGCGCAAGCCAAAGCGAAATGCCGCGCCAGGCAGTACCGTCGATGGATGGAGGCGCGGAGGACCGCGCTCTGATTGCGGAAACGGATGGGTGGTAGCGATCACGGTGTTGCCTGACCCGGAGACATTATCGCAACAACGTGCGTCGCTGCGTGATGCGGAACGGCCGGCGAGCATCAAAGACCAAGTGTGTTGAGCCAATCGCCGAAGCTGGGTGTCTCCGCCATCGATCGCAGATGTTCCGTTTTGCACTCCCCGGAGTGTCTGCGGACTTCGCTGGGGCTGTAGCGGAATTCATGCGTGAAGGCTCTGCTGAAATTGGCTGCGGATTCGAAGCCGAATGCGCTGGCGATATCCGCAATCTTGTGACCGTTGCTCATATCGGCAAGCGCGGCGCGCGCCGCCAGAAGTCGCCTTCTGCGTATGTAGTTCAGCACGCCGCCTGATGCTTGGAACAGCTCGTAGAGCCTGGTCCGCGAGATCGCCAGTTCACGGCTCACGGCCTCGGGAGTGAGGTCCGGCGAGCCGAGATTGTTCTGTATGAAGCGGCGGGCCTTGGCCATCAGTCCGATTTCCGAGGCGCTATCGCCGTTCATTTGGCCATTCACCAGCGGCGCGACGCTATGGAAGATCATCTCCTCAAGCTGTTGACGCACGCCATGCAAATCATCTTTCGTCAATCGGCCGAGATTGGCCTCGAGAAATGAGACGTAGCTGGACACGAGTTTGACACGCGCTCCGCCGAGCACGACGTTATTGCTTGTGCCCGGCAGGCCGCCATGGTCGGCAAAGAGATCGCAGGGTAGTATCAGGGTCACCGATTGAGCGCTTATCGTGCGGCCATAGAAAGGGCAGCCAAGCGCGCGGATCTCCATCATGCCAGGTTCGTTTTCGACGACATGCCCGTTGACGCTGGTCCATGTCTTGCCTGTGCGCAGGAATGTGATCTGCCAATGATCTATGGCGCTAAAGCGCACTTTTTCGGCCGAGCGCTCGTAGCGGAATGGGGCAGTTTCCTGCTGTATCAGCAGGACCCCTTCGAGATTCCAGACGGTTTGCTTTGCCGCAAAGCAATCACCCGGTCGGGCGGCCTCGGGCAGATAAGTATCGACCAATGGTGCCATATGGTCTTGCCATGCCGAAAATTGGTGGGCTGGAGCTGAATCGGCCGTGGAAAATGGCAGCGACGCCAGCTCCTGCCGGTCCGCCATCGTTTCATAGAACGGAACCTGCAGCGTCCGGGGCCATCGGCGTCTTTCGATAAAAGTTGATTGTTCGGGGGCAGACTCGATTTTAGTCCGCGTCATCACGGTGGCCTTTCGACAGGGCGTTCACGGTCGATGGTTGGCGAGATGCTCGCAAGGGGTGAGCGCCGGACCGGATCGCTCTCAGTAAGGGCGATCTCGGTTCGGGCAGGGGGATGCGAGCATCGGTTCCAAACAGATAATGTCGGTCTCTGATATCGCCCGCATGCGCGAAAAGTCGCAAAACAGCCTGAATTTGCGTCCACCCGACCGCCTGGAGACTGGCGGATAGATAGAAAGGAAGCCTCTGCATCATATCTTGAGAAGCGAATTCCGGCTTGCAGGGCGAGTTGGCGAATAGACCGAAGAAGTCTGTGGATGCCTGGCCGAAGGCTCTAGGCAGTCCTTTAATATCGCGACAAACTAACAGTTCTGCAGACAACATTGTTGCAGGTCCCCGCCAGTATTCTGGAGGGGAAATTATGCCGCTTTCGTTAATATTTTCAAGATATTTATAGAAGGCGCTTAATTATTTTCTTCCAGAATCCACAAAACCAAGTCATCAAGGAGACTAGTCTTATGGGTTTTACCCAAAAATCTCGGGAAGATTGCAATAAAAATCGAAGAATTGGATTTGTTGCATCGGCAATGTTTGTATTCTTGGCTTCGATATCCTCCCCTATGAGTGCAAATTCTGCTGAAGACACCCATTCAAAGAACAAGACTGTTCAGCTGTATATGAAGAAGTATGAGAAGAACAACGTCGTCTTCTATAGTGGAAGCTCCCTTTCCAGGACGACTTCGGTTTCTTCTGCGGACTATTTCAAGGGGTCTCCTTATATTTGTACGCCGAGCGGCTTTGGGCGAACCTCACACTGCTACAATCGCAGTGCCTTTTGAGGGGTGAACAGGGCGATGTCACGCTTAGTGCCTGAAAAAGAATAGGGGCATTGCACGGATGGCGGCTCGGCGGAACAGGTGAGACGCAGGCCGCACCGCTATCGATGCAATAGCCCCTATCAGACATTGGACTTCAATTGGGCAGATGTTTGCGGACATAATCGCCCAACCGCAGCTTCAGAACTTCGTCATCATGTTTGATTGGGTTATGACGGAATACATACCATTTCCCGCCTGATGCTCGTTTCTGATAGATGATCCCGGCTTTCTCGCGATGTAGGAAGCAGGAAACATTGGGTGCAGCGCTTGTCTTGCTATACCAGACAGCACTCATGCAGAGTCTCCCTCGATCTGTCGCATACCACATACCTTTTGCGTAGGATTTCCGAGAGCCGGTGTGTGACCAAGCCGTAAAACGGCGATGGTGACGAGAGAAATAGCCAGCGCCTTCCTTCCATATCCAGGAGCGTCCCGCGTAGAGTTTTCTAAGTTCGGCGGCGCTCATCGGAGCGGCCTTGATGGCCGCCCGTGTTGTCATTCGGTCGATCTGACGCGGCGTTGCGGCGTCTGCGTTGCCCGCCAGCACCAGCACCGACAGCAACACATTCATGATGGTAAAGCGGAACGAAGACATGTGTCTCTCCTCAACCTTTCATCGCAACGATCAGTTCAGCAGAGGGCTGGCAACGCGCCAGTCCGGTCGGCCAAGGCCATAAGGCCAGGGATAGACCTCGCGGTCGTTGAAGTAGACGACAGCCTGCAGATCGGGGAACTGGCTATGCGGCTTATTCGCTTCTTCGGCCCAGCCGTGCGTGTAAGCCTCATTTCCCTGATAGCCCAATTCCGCGATGACGATAGGCTTCTTGAAGCGCTTGACGCGATCGTATCCGGGTTTGGTTGCCTCAACGAAGGTCGAATCCCGTCCCAGCGTACGCTGATCGAACGGTTGATAGCCGAAGACCGACAAGCCGACGACATCCACGAATGAATCACCGGGATAGTAGGCTTCGAGCCCTTCCTTGCCCATGGGAGACCACATGTATTTCGCCGTCGGCAGGCTCTTGCGGCATACGGTGATCGCGTGCCTGTAAGCCTTCACATAGTCGTCCGCCTTCCAGTATGCCCAGGTGAACTGCCCGTTCTTCTCGTCCATTTCCTGGGCCCAGCGAATGGTAACCGGCGCGTTGAGCTTGGCGGCGGCCGAGCAGATTGCCGTCATGTTGGAATCATAGTGCCCGGCCAGGATGCCATTGAGCAGATCGGTTGGAGTGACGCGCCAATTGCGTGCCCATGACCAGGGTTCGATGGTGATCAGCAGCGAACGCCCGCGTTTGCGTGCGTAATCATCCGCCGTGTTCAAGGTCGACAGGTCGACATCCTCCCAGGGCAGGAAGAGATGCTCGATCTTAGGGTTTGGATCGTTGGAGAAGTCGCCGTTCGGATCGTAGGCGCCCCCCGGTAGCGATTGCGGTGTGATAATTGGCCGCTTGTCGTTGAACAGGGGCCTTGTATCGGCTCTCGCATCCAGGCCACCGCTCGCGACATATATTCCTCCGCAAAGGACGCCGGTCGCAAGCAAAGCAGTCGTCAGTTTCGATAGGGTTTTCATCGGGTTGCCTCCTTCCCTCATTCGGTTTTGTGAACGGTCAGGGCGGCTTTCATGGCTTCCAGTCGCTGTGAGACCAGATCATCGGCGATCAGTTTTGTCGCCTCATCGGTTTCTTTAATGGCGGGATGGCGAAACACGAACCATGTCCCGCCGGTCTCCCTTTTCTGATAGATCGTTCCATCAAGTATGCGATGAACGAAGCAGGTCTTGGCCGGAAACTGGCCGTTCGCGGCGTGCCAGGTTGCGTCAAGACATAGGCGGCCGTTATCGGTCACGGCCCATCGACCCTCGGCCCAGGATTGTCCTCCCGTTCCGTCGACCCAGGCGGAAAACCGTCTGTCGATGTTCTGCATTCGGCCCGCGCCATCGGGCCAGCGCCAGCTCTTGTCGTGGTAGAGCGTGTAGAGCTCGACCGCCGTCATCGGCCTTGCGCCATCCGGCAATGTTGTCGTTGTCGCGGCATGAACCGGGCCGCTCCCCGCTCCGAGCCCAAGAACAACGGCAAGCGCAAGCGATGTCGCAGGGGTGAGGGAGGCTATATTTTTCAATGACTTCATATCATTTCTCCCATGATTTGATTGGAGCGCGGCTTTGTCGCTGTTGTTGAAGCGGCCGGATGCCGATCTCGAAAGCTGTCGATCATCTGTTCGGCAAAGTATCCGCCGCCGATCGAGCCTGCATGTCCGATACCGTCAACAACCATTGTCATTTGGGTCTCCCGCCGATGGCGTCCTTCCCGTCATGGGCTTCAGTTATCCGCGTTGTTCACCTGCCAGTGCGGATGGAACACCATCCGGTGTAGTCCTCGTCCTCCAACACCCGCACCAGCCACTGAAGAGCGCTCCTCGAACAGCGTGTAGCCGTCCGCGTTCCAGGCCAGCGATTGCACTCCGTCGTGGCCGCGCTCAATGAGCCCAGCCACGGGTAGCGCAGTGAGGGCGAGCAAACCGCTCGCAAGCGCGGGACGATAGAGGCGCCTGTCCGTTTTGACGGAGTTTTCACGGGCATGCTGACGGACGATCACCACCAGCAGCAGCGTGTAGATGGCGGCATTGAGCGTCGCGAAGATGTAGAAGCCGCCGGCTTCTCCTGCGATGCCGACAAGCAATACCGGCAGAACCGAGACCAGAGACAGCATGCAATAGGGCGCAAGGACCCTAAAAGGTATCGGATCGACATCGGAGGTGCCTTTCGGCGTCACGCGGAAATCCACGAAGGATCCGGTTGCGCGATCGCGAATAGCGGCAAGCGTTCCTGCCAGCGCCCACGGCCAGCGAGCGAACAGAAACAGCGTCATCTCCCAGCTCAGGATTTTGGCGTCGATCGACCGGAACGTGCCCGTGCTGCGCCAGCGATAGGCAAACAGGATCAGCAGAATTGATTGCGGCGCAAAATGCAGCAGGAAATCGGGGTAGGAGACGTCGACGAAGGTCTTACCCCGAGCGAGCGCGATCACCGGCAGGACAAACATCAAGGCCATAAAGAGCGAGAACAGCGGATACCAGAGCTGCGAAAACAGGAACTGGATCTTGAGGCGCAAGGGCAGCCTTTTGATAAACTCAGGTGAATATTGCAGCAGGATCATCATCAGGCTGCGTGACCACTGAAACTCCTGGGTGATGAGATCGGCAAAAGTGCGGGGACCGTCGCCATGGGCGATGGCGTCGAGCGCATGGACACCGCGCCAACCGTGCGCATTCATCATCAGCGTGGTGGAGTGGTCTTCCGCCAGCTCTGGCCCAAGCCCGCCGATGCTGCGCAGGGCCTTCGTGCGGACGGCATAGTGCGAGCCGATGCAGAGCGGTGCGAGGCCGCAATTGAACCCGGCCTGCAGCGACCCGTGCATGCTGGCTTCGGCGTAGAGACGGCCACGGGCCGACCAGCTTTCGGATGCATTCTGATCGCAGATGCTCGGCGCAGACACATAGCCGATCGCCGGATCCGCGAAAGGACGGAGCATCTGGAAGAGATAGCCTTGCTCGGGCACATGATCGGCATCGAGTTGTGCCACGAAGTCATACCGCTCATAGCCATATTGATCGTAGAAGAAGGCAAGGTTGCCTTCCTTGCAGCGCGTGCGCCTCGGCCAGGTCTTGCGATGATAGTCCTCGCGTCCCTTGCGAGTGGAGACCTGGACGCCGTTTTTGCGGCACCAGTCCAGCGTTGAGGGCGATGGATCCTCGTCGGCAAGCCAGGTATCGTGCGGGACCTCCTGCATCAGCATCGCGTGCAGCGTCCGGGCAACGACTGCGAAGGGTTCAGAGGGCGCTTTCGTAACCACCATTGCCACGCGACTGCCGGCGGGGAGCTGCAATGGTCCCGACGGTTTCCTGGCGCGAAAGAAGACGGCGATGAAATAGGCCGGGATGATCGTCACCCAGGCCAGCACCAGGGTGAGCAGAACTGATCCTATCGCGTCGACATGGTGAGCGGGTGTAAGCCACCAGCTCCAGAAATAGCCGAGAGCGGCAAGCCATAATGTTGCGCAGGCAACATATTCAACGCGCTGAGGACCTTGCAGAATTCGGGTCATCAATCGTTGGTCTTGAGTGGCAAGAGCGCGTGTTTGGATCGAGGTCATCCCCGCACCTCCAATCCGAAAAACGGGGCTGCGGTGCGAATGATTGTTTCGATGTCGGAATGAAGCGCGCGGAAGCCGAGTTTTTCCGCGGCAAGGTCCGACGCGGCGTAAAGAGCCGGCGGATCACCCGCACGGCGCGTGCGCATGGCGACAGGAACCGGGCGGCCGCAGACGCGTTCGATCGCACTGACGATTTCCTTGATCGATGTGCCGCGTCCGGTTCCGAGATTGACGGCAAGATTGTCACCGCCCGACAGCAGATATTCCACCGCCAGGACATGCGCTCTGGCAAGGTCCGTCACATGAATATAGTCCCGGACGCATGTGCCATCTGGCGTATCGTAATCGCTGCCGAAGACATCCAGCGTCTCAAGCGCGCCCCCGGTCGCCAGCAACGCCCGAGGGATGAGGTGCGTTTCCGGATTGTGCCATTCGCCGAGTTCCCTCTCGGGATCGGCGCCAGAGGCATTAAAGTAGCGCAGCGCCACATAATTAAGCCCATAGGCGGCCGAATAGTCGGCGAGCATCTGTTCGGCGATCAGCTTCGTTCTGCCATAGGGATTGATGGGGCGTGGTGTCTCGGTTTCACAGATCGGCAGGCGATCCGGAATTCCGTAAATTGCGCAACTCGATGAAAAGATCAGTTTGTTCGCACTGGCCCGGCGGCATGCTTCCAGCACGGACAACGTGCCGTTCACATTGTTCGCATAATACTTTGCGGGGTTTTCCACGGACTCGCCGACATAGGCCGATGCCGCGAAATGGATGATCGCCGCGGGCTTGTATTGGAGGATCGTTTCCGCAAGACGCCACGTGTTGAGGATATCCCCCTCCACCAGTGGTCCCCAACGTACCGAGCTTGGGTGGCCGGTCGAGAGGTTGTCATAGACGACCGGCTCGAAGCCCTGGCTATGGAGGTGCTTGGCGGTGTGGCTGCCGATGAAGCCGGCGCCCCCCACAACGAGTATTGTTTCCCTGGACATCACGCAACCTCGAAAAGCTCGCTGTTGGGACGAACAAGCTGCCGCTCGAAGTAGGCAACGGTGGATTCCAGGCCATCTGCGAGAGCGACGGATGGTTCCCATCCAAGCTCGCGTTTGGCAACGGTGATATCGGGCCGCCGTTGACGCGGGTCGTCGATCGGCAGGGGCTGGTAGACGACATGCGATGACGAACCGGTCATGGTGACGATCTTTTCAGCGAGCTCGCGTACGGTAAATTCCGCCGGATTGCCGAGATTGACCGGCGTGTGAATGGTCGTTTCGTTGCCCATCAGGCGGATGAAGCCTTCGATCAGATCGGCGACGTAGCAGAACGACCGCGTTTGGGATCCATCGCCATAGACGGTGATATCCTGGCCTTTCAGGGCTTGTACGATGAAGTTGGAAACGACACGGCCGTCATCGGGGCGCATGCGTGGACCATAGGTGTTGAAGATGCGCGCAATTCTGATGTCGACGCCGTGTTGAGCGTGAAAATCCCGGAAGAGCGTTTCGGCGGAGCGCTTGCCCTCATCATAGCAGGAGCGAGGACCGAAAGAATTGACGTTGCCCCAATAGTTCTCCGGCTGCGGGTGAACTTGGGGGTCGCCATAGATCTCCGAAGTGGAGGCCTGGAAGATGCGTGCCTGGTGCCGCGTGGCGAGTTCCAATAGATTGAGCGAGCCGAAGACGCACGTCTTCATCGTATGGATGGGATCAGCCTGATAGTGCGGCGGCGACGCCGGACAGGCCAGATTGTAGATCTCATCGACGGGTATATCGAGCGATGCAATGACGTCGTGGCGGATGAAGCTGAACGTATCATAGCGAAGCAGATGTCTAAGATTGTCTATCCGCCCGGTTGAGAAATCATCCACGCAGATGACTTCATGACCGCTCTGCAAAAGCCGATCGCAAAGATGAGAACCGAGAAATCCTGCGCCGCCGGCAACAAGAATTGTTCTTTTCTGCGTATTCGTTGGAGATAAACTTGCAGATTTGAACGCTATGCCCATCAAACCCTCCCGGAAAACTAGACACGAAGCTGAGTGTTCAGGAAAAACAGAGTTTTTCCCTCTCGCGATACGATTACAATTTGAGATCATTGCTGCAACTTTGGATTATAGTTTACTAATATTTAACTATTCTGTCGTTAGCAGAGAATGCGAAAAGTTTACATTCTGTCCATTTTTAAATGTATTCTGTGAGTTGATATACTAAAAGTAATTGCACCAATTTTTCAATTTTCAGATTTAAAAAACTGAAGTATTTTTGCATTTTTCTTTACGTTTTAATTTCTCCATATCTTCTACTATTCAATCTCGAAAGTATATTATTGGCGTGACAAGGAAATGGGATGCCTCAAAAATGAGAGCGGGCTCGATCGCGCTGCCGCGCTGGTGACGACTGAAATAGAAAGCCTGTGGGCAATGGCTTGCGATGTAATAGTCGCCGGGAACTCTCGGCTGTGTCAGACGTCGGCGCCGGAGAGCAGCCTCGCTCGGGGCTTTCAGTCGCCGCGGGCGCTTGGGGTCGACAATTCGCCTTGCCGCATAGTCTCCAAGCCGCTGCCCCTAGGTCAGGCGCAGGTCCAGGCGCGGGTGAAGCTTCTTCAGGTTCGGCAGAGACTTCATCTGCCAGGGAATTTGCGACGAGCCGCATACCGTAAGGTGGATGTCGGCATGCTTTCGGGCTTCGATCGTCAGCTTGGCGAGCAAATTGATCCCGGACGAGTTCAGGAACTGCAAACCGGTCAGGTCGAACGTTGCCTTGCCGCCGCTTCCGTGAAGGATCTGCCTGGCGAGATCGTAGACCGGAGCGTAGGCGTCTGGACCAGCCAAACGCATGGTCCCGTCGAAATATAGGGTGCTACCTTCGGACCAGACGCGGAACGCTTCTTCTTTGATTTCCATAAACGGCCTCTCGCGGGTTCAAGACAGGGAAATTGCCATAGCGGCATAAGTTTGAAGTTTCGTCCGCTTGTGCGGACCGCCGTCGTCGAAGCGCCAGGCCAGCTGAACCTGGTAATCACTCATCAAAGTCAACAGTCCTAACCCGGATGCATTGCCGCCCGCAAGAACACTGGCCTCGATCTGTTCTATAAGGAGATCGCCGGGATCGCCATTCGTGACCTTGTGCAACAATTCCTGGAAGCGAGCCGTCGCGTCGCGGTCAATCATGTTCGCGATCCGCATCCTGAAACTGTGAGCGTCGGCCAGTGCCTCGATCACGATTTCACCGGTGGCACGAAACTTGATCGAGTTTTCGATGAGCTCGTTCGTCAGATAACCGATGTCGTGCCGGACCGTCTTGTATTGCCGCTCGGAGGAACGGAAGCCGAGCGACATTGTTTCGGCGATGAAATCCGATGTCATGGCCGAGTGGCGCCACGCCAAATGAAGTGGCCCGTCAAACAGGCAGATTCGCAATGCGTTTGCTGTGTCGAACGAAACCAGATGTTTCTGGCCGAAAGTTGCAGTTGTCATCTCTCACCTGTGCCGCATCACGACAAGAGTAATATCGTCATGAATCTTCTGGGTTCCGATGTAAGTCATGAGGTCATCGAGTATGCCCTTGACCACTTCTTCGGCTGTGCCGCCATGCAGGCGGCGGGCATCTTCCAGAAGCCGTTCGAAGCCGAACAATTCTCCGTTCGAGTTCTCCGCTTCGGTGACGCCGTCCGTGTGGAGCACGACCATATCGCCCTTTTCGAAGGCGATTTCCCGTGTGTCGATAAAGGGAGCTATATCGGCTTCGAGGCCGACGGGGAGGCCGAGATCTCCGGTATCGATCCGCTCGACCTCGCCGTTCTCGCGAACGATGATCATGTCTTCGTGTTGGCCGGAGATCGTCAGCCGCTTGCCGTCATAGTCGAGAAACGACAGGGTCAGATGCTTGTCGGTCTTTGTCCGCTCGATGTTCTTGAAGATCGTGCGGTTGAGATCGGTCAGGAATTTTGCCGGATCCATTTCACCGGCCTCCTGCAATGCACGGGCGATCGATTGCACCATCAGCATCAGCACGCCGCTTTCAAGTCCGTGACCCGTGACATCGCCGATGCCGATCTTCAGATTGTTTCCGTTTTGCAGAACGTCGTAATAGTCGCCGCCGACCTCATCGGCCGGGCGCATGTAGGCCGCGATTTCCAGATTCTTGTTGGCCGTGAGTTCCTTGGCGCGCGGCAGCACCATGAGCTGTATCTGCCTGGCGACATTGAGCTCGGCACCCAGCCTCAAATTTTCGCTCTTCAACTGACCGTTCAGGGTTGAAATCTCTTCCTTTGCCGCTTCGATTTCCCTGGTGCGATCGGACACGAGCTTTTCGAGGTTTTCGGTGTGGAAGCTGATATCCTCTGCCATGCGATTGAAGGCGATACCGGCTTCCCCAACTTCGTCCTTCGTGGAGATGTCGACCCTGACCGAATAATCCTTTGCCTGTATGCGCTTTGCGGCGCTCGCCAATGCGCTGATGCCGCCGGTGACACGTTTCGAAGCGGCAAAGACCGCTGCCGTGACGATCATCAGCGACACCAGAACCGCCATGATCTGATAGAGCAGGATGCGATTGGTGGCGCGTGATATCTCTTCCTTGGCGGCGATGAGCGATGCGTAGATCTCGCGTTCGGGCACCACGATCCCGAGCGACATGACTTCGCGCTGCACGGGTCCTTCCACCCAGAGATTGGTCGCATGCAGCTGTTTCACCACGACGAGATAGGGAACCTTTTCGCCTTGCTCGTCGAGGGAAATATGCTGGATCACGCCGTCCGCATCGAGCGGGAGTGTCGTGATGGCCTTCTGCACACTGTTGCGCAGCGACCGATCGAGGCCGGTGACCCCCTTGGCGGCCGCGTCGTTGGATGCGCGCAGGCCGATGATCTTCTCTCCCACGGGATTGATCGCGACGACGTTTCCGTTCGACATCGT
>NZ_JAELUG010000355.1 GCF_016429255.1 Rhizobium sp. ASV8
CCCCCCCCCCCCCCCCCCCCCCCCCCCCCCCCCCCCCCCCCCCCCCCCCCCCCCCCCCCCCCCCCCCCCCCCCCCCCCCCCCCCCCCCCCCCCCCCCCCCCCCCCCCCCCCCCCCCCCCCCCCCCTCACCCCCCCCCCCCCCCCCCCCACCAACCCCCACGACACGTCGTCGGCAGCGTCAGATGTGTATAAGAGACAGCGTGTTAACCGAGGCAGCCATGATGGCGTCAACAGCTCCACTCCGGACCCTAAGCGATTCCATTCGCCCAGTACGGGCATTGACACTCCTGATGATCTATCCGGACTCGGCGCAGCTGCGACTTTGAAGAGGCAAATGAGCCTGTCTCTTATACACATCTCCGAGCCCACGAGACGGTCTATTAAATCTCGTATGCCGGCTTCTGCTTGAAAAAAGGGGGGGGGGGGGGGGGGGGGGGGGGGGGGGGGGGGGGGGGGGGGGGGGGGGGGGGGGGGGGGGGGGGGGGGGGGGGGGGGGGGGGGGGGGGGGGGGGGGGGGGGGG
>NZ_JAELUG010000356.1 GCF_016429255.1 Rhizobium sp. ASV8
CACCCCCACGACACGTCGTCGGCAGCGTCAGATGTGTATAAGAGACAGCTGCGGTGATGCGCGCGTCGCCAACAGGCGTCGTTAGCTCATCAAGAGGTTTTGTTTCAGGAGATCTGTATGATGAAGGAGGAATTATTAGAGCATATCAGATGGGATTTGGACATTTGAGATGAAGCCGAAAAGACCCGCGCCTCTGCTTCTACAGGCTCAAAGTGCGTCACGAGCTCCCAAGGCAGCCATAGCCGCAAAGGTGCCCGCATGACGGATGCTCGTGCAACGGTGATGCGGGGTACCACTTTCGTTTTAGGACCTGGCACTCCACTCGCTCTTCGTCTGAGTTGGTACACCAGCATTTCTAACAATATCGTAACATCACTGCGGCCAACGGAACATGTTAGTGTGGAAAGGAGGAGAGAGAGAGAAAAGACGAAAAAAAAGGAAGGAAGAGAAAGAGCTGTCTCTTATACACATCTCCGAGCCCACGAGACGGTCTATTAAATCTCGGATGCCGTCTTCTGCGT
>NZ_JAELUG010000357.1 GCF_016429255.1 Rhizobium sp. ASV8
GTGCTCGGCATTCTTTGCGAAACTCTATCCGGGATACGTAGAGGCGGTGGCATCGGGGGTGGCGAAGGGGGTAGCGCCCCGGACGCCATGTAGATAGAATCTGTCGGATAAATAGATGATGTAGGTCTTGGCGGCTTTGCAAAGCGAGGTTGTGCATATGATGCTGTGGGTGGCATATCATCCACAGACGAGAACCGCAGGCCAATTTGTACAGTTGCGGATGATCCAAGCGAGGAGTCTCGCTGGTGCTTTGTGATAGCGAGGCCAGGTATTAGCTCAGGTGGTGGTACAAGAGTCGACAAATCCTGTACTTGTCCAGTATTTCGCTTTGGAGAAGGAGAAGGTGGTGATGGATTGTAAGTAGCTGCCGGAAGGATGGAAGTTGGTTTTAGGTTTCGCGTCGATTGTTCCAGCTGGGCTTGTGGAAAGACGCTATATGAGGCTTTTCGAGTGTGTGCTTTCCTAGGTGGACTTGTTGCATTAGTGGCAACTGGTTTACCACTTCCTTGAGTACTTTGTTG
>NZ_JAELUG010000358.1 GCF_016429255.1 Rhizobium sp. ASV8
AAGTCGTCCACCGTTCTAACGCCTATCACCGCCGCTATGCACTATTGTCCTCTGATCGGCGATAAAATGGCAAAAGTGAGCTGCATAACAGCATCAGCCGCAATGTTTTGCGGACCTTATGTGTTCAACTGGTCGTACTCGTAGTCATACGGCGGTTAACGCCGCAGACCGTGACTTTCCGTCGCATTAGCCGCAAAGGTTCTGACACTTCGGGACATGCCGAGCATCTAATGGTCCGGGCGTCGTATTCGAATGTGGCCCTTGTACTGTACCGTCCTCCTAGTGCATCTAGCTGCAGGCTGCTGACAAGGTAATCTCGAGCTCTGCGACCGTGAATTTGTTTGATCTTCGTAGACTCGGGAGTTGGTTGGGCGGCTGTTGTTCCGCCAAGCGTTAATTACCCCAGCAAGCTTGCGCAACGTTGCGGAGTTCAGGGCGGTGCAAATGGAAATTCGGCAGCCTGCTTTGAAATCAAAGTGGGTGTAGTGTGAAACTTTGGCCCTGTTTGATTGTTAATACG
>NZ_JAELUG010000359.1 GCF_016429255.1 Rhizobium sp. ASV8
CTGTTAGAATGGTGGGGGACGGCGTTCTGCAAGAGAGTCCGCCCGCCTCCACCCAAAAAAGTCCATCGCCGCAAAAAATTTACCTGGACCATCACCATTTCACCCCGCCAATACTAACCTGCGCGGTCTGACTCACCAAGCTACATACAACGACATCAACAACCGTGCAGGAGATGACAAGCCGATAAGACCTGAAGCACTCGATGTATTGATCCTGCGCCTCATCCCGCTACCACGCGGCTCAAGCCGACCAACAAGCAAGCACAGAGCGACGACGATTGATCGGGGCGGACGACTAGCTCGTCTAGCCCACGCTTCGCGACAGAACCCGCCATGGCTCATTCCACAGAAAATTCGGTCAAGAAGCAGCTTGTTGACAACCTGCCGAAGCGTTTCCGAGGCATCAAATTCGGCATCCAGTGCGTAGAACTTTCCTTCGTTAGCCATCGTTGGCTGCCGTATGCTACTGTCGTTTGCTAATGTCACGAATAGATCCAACCAAGACATTGCCAACC
>NZ_JAELUG010000360.1 GCF_016429255.1 Rhizobium sp. ASV8
GCGTCGACATGCAAGATTCAAACATCAACGCCAGCAGAACCGCCCTGCTACTATCTCTGACCGGTATTCGCATCCACAGCAGCGGCGTTAGCCTCGACAAGTGCCTTCCGCGTCCGGACAAGCGCATCTCGGCATTGTGGACAGTTGGAGTCGACTGGAGCTTTATACGAGAAACCCGCTAGCCAATGGGCGCGAGATTATGCCGGCTAAAGATAACTCTGTGGCGGGATGTTGGAGACGTTTAGAGCTTTATTGGGGGCAATTCCTGCATCTCCGTCCGATCAGATATGAAGCCCAGAAGGGAGCTACAGTACCACAGCAGACCTAAAGCTTGGCCATCTCGCGGGTCTCCGGCACATTACAGGCTCGGCGATGGCCCGCTAAGCCCACTGCCTTGCCCCGGCATCATTTTAGGGCGTATTAGGCCGTGGCATCACCGGGACAGCACCCCCCAAGAATGGACCCTGACGACCCGATCGCCGCTGCCAAGCTCCTAAAATGACCTATAGGGACG
>NZ_JAELUG010000361.1 GCF_016429255.1 Rhizobium sp. ASV8
TCGAAATAAGAGATTTAATAGACCGTCTCGTGGGCTCGGAGATGTGTATAAGAGACAGCAACTCTAAAAAAAACCACAAGCTAAATGTCACTTTTTTTTTTAAAGCAGGAAACGCGCGACGAAAAGGCTGTTTAATCTCCCTGTGCACGAAGAATACACGGCATTCAATAAACCCGACGTCGCCAGCTCACTGGCTACAAAAACGTTGGAACAATGTCCAGCAGACCGGTAACACCAGCATCTCCTAGGAATGCTCGCGTAAAGTCACCTATACCCGGGCTTCCCATGTTCGGCTGCGGTATGTCTCTATCGTAACGAGTACCCGCCTCGTGACCTCGCTTTCTAATCGTTGGATAGAACATGTTCAACTTTTGCTCTCGCAGGGGCAAGAGGTGATGAATAGCTCGATATCGCACTACAAGATGATATTGCGAGGCATATTCGATTCCAGCCCTATTGTACCACAAACATCGACAAACCCCGAAGGACGACCGATAACAACACTTACCT
>NZ_JAELUG010000362.1 GCF_016429255.1 Rhizobium sp. ASV8
GCCTTTGCCGATGCACACGTATCCAATTGACTTGGAAGTTGATCGTGTCCAGGATGGAAGGTATCGTGTACGTGTGTTGTCGCGGCCTGGAGCGCCGTTTGACCTCCTTGAAGGAACGAATAGAGTTGTGTCACTGCCGGGCGAAAAGGAGCCGGTAATGATGGAGGCAGAGGCTGATAATGAGGGCTCGTTTCTTGTTGTGTTTGCGGATTGCAAGGTACGACAGGTAGCCTACCAGCGTCTAAGTGTAGATGGATCGTGGAAGACTGTTACGGAGGGACATGTACATGGTGCTTAAAGTCTAATATTATACTTTACACAAACAGTTCATATTTCATTCTTTCGAATTCCTCATAGAAGCCGCCAAGTAAGCATGATACCATTGTACCTGTATTAGTATTTCCCGTCATGTGTAAATCGCCCTACTTGCTAGCATTATCCACCATTTCTTGGCTTCAGGCTGGTGGCAACAATTGCATGTACGGCACCTGTCTCTTATACACATCTCC
>NZ_JAELUG010000363.1 GCF_016429255.1 Rhizobium sp. ASV8
GTCGGCAGCGTCAGATGTGTATAAGAGACAGCAACGTACCACGTGGATCGAGTACGTCAGCGATACAGCATCCGCCTCACCAACACGTTCTCAATCATCCCTGCTACGTAGCCTCTTTGAGTTCCCGATTCATTCACATGCTAAATACATAACACCTCCTGTCAGAACAGCTGTTTCTTGCAAAGCAGATTCCCAACGCTGGACATCTAACCGACATAAACTACTAGAAAGTGGGGAGGCCGCGGCACCAGGATCGGACTTAGAGTTACCAGAGGGCGTGGCTCTAGCAAAACCCCTCCGAAAAAAAAGGCTTGGCCTTGTACATTATCTTGTTAAGCACCTGCTCGCCCTCCCGTTCCGGCTACTTGGACAACTTTTCTTCCTGCTTTGCCTCTATCAATACAATTTCCGTCCTTTCTCTGTCTTGACTCCGCAACATCGACCAGACTGTTCGATTGGGCAACGCCAACGTCTCTGCCGGATACAAGAGCAAGCCTCAATAAACTC
>NZ_JAELUG010000364.1 GCF_016429255.1 Rhizobium sp. ASV8
CCCCCCCCCCCCCCCCCCCCCCCCCCCCCCCCCCCCCCCCCCCCCCCCCCCCCCCCCCCCCCCCCCCCCCCCCCCCCCCCCCCCCCCCCCCCCCCCCCCCCCCCCCCCCTTTTCAAGCAGAAGCCGGAATACGAGATTTAATAGACCGTCTCGTGGGCTCGGAGATGTGTATAAGAGACAGTGTCACCACTTTCCCAATGGCGAGACAGCGAGTGCAGCACACGCGGCGTCCAGCACCAATTCTCCAGCATCTGCGACGGCGCCTCGATAAAGTCCTGCGCAAACTCGACGCTTCGTTCATACCGTGTGTTGCAAGCTCTGTCTCTTATACACATCTGACGCTGCCGACGACGTGTCGTGGGTGTAGATCTCGGTGGTCGCCGGGTCATTAAAAAAGGGGGGGGGGGGGGGGGGGGGGGGGGGGGGGGGGGGGGGGGGGGGGGGGGGGGGGGGGGGGGGGGGGGGGGGGGGGGGGGGGGGGGGGGGGGGGGGGGGGGGGGGGGGGG
>NZ_JAELUG010000037.1 GCF_016429255.1 Rhizobium sp. ASV8
CTCACCGTCAGCATAGGCAACCGAAAGAAGCATGCCGCGAAGAAGTGGTGACAGCGCGGCCACATCGACGTCTCCTTGCAGGTTGATTTCCGGAAGCATCGTGCGACTTTGATCCCTATCCTACCCCATGCGGGTGCAAGCGAGTATCAACCGGCGACGGAACAATTGCTACTGAGAAAGCTAAAGCCGAATGGGTGCCTCTCACCCGCCCCCGCTCCGCCCTTTCAACCCGGCCCAGCCGGTCGGATCGGGGGCTGAGCCGGGGAGCCAGCGTCGCGTTTCTAACTGGCCGACAGCGTCGCGCCTCTAACCAGCTTTGACAGGTTATGCGGCTGGGTACATTCCATTTCCAAGTACACCCTGCTCCTGATCGTTGGAGACTCTGTCAGCGCTGACAGACGAGAGATGAGCCGATGTCAGACCTTCGGCTGCTCATGCGTTGCGCAATGAATGCCGCCACCGACCTGGCCGACATTATCGATATTGAGCATCACAATCTTACGGCCCGGGTAAAGATCGGCCAGCGTCGCTTTGGCCTTTTCATCGGCTTCCTTGTCGCCGAATTGGGCGGCGATCACCGCGCCGTTGCAAACGTAGTAATTGACATAGGACGAGACGAAGTCATCTGCATCGACGCGAATGTCGGAAGGTTCCGGCAAGACGACGAGGCTCAGCTTGCGACCTTCCGCATCAGTCGCCTGGGCCAGAATATCATGCGTCTCGAAGGCCGAGACTGACCATGGGTCTTCCTTATCCACCTTGTCGCCCATCTGGATCAAGACGACGCCCGGTTTCACAAATCGCGCCAAGGCATCGATATGGTAATCCGTGATGTCGGCGCCCTTGATGCCGGGTGCCCAGACAATCTTCTTCGCGCCCATGGTTTCCAGCAGCATCGCCTCAATCTCGGCCTTGGATCCATGATTTCGGTTCGGATTGATGAAAGTGCTTTCATGCGCGATCAGCGTGCCGTGCCCGTCAGTTTCCACGCCGCCGGCTTCGCCCACCAACCCTGAATCAAAAACCCGGATACCGAGGCGCTCGGCAACTCGAGCGGCGATCTGACCGTCATTGTCATGGACCTGCTTGTTGCCCCAGCCGTTGAAATTAAACTGGGTGAGCGCAATGCTGCCCTTACCGCCGACGACAAAGGAAGGTCCGGAATCCCGGCACCATAGGTCGTCGGTCGGAATATCCCAAAGCTCCACCTTAGCGGAGATGCGTTTTCGAATGACCGCGTGGTGCTCGGCGGCGGCCATCATGACGACCGGTTCGAAATCGACGATCGCGTTGGCGATCTTGGCGATGGTGCCCTGGAGATCGTAGAGGAAATCGGCGTCATCGTAGACTTTCCGATTGTTCGGCCATTGCATGAAGGTGCGCTCATGCGGGTCGGTTTCTTCCGGATACCAGAAACCGGCGCTATCGCTCGTCATCTTGGCCTCGGCAATACGGGAAAACATGGAGAGGCCACCAGCCAAGGCGGCAGCTCTTAGCAGTGTGCGGCGAGGCATCATCATGGCACCCTTCTCTGCAAGGTTGAATTAGACTATGCGACTTCACGGGAATTTAGGCAACATGGACGAGTTTGCGGCGCCGATATGACGCCGCCCTCGCCTCCGTATTCGCCGGCGATCTCAAATTGCCGAGGTCGAATGCTGGAAACGAGCCCAATGATGTTGCTGCGGGTGTAAAGCTCAGTTGGCCGAGGTTTGCTTGGGCGCGCCTTTGGTCACCGTTGCCGTCGTTGCTGCCGGATTGAGGTAGCTGTCCAGGAGGTCGGCCATCTTGTCGTCGCGAATTTCGGCAGTCTTTTCGCCCATGACCACGCCGACGAGGCTGCGACCGTTCTTCGCTACCGATGTCACGAGGTTGTAGCCGGAAGCATCGGTATAGCCGGTCTTGATGCCGTTGGCGCCGGCATAGCGATACATCAGATTGTTGTGACCGCGCAGTTTCATGCCGCGGAACTTCATGCCGCGCATAGAGAAGAGCTTGAACTCCTCCGGAAAGTCTCGCATCAGCGCAACGCCGAGCGTCGCCATATCGTGGGCGGTCGTGACCTGTTCCGGATCCGGCAGGCCCGATGGGTTTTTGAAGACAGTCTTGCTCATCCCGAGACGACGGGCCTTTTCGGTCATCATCTTGCCGAAGCTGTCCTCGGAGCCGCTGAGCTGCTCGCCGATGGCAACCGCCGCATCATTGGCCGACAGAACGATGATACCTTCGACGGCCTCGCGCACCGTCACTTTGCGGCCGGCTCCAACCGCGAACTTGAAGGGCTCCTTGCTCTCGGCATTCTCCGACATGGTCAATTTCTGATCCCACTTCAGCCGTCCCTGGTGCAGGGCCTCGAAGGCGAGATAGAGCGTCATCATCTTGGTCAGCGAGGCGGGAAAATTCAGCTCGTCCTGGTTCGTTGCCTCAAGCACCTGGCCGCTGTGGACGTCGACCACGTAGCTTGCCTGCCCTGCTGCTGCCGCCGAAACGATCCCGAGAAACGATACGGCCGAAATGGCGGTGGCAAGAAGCAAGGAAGTTGTCTTGAGCATGAAACTTTATGGTCTCTTTGATTGAGGTTCCGGACAGCTGCCGTCGCCGAACTGAGCGACGCAGCGACACACTTTCGAGCGAGATGGATTAGTCAAATCTATGGCGGAAAGAAGAACGGCGCCATAAAAAACGGGGCGGGCGCAAATAACCCCCTGCTCTTTTCAGTATCGTCTCGTCTCGATCCGGCCACTCGCTCTAACTGTGGCGGCATTGTTGTTCCGTGCCAGCAACCATGCGAGGTATTTGACCATCAGGTCCAGAACCATGACTTGCCGATTTCCTTGCGAGCTTCGCTTCTCGTGATGCCAATATCTTGAAGCTGATCGTCGGTAAGATCGCGCAGATCGCGACGGCTGTGCCGCTTTTCGAAATAAGACCAAACAGCCCAAAATGTGCGCGGCAGGAGCCTCGGCTCGCGCTTGCTCACGCATGTGCCTGACATTCCCACCGTCAATCTTTCCACATCGATCGCCATCTGCATGCTCCCAAGCTCGTCACATCGGACATGGCCTCAGGATGCACTGGAGATTACCTCGAATGAAGCTTATCATCCTGATGCAATTCATAAGGAATTCTTCTGATGTTTAGTCTGGATCAACTTGCCGCCTTCGTCAGTGTCGTCGATCTCGGCAGTTTTACCGCAGCGGCAGACAGGATTGGGCTCACCCAACCGGCCATAAGCTTGCAAGTGAAACTTCTGGAAAGGCGCCTCGGCGTTCGACTGATCGAGCGAGTGGGGCGGCGGGCGCAGCCATCGCCGGCGGGGATCGAACTGCTCCCGCATGCTCGCCGGATACTCGACGATTGCGCAATGGCGGAAGAAGCGATGACACCCTATCGCGAGGGATCGGCCGGACGGGTAAGGATCGGCACTGGCGGCACCGCATCCATCCACCTGCTGCCTCGAGCGATCGCCGCTGCAAAGAAGCGCATGCCGGAGCTGGAGATCATCGTACGCGTCGGAAATACCGACGATATCCTGCGCGATATCGAAGCAAACAAGTTGGATCTGGCCGTGATCACCCTGCCCGCCTCCGGCCGCTCGCTGGAAATCGAACCGTTCTGCGATGACGAGATCCTCGCGGTCGCGCCAAAGGGCAGCTCGATGCCGACTGCCGGTCCGGATGCAGAGTTCATGAGGGATAAGACGCTAATGCTCTATGACGGCGGCAATACGCGACGCATGACCAATGAATGGTTCGCCGCCGCAGGAATCAGGCCCGATCCATCGATGGAATTCGGCAGCGTGGAAGCCATCAAGGAGCTTGTTGCGGCCGGTCTCGGATGGTCGCTGCTGCCAGGCATGGCCTTGAAGAGCGGAAACCTGGATGAACTGACGACATCGCCTGTCAGGCCACGGCTGGTGCGTCAGCTCGGCATGGCGATCCGCCGTGACAAGCATCTGACAAAGGGGATTCGCGAGATCATGAAATACCTTCGCGAATTCCGCGGCCATCGCCCGACCAGCCTCTAATTCGAGCCTGCCTGACAGCCGCCCTGCGCCCCCGCGCGGCATTGTCGAGGCCGATGCATGCAGCGGCCGCGATCTCGCCGATGCCGCTCACGTTTGCAAAAAGGCCGCTCGGAGCGAGTCAAGCGATTTCGATACCGACATGTCATCGGTAACTTTTCGAACACGCAATCTAACGTTGACGCGGCACTTGTGACCGATTGACTCTTGAACGTCGCCACGGAATCGGCAAAATTCATCGTATCAATGTTTCCCCTGAGATACGAACCCGACTCTGGGCCCGCCTCTTTAGAAATTACCTGGATAAAAGCGTGAGCAGCGATTCATCAAGAAGCGCGGCGAAGTCCTTGGCTTCGCGCGCGCATGTCAATGCGGCCGGTTGGGGGCAAGGTCTCTCGACGATCGTGCGGATCACCCATATGACGCTGCGCCATCCCTGGCAGACAGGCTTCGCCATTGGGGCAACTTTTGTGGCTGCAACGTTGCAGTTGATGATACCTCGCATGCTCGGCCGCGCGGTCGACCAGACGCAGACGGCGGTTGCCGGCGGTGCGGCCGGCCAGATCGCGGAGGGCGCGTTGATGAGCACGGCGCTTCTGCTGCTTGTGATCAGTATCCTGCGCGGCCTGTTCACGATGGTACAGAACTACTATAGCGAGTCCGTCGGCCACCATATGGGCTACGAGCTCCGGCTCGCCTGCTACGAAAAGATCCAGCAGCTCTCCTTCAGCTTCCACGACAAGGTGCATTCCGGCGATCTCATCACCGTGGGCCTGCTCGATCTTGAAGGCGTGCGCATGTATTTCTCCACTGCGCTCGTACGCATGTTGCTGCTTGGCATGCTGATCGGCGTCGGCGCCTATATGCTGCTGTCGACGGATGTCGTGCTCGGCCTGCTCGCTCTAAGCTTCGTGCCTTTCGTGGCATGGCGCTCTTCGGTGACGCAATTGCGGCTCCGGGCAACCTGGCTCGACCTGCAGGAACGCCTTTCGGTGCTGACGCGCGTCATGGAGGAAAATCTAGGCGGCATTCGTGTCGTCCGGGCCTTCGCCGCGCAGTTGCACGAAATCATGAAGTTCGACAGGGCGTCGCAGAATGCCTTGCATCTCGCTCATCGGCGCGTCGGCATCCGCGTCATCAATACCAGTGCGATGAATCTTTCCTTCTTCATCTCCATGGGCCTCGTGCTCTGGATGGGCGGCCTGAAGGTGATCGCCGGTGAGATCAGCGTTGGCACCCTCGCCTCCTTCCTGACTTTCATGACCATCCTGCAGATGCCGGTTCGTCAGCTTGGCCTGATGGTCAATGCATTCGCGCGCGCCTCGACCTGCGGCTCGCGTTTGTTCGCTCTCCTGGATCTCGATATTCCGATCAAGGACGCTCCGGACGCCAAGCCGCTTGTCGTGACAGAAGGCACATTGCGTTTCGAAAATGTCAGCTTCAGCTATCCAGGACCGGAAAAGCGACAGGTTCTGACCAACATCTGTTTCGAGGCAAAGCGTGGCGAGACGATCGGCATCGTCGGACCGCCCGGCAGCGGCAAGTCCACGATCGCACACCTCATCCCGCGCTTCTATGACGTCACCGGCGGCCGTGTCACGATCGATGGCCAGGATATCCGCAAAGCGACGTTGCAATCGCTGCGGCAGAACGTTGCGGTCGTGCAGCAGGATTCCTTCCTGTTCACGACGAGCATTGAAAACAACATTGCCTATGGCGACCCCTGGGCGAAGGAAACCCGCATCGAGCGGGCGGCAGAGTCGGCGCAGCTTCACAATTACATTCTTGGCCTGCCGGCCGGCTACACCACCGTTGTCGGCGAGCGCGGCGTGTCGCTCTCCGGCGGCCAACGCCAGCGCCTGACGATTGCGCGGACGCTGATGCTGAAGCCGGCCGTCATGGTGTTCGATGATTCCACCGCTGCCATCGATGCGGCGACGGAGCAGCGCATCCGCAGCGCCATGAAACGCTTCGCCCGCGACCGCGTAACGCTCATCGTCGCGCACCGGCTGAGCTCACTGATGCATGCCGACCAGATCCTGTTCATCGAGGATGGCGAAATCGTCGAGCGCGGAACCCACGAGCAGCTTCTGGCCGCGGGAGGGCGGTACAAGGCGCTCTACGATCTGCAGGTTCGCCCGGAGGACGGTGTCGTCAAGACATCGGGCGAGACGCTCGAAAGAGCGAAAAGGGAGGTCTGACGATGTCGGAAATTACGGAAACCGAGCGCAATGACGTGCGCGAAGATGGGCGTCGCCCTCCCCGCGCCGTGGTCGGCTCGCATCGCGTCGAAGAGGAAATCTTCGGCAAGGTCTTCGACAGCAAGATCATCCGCCGCATCTGGGCCTTCGTCAGCCCCTATCGCCGCCAGATCTATATTTCTGTGGTCGCCGTGCTGCTCTTCACCGCGTCGCAGATCGTCATACCGCTGGTCATTCGCCATGCGATCGACAACGCCATGGCGCCTGGCGCCATCGACTACTCGTCATTGTGGCTTTCGCTGGCGATCTTCGCAGTCGCGATCCTGGTCAATTACGGCGCGAGCTACGTGCAGGAGACTTATGTCGGCCAGGTCGCCGAAGAGGTTTTGTTCGACATACGCCGTGCGATGTTCGCTCATCTGCAGCGGGTGTCGCTCTCTTTCATGGACAAAACCGAAGTCGGGCGATTGATGTCGCGCCTACAGGGCGACGTTAACTCCATGCAGGAATTCCTTGAAACTTCTGTGCTTTCCGTCGGCGACATCGCGCTGCTTTTCGGCATCGTCATCGTCATGCTGTCGCTCGATTTCAGGCTCGGGCTGCTGACGCTGTCCGTCATGCCGATCCTGTTTATCGTCCGGTTGTTCTGGCTCCCGAAGGCGCGCGTCGCCTTCATGAATGCGCACGAGACGAATTCCATTACCAACGGTGCTCTGGCCGAAGCGATCCATGGCGTGCGCGCGGTGCAGGGTATGCATCGGCAAGGGGTCAACTTCTCGCTCTTTGACGACAAGGCACATAACAACCTCCGGGCGCATCTGACCGCGGCGCGCTATGCGCAGATCATGGTGCCGATCGTCGACACGCTGACCGGCATGGCCATGGCGATCGTCATCATCGTCGGCGGTTCGATGGTTCTGAACCACAAGCTGGATGTCGGCATCATGGTCGCCTTCCTGTTTTACATCCAGCGCTTCTTCGACCCGATCCGGTCGTTGACCATGCAGTACTCCGTCATGCAGCGCGCTATGGCTTCGGGCCAGAGGTTGACGGAGGTGCTGGACGTTCCGATCGACATCAAGGATGCGCCTGATGCCAAGGAGCTTTCGCGCGACATGGACGGATCGGTTGAGTTCCGCGAGGTCGTCTTCGGCTACAATCCGGAGCATCCGGTGCTGAAGAATGTCAACTTCAAGGTCAATCCTGGCGAAACGGTTGCGTTGATCGGCCCAACCGGTTCGGGCAAATCCAGTTCCATGGCGCTCATCCATCGTTTCTACGATGTCCAGCAGGGCCAGGTGCTGGTGGGCGGTCACGACGTGCGGTCCCTCACTCAGGATTCGCTCGGCAGGCAAATCGCCATGGTGCTGCAAGAGCCCTTCCTGTTCACCGGTTCGGTGCTGGACAACATTCGTTACAACAAGGACGAGGCGACCCGCGAAGAAATCATTGACGCGGCAAAGGCGGTCGGGGCCCATGAGTTCATCATGAAGCTGCCTGACGGCTACGACACTATTCTCGGCGAGCGTGGCGGCGGTCTTTCGCTTGGCCAGCGCCAACTCGTGAGCTTCGCCCGCGCGCTCGTCGCCGATGCCAAGATCCTCGTGCTCGACGAAGCCACAGCGAACATCGACAGCTACACCGAAATGCTGATCCAGAAGGCGCTGGTGAAACTGCTCGAGGGCCGCACGGGCCTCGTCATCGCTCATCGGCTGGCGACCATTCGCGAAGCGGACCGCATCATCGTGCTGCAGAACGGCCAGCTGCTCGAAAGCGGCAACCATCATCAACTGATGGCGAACGGCAAGCTCTATTCGAAGCTCTACAACCTCAACTACGCATCTTTTGACGACATTCCGGAGGAAGAGGTGTCCGCTTCTGTGCCAGTGGAGTCACGAACCTAGATCGTCATTTTACGGCGACGGTTTCATCTCGTTTGTTCGACCCATTGCGCTCGCGACGGTCCGGGTGCGAACGGGTCTGCGAAATATTGAGTTTCTTGTACCACCCTACCGTCCCGAAATTCCATTATGCTCACCGAGTAGGTTGGGTTGTTGTCGTAGGAAAGGGTGAATTCCGTAACCCAGAGGTTCCCAGTGCCAACGATCCGCCGCACTTTGAAGCGTTTGGAATTGGGCTGCGCTATACGGGAGGCTTGAATGTTGTTGCGCCCCCTGATGCGTTCGCCCGACTGCGGATATTCGAGCAGCGCATCCTCCTCGTATATTTCGTGCTCAACATCAAAGTCATTTGCGTCAGAGGCAGCCCAATGCCGATCGAGCGCTTCTCGAATCTCATCGTCATCCATGTCTGCCATCCCAGCATGCCGCCCTTGAAGCCGAAAGAGGTACCACGCCGCGATTGCCTGTGAGAGCCGGCAATCGTCTTGAGCGCATGTGAAAGCTCCGGAGTTGGACCTATATCACTTTTCGTGCGACGCTGCGTGTGCCTTTGACGGCTTGAATGTCATCGCGCCTGGGCTGCCTCGTTTCAGAGTTGGCTATGGAGGACATAATCAACAATGACCGACAATATTCTCGTTCTCTACGGCTCGTACCGCTCGGATCGCCTTGGCATCCGCCTCGCCAATTATATCGTAGCCGGGCTCCGCGAGCGCGGAAACGATGTGGAACTGATCGATGCCAAAGAAGTCGGCCTGCCGATGCTCGATCGAATGTATAAGGAATACCCCAAAGGCTCGGCTCCCCCGGAAATGGAGAGGCTGGCCGCCAAAATCCGGGAAGCGGATGCCTTTGTCTTCGTCACGGGCGAATATAATTGGGGCATGCAGCCCGGTCTCAAAAACCTGACCGATCACTATCTTGAGGAGTGGTTTTGGCGACCGGCGGCCATCGCCAGTTATTCCGGTGGCCGTCTTTCCGGGGCACACGCGGCACCCGCCTGGCATGGCACTTTTTCCGAGATGGGAATGATCGTCATCTCGAGCACCCTCGCCGTCGCCAATATTTCAGCGGCATTGGATGCGGACAATAAGCCTCTCGGAAACGGAGGCGATGCGCTGGCAAGGGCTTTTCCCCGTTTTGCCGACGACCTCGCCTGGTGGACCGAAGCCGCAAAACGGCAGCGTGCCCGCAAGGCGCCCCCTTACTGAGCATCCAGGATCGCTTTGTTACAAATGGTCTGTCGCGAGTTTACGCGACGGCGCAGACTTTAGTGACTTGCATAATGATAGTTACTCATGCTATCCGCCTTGCCATGCAAAGAACCAGCTTCAGCACGTTCAAATGCCCCGCCGCTCGCGCGCTCGAAAGCGTCGGCGATTGGTGGAGCATTCTGATATTACGCGATGCCCTTCAGGGATTGAGCCGGTTCGATGAATTCCAGAAAAATCTCGGCGTCGCGCCGAACATATTGACCCGCCGTCTCAAGCACTTGACGGATGAAGGCTTGTTTGAACGACGGCTCTATAACGAGCGGCCGCCACGTTACGAATATGTGCTGACTGAAAAGGGACGCGATTTCTTCCCCGTGCTGATGGCACTTTTCACCTGGGGCAACAGCCATCTGCCCCCCGAAGAGGTCGCCATGCGGCTTGCCGACGCCAATACCGGCCAAGACCGCCAACCGCTACTCATCGACCGCGTCACCGGCCGAGCCTTTCAGCCGGAAGAGACGATCCTCTTGCCAGGCCCGGCAGCGGACGACGCGGTTCACGAGCGCATCGAGCAGATGAAAGCATGGTTTCTAGGCTTCGACGCCTGACCTCACAGGAGAAAGACATGGATCGTATCGTCGTTACCGGCATGGGACTGGTTTCGCCCTTGGGCGTGGGGGTCGATGCAAGCTGGAAACGGCTCATCGAAGGACGCTCCGGCCTCAGGCTCCTGCCCGAGGAAACGGTCGGCGACCTCGCGGCCAAGGTGGGCGGCGTTGTCCCCGACATCTCCGAGGATGCGGAGGCCGGCTTCGACGTCGATCGCTACGTCCCGGTCAAAGATCAGAAGAAGATGGATCGTTTTATCCTCTTCACCATGGCCGCCGCACAGGAAGCGATCCTTCAGGCCGGCTGGCATCCGACGGAGACCACCGATCTGGAACGCACAGCCACTATCATCGCATCGGGCGTCGGCGGTTTTCCCGCTATCGCCGATGCAGTACGCACGGCTGAAACGCGCGGCGTAAAACGCCTGTCGCCCTTCACCATTCCCTCTTTCCTCGTCAATCTCGCGGCCGGTCAGGTGAGCATCCGCTACGGCTTCAAGGGTCCCCTCGGTGCGCCGGTGACGGCCTGCGCTGCAAGCGTACAGGCTATCGGTGATGCCGCGCGGCTTATCCGCGCCGGCGAAGCCGATATCGCCATTTGCGGCGGTGCGGAAGCCTGCATCGACAAGGTGAGCCTCGGCGGCTTTGCCGCAGCGCGCGCGCTTTCGACCGGTTTCAGCAATCGGCCGGAGGAAGCCTCCCGTCCCTTCGATAACGCGCGCGACGGCTTCGTTATGGGAGAAGGCGCCGGCATGCTCGTCATCGAGACGCTGGAACATGCACTCGCACGTGGCGCCACGCCGCTTGCCGAACTTGTGGGTTATGGAACGGCGGCAGATGCCTACCATATGACCGCCGGGCCGGAAGACGGCGACGGCGCTCGTCGAGCAATGCTCGCGGCCCTGTCTCAGGCACGGATATCGCCGTCCGAGGTCAAGCATCTGAATGCACACGCCACGTCGACGCCAGTTGGCGATCACGGAGAGATGGAAGCCATAAAGGCGGTCTTCGGCCGCGAGGGCGCGATCGCCGTCAGCGGCACGAAGGCCGCAACCGGCCACCTCCTCGGAGCAGCCGGCGGCATGGAGGCAATATTCACCATCATGGCGCTGCGCGACCAGATTGCCCCTCCGACGCGCAACCTGCAGGCTCCGGATGCGGCAGCCGAGGGTATCGATATCGTCGGCGCGACAGCCCGGCCCATGGTCATGGAGTATGCGATATCCAACGGCTTCGGTTTCGGTGGCGTCAATGCCAGCGCCCTCTTCCGCCGCTGGCAGTAATCGCTTTCTTAGGGACGGGAAGCACGCTACTCTGATTTCCAAACAGCTGGAGATCGTCGATGCGTGCATTTCCCGTCGCCGCCATGCTTTGCTTTATCTTCGCCTCGACGGCGCAAGCCGAAGACCCCGTGCAGACGGCTCAAGCCCTGATTCAGGCGCAGATTGGCGCTTTTCTGCACAATGATGCCGCGACCGCCTATTCCTTCGCGGCGCCTGGCATCAAGGCGCTCTTTCCAGACAAGGACAGCTTCTTTGCGATGGTGAAGAAGACATATCAGCCAGTCTACCATCCCGGCAATTATGCTTTCGGCAAAAGCCGCGCGATCGACAATGGCGCGGTCGTCTATCAGGAGCTGATGATTACGGGCACAGACGGGAAAGATTGGACGGCAATCTACCAGATAACCCGTCAACCCGATGGCGGTTACAAGATCAACGGCGTGCAGATCCTCCGTAACACGACGAGCGAAGGTATCTAGAGCATGTCGCGCAAAAGTGTGCAGCGGTTTTGCGACTACGACATGCGGGAAATCAAAGAGCTAAAGCGCGTGAAGCGAACCTGAAAGATCGCGACGCGCTTTAGGCTGCCGTCACATATGAAAAACGGCGCGTTCGTTATGAAAAACGAACGCGCCGTTGAAGGGCTTTATGCGACTTTTCTAGCCGCGAATTCTTGGAGACGTTGTTGAAAAATTGGTGTCCTGGAATTCCGGGCGCGGCTGCGGAACGACGACCGTCGAGGCCGGCATCGGCGTTGGAGCCGGAGCCACGAAAGCATTCGCGTCCGTAATCGGACCGGAAATCGCCATCGAGGTGGGTGCCGGCATCGGAACAGGAACAGCTGCCGGAATTGCTACCGCCGCAGGTGCTGCCGATATGCTGACCGTCGGGTTCGAAACCGGTGTAAACGCCGCAACGGCCATAGCCTGCGGCTGCGGTTGAGTTTCCGGCAAGACGAACGGCGATTGCGATCCGCCTTGGTTGGATACGTAATTCATCGCGACTTCATAGGCGGGCAACGGCGGTGGCGTCTGCAATTCGCCATCACGACCGCGCTTCTCATAGAAGGCGTTTCCGCCGGCTACCGCGACATAATGCATGTTGTCGTAGGGGAAGCGCAGACCCTGGGTGTGAAAGAACATCGCGTCCTTCACCTGCGGGTGGCGTTCACCGCGCAGGAGCTTCGAAGCAGCTACATCCAGATCTTGCTTTGCCTGATCCTTGACCTCTCTGGTCATCACACCCGGCGCGAACTGCTTTTCCTGGCCGACGACGCCACAGATCGTCGGAGGATAAGCCCCGGACGTCAATCGGTTCATCACAACCGTTCCGACGGCCATATAGCCGCCCGGATCAGAGCGAAGTGACTCGAAATACATCGCACGTTCAAGGCAGTCCTTGTCCTTGGCGGTGTAATTGTACGTCACCTTCGCGCCAGGGATAGCCTTCGTCGTATTGCGAGGGGTGGGTGTCGTCTTCTGGGTCGTCGTGCAGCTTGTAGCCGCTAAACCGACAACCAATAGCCCCGAAAGACATGCCCCGAATTTTCGTTGCGCCCTCAACGGCAAGTGCCTCCTATTTTCGGTAGTACAGCCCTTATCGATTAAGAGAATGCGTTTTAGCCGGATTTTTTCAAAATTCCAAGCGGTCACGCAATCAAATCAGCCAATGACATTTTTCAAAGGCGGATGGACCGTTTATTCCGATTCGCTATTTTTCCCAATGCTTTATTGTTGCAAAGTTCATTTCGGGGCATGCCTGGAGACAAATAAAACCTGGGGAACAAGCCTGTCCCAAGCAGCCCGAATGATGTTCTTTAGGAATAGCAATCAATCGATAATAAAAGATTTACCACATATGCAAGCTCCATGCGCCAACCCACCTCGACGAGGATTCGCCCAGGCGCGAAGCAATAAAACGACCAACTGCCGCGTATCTCAGCGGGCGGCTTCCAGATTTCGCAGCCTGCCGATCTCGCCCGTTCGAACAAAATATCGACCGCCTCACGAGAGGGCTGCATGAAGCCGATATGATAGCTGTTGCGGCCAACCGACACGCTGTCGGCGCCACCGAATTTCGCCACCGCTCGACTGATGACCAGCTCAAGCCCAGCATCATCTCGCAGAATAGCAAGGCCATTTGCGCCGCGCGTTTGGACCTCGGTGAGGCCGAAAACCGAAACAAAAAAATCCCGAGTCGCAGCAACGTCGGGAACGTGAAGATCTAAATGATTCAATCGCATCACAGCTCCAGGAGGTTTCCCCGCGGAGGCATGTCGGTCGAAACGGACTACGCCAACGCAGAGCACTCGACCACTATGGCCAAGTTCCGCGTCGCGGGCTCTCACGCCAATGGCGAGGAGCAGAGCTTCCGGATGGAAGGGGTCGGGCCTACCGAGACCGACCCTGCCTTTTTCGACAGGCTTTGATTAGCGCGAAATCGCGATGGGAGCAAGATTGCCCAACGACGCCTTCAGCCTCGCCGGATCATACAGGCTCGAGATCGCCCCTCGCCCAATTTTCCTGAGTCTCGGCCATGAAATCGGCAAAGCGGCCTTCGGCGATCGCCTGACGGATGCCCTGCATCAGTTCCTGATAGTAGGCGAGATTATGCCAGGAGAGCAGCATGCCGCCGAGCGCCTCGTTGGCGCGGACAAGATGATGCAGATAGGCGCGGGAGTAATCACGCGAAGCCGGGCAGCTGGACTGGTCGTCCAAGGGACGCATATCTTCGGCGTGGCGGGCGTTGCGGATATTGACCTTGCCGCGCCGTGTGAAGGCCAATCCGTGACGGCCCGAACGCGTAGGCATAACGCAGTCGAACATGTCGATGCCTCGGGCGACGGACTTCAGCATATCGTCCGGCGTGCCGACACCCATCAAGTAACGCGGCTTTTCCGTCGGCAATTCCGGAAGCGTGATATCGAGCATGCGCAGCATGACTTCCTGCGGTTCGCCAACGGCGAGGCCGCCGACTGCATAGCCTTTCAGGTCCATGCCGCTCAATGCCTGCGCGGAGCGAACGCGCAGCTCAGGAACGTCGCCGCCCTGCACGATGCCAAACATCGCCTTGCCCGGCTGGTTGCCGAAGGCAACCTTGCAGCGTTCAGCCCAGCGCAGCGACATTTCCATGGCGCGCTCGATTTCCTTAGGCGTCGCCGGCAAGGCGACGCATTCGTCGAGCTGCATCTGGATATCGGAATCGAGCAAGCCCTGGATCTCGATGGATCGTTCCGGCGACATGTGATGCAGACTGCCGTCCACATGCGACTTGAAGGTAACGCCCTTTTCGTCCAGCTTGCGCAGTCCGGAGAGCGACATCACCTGGAAGCCACCTGAATCAGTCAGGATCGGATGCGGCCAGCGGATCAGTTCGTGCAGTCCGCCGAGACGGGCAACACGTTCAGCGCCCGGGCGCAGCATCAGGTGATAGGTATTGCCAAGAATGATGTCGGCACCGCTCTCGCGCACCTGATCCAAATACATCGCCTTGACCGTGCCGACGGTGCCTACGGGCATGAAGGCCGGCGTGCGGATCGCGCCGCGCGGCATGGAGACTTCGCCGAGACGCGCACCGCCATCGGTCTTCTTCAATTGAAACTGGAAGCTTTCGCTCATCTCGTCCTAGTCTTTCCGGTGGAGCAGGCTGCCATCGCCATAGGAATAGAAGCGATAGCCCGTCTCGATAGCATGGGTATAGGCCGCGCGCATCGTATCGAGGCCGGCAAAGGCCGATACGAGCATGAACAGGGTCGAGCGCGGCAGGTGGAAATTGGTCATCAACATGTCGACGGCCTTGAAACGGTAGCCGGGCGTAATGAAAATGCCCGTAGCACCCTGCCAAGGCTGGATGGTGCCATCGTCAGCGGCGGCACTTTCGATCAATCTCAGCGACGTTGTCCCGACGCAGACAATGCGCCCGCCCCTCGCCTTGACAGCATTCAGGCTGGCCGCAGTCGCGGCATCGACATAGCCGATCTCGAAATGCATCTTGTGATCGTCGGTATCATCAGCTTTGACGGGCAGAAAGGTGCCGGCGCCGACATGCAGCGTCACGAAATGCCGCTCGACACCCATGGCATCAAGCGTTGCAAACAGCGATGGCGTGAAATGCAGACCGGCGGTGGGGGCTGCAACCGCGCCCTCTTCACGCGCATAGATCGTCTGATAATCGGCGCGGTCGCGCTCGTCCTCCGGGCGCTTGGCGGCAATATAGGGCGGAAGGGGGATATGGCCGACTGCAGCGATCGCCTCATCCAGCGACGGGCCTGAAAGGTCGAACTGCAGCGTGATCTCGCCGCCCTCGCCCTTTTCCTCTACCGTCGCGTCGAGAGTTCCGAGCACACAGACGTTCTCGCCATGGCCAAACTGGATGCGATCACCGATCTTGATACGCTTGCCCGGCTTGGCGAAAGCCTTCCAGCGATCGGGTGCAACCCGCATATGCAAAGTCGCCGAGACCTGCTGGCCCGGCGCTCCTTCACGGTGACGAATACCTTCCAGCTGCGCCGGTATCACCTTGGTATCGTTGAAGACCAAGGCATCGCCAGGACGCAGGAAGGAAGGAAGATCACGCACCTGATGGTCGCTCAGCGTGTTGGCGCCATTGTTCGGATCGACAACGAGCAGGCGCGCGCTGTCGCGCGGCTCGGCAGGCCTGAGCGCTATCAGCTCGTCCGGCAGGTCGAAATCGAAAAGATCAACACGCATCTAGTTCATCCAGGCAAAGCGAAACCCGCCCCTCACGCCTGAGGCGCAAGAGGCGGGTTTCAGGAATAATCACGATCAGACGTCGGCGGCAACCCGCGCGGATACGATCGAATCCGGATCCTTCACCGGCTCGCCGCGCTTGATCTTGTCGACATTCTCCATGCCGGAGATGACCTGGCCCCAAACGGAGTACTGCTTGTTTAGCCAGGGAGCATCGGTAAAGCAGATGAAGAACTGCGAGTTGGCCGAGTTCGGGTTCTGCGAACGGGCCATGGAGCAGGTACCGCGGGTGTGCGAGGTGGCGGAGAATTCAGCCTTCAGGTCCGGCTTGGACGAGCCGCCCGTACCGGCGCGAGCCGTATTGCCGCCGACCTTGCCATGCTCGACATCGCCGGTCTGAGCCATGAAGCCATCGATGACGCGATGGAAAACAACGTTGTCATAGGCCTTTTCGCGCGCAAGTTCCTTGATGCGGGCGACATGCTCAGGCGCGACCTGCGGCAGAAGCTGAATGACAACCTGGCCCTTGGTGGTTTCCAGGATGAGGGTGTTTTCTGGATCCTTGATCTCAGCCATGTTCGTTTCCTCTTCTCTCTTCTTGATTGCAGATGATCCCGAAGGCCATTGTGCTTTCGGGGTCAAGTCCGTGAAGTTACTTCTTGGTGACAGTGACCTTGATCATCTTGTCAGGATTGCTCACTTCACCGTTCTGGCCCTCACCGCGCTTGATCTTGTCAACGAGTTCCATGCCGGAGATGACCTTGCCGACGACCGTGTACTGGCCGTTCAGGAAATCGCCGTTGGCAAACATGATGAAGAACTGCGAGTTGGCGGAATTGGGATCCTGGGCGCGCGCCATGCCGACGGTGCCGCGGGTAAACGGAGTCTTGGAGAACTCAGCCGGAAGGTTCGGCAGATCGGAACCGCCGGTGCCGGCCTTGTTCGCGTCATAGCCCTTGGTGGTGTTGCCGTATTGGACGTCGCCGGTCTGAGCCATGAAACCATCGATAACGCGATGGAACACGACATTGTCGTATGCACCCTTTTTCGCCAGCGCTTCGATCTGCGCGACATGCTTCGGAGCGACCTCCGGCATCAGCTGAATGACGACCGGGCCGTCCTTGAGCTGGATCGTCAGAAGATCGGCGGCCGCAGCCGAGATTGCGCTACCTGCGAAGGCAGCAAGGCTCAAAGCGCCTGCCATTGCGATATGAAAAAGTTTCATGGGTGCTCCGTTCGGAAATGAATTTGGGCTCAGCGTTTGATGCTGGTCGTATCTTTGAGTTTGCTCGTCAAGGCTTCCAGAACCGCCGGCGGCACGAAGGCGCTGACATTGCCGCCCATGGATGCGATCTGCCGCACCAATGTGGCGGTAATGGGCCGGGAAGCCGTGCCGGCAGGGAGAAACAAGGTCTGAATGTCAGGCGCCATCTGCCGGTTCATGCCCGCCATTTGCATCTCGTAATCGAGATCGGTGCCATCACGCAGACCGCGCACCAGCAAGGAAGCTCCGTGGGCGCGCGCGGCATCGACGACCAGATTGTCGAAGGCAACGACGGAAATATCGACTGCCTTCTGCGGCAAGGCATCCGAAAGCGATTTGCGGATCAATTCGGCCCGCTCGTCAAAAGAAAAAAGCGGCATCTTGCCCGGGTGAATGCCGATCGCGACAATAACCTTGGAGGCGACATTCAGCGCCTGCACGAGGACATCCAGATGTCCGTTGGTCATCGGGTCGAAGGATCCGGGATAAAAGGCTGTCGTCATACCAAGCCGGCTCGTTGTTTCGACGCCTTTTGTCACGGATGGGGCCGTATCGCAAGTCATTTACAACCCGAGGGTCACCGCTGAACCGTAGATGAACACGGTGTTCAAGCCTGTTTCAGATCGAAAATGCTTTACTGGCACCAACATCGAGACGGGCTTGTTTCAAAGGCCCGTTACCCCGGCTCAAGGAATGTCCCGCCATGTTGGTCTTCATTATTACTGGCGCCATCGTCTGTTCATTTTTCGTCGAATACCTCGTTCAGCTTTTCGCCGAAAAATTCGAGGTTGAGTGGGTTTCCGCCGGAAATCCCGAGAAAAACATGGATTCCGCCCAAGAAATAATCATCGCCATGCGCAAAACGCATCGCGAATCTGAACGCCAGATGAACAAGGCATTCAAAGTCGCTTCAGGAGCGCATTGCTAGATACCCCTCAACATCGGCGGAACCATTTGCAAACCGCCGCGTTTAAACTTCGAACTCAGATTGCACAGTGCGGCAAGAAGGAAGATGAGCATGTCCCACAAGATCACCCTGATTAACGCTGTTTGGATGACCATGATTACGGGAATGCTCGCGGCTACCATCGCGCTTTACGATCACACACCAGACCAGTCGAAGGTCTATGGTCCCTTTGCTTCGGCTCGTAACTTCGTCGCTTCGAGCCAGTATTAAGGGATCTGAACGCTAATCCCACTAAAGGAGGGAGCGATCATGTTCACGATTTTGACGGTGCTTACGCTTTTCATCAGCATCATGTTTGTCGTCTCGGTTGCATCCACGATCTCGGCGCTCCATCGCGAGAGCGAAGAGAACAAGAGAATGCATAAGCATCACAAGACGTTCTGATCTCAGAGCGTCGGTCACCCCTCCCAAGTGCTTGGCCAAACTGAAGCCGGACGCCACAAGCGTCCGGTTTTTTTCGTTCAGCAAGTGTCCTGCCTCAATTTATGAGCCATCAAAAGATTTATGTTGCCGCAATAGCCTGATTTTGCGAGGTAAAGTGCACCACGCGCTGCGCTCGCGGCGTCGTTGCCTACACTCGCCGAGGAGCAGCATGCGCGTCGTTCTTACAGGCAGCTCTGGCCGGCTCGGCCGCTCCATATTCAATGCTCTCGCCGCAAACCACGCGGTCACGGGAATCGATCGATCGCCGTTCTCGACAACGCATCTGGTCGGAGATTTCACCGACAAATCCATCTTGCAAGAAGCGCTGAGCGGCGCCGACGCCATTATCCACTGCGCGGCGCTGCACGCGCCCCATGTCGGCGTCATCTCCGATGATGAATTTTGGCGCGTGAATGTCGAGGGAACGCGACTTCTGGCTGAAGCCGCGTTGTCCTGCGGCATTAGGCGGTTCGTCTTCACCAGCACCACGGCGCTTTACGGCCATGCCGTGACACCGGGCCGTTGCTGCTGGATCGACGAACAGACGGTGCCGCTGCCAAAGAGTATTTATCATCGGACAAAGCTCGCGGCCGAACACGCCCTGGAGACTGTTGCTTTCACCGAATTGCAGGTACGCGTTTTGCGCATGTCTCGCAGTTTTCCGGAGCCAGCCAATGCAATGGCATCCTATCGCCTGCATCGTGGTATCGACATCCGTGATGTTGCCGCGGCCCATGCGATGGCCTTGACGAATGGCGGCGACCAGTTTCAGCGGCATGTCATTTCAGCCGGAACGCCCTTCAAGCCGGAAGATTGCGAAGGCCTTGCGACCGACGCGGCTTCCGTTATCAGGCTCCGCGCGCCCGCACTTGCCGCCGAATTCGACCGGCGACACTGGCCGCTGCCGAAAACCATCGACCGTATCTATACCTCTGCTTCCGCAGATCGCGTCCTCGGATGGCAGTCCCGTTTCGGTTATGATGAGGTGCTTGCGCAATTGGACCGAGAAAGTCTGGAAGTTTTACCGGCCTTTTCGCCGATCAACGGGCGACCGGAGTAAAGCGCCCTCAACTATCCCGGACCCCCCGCGATATCAGCGCATGATCAAAAAGAAATCGCAGAAATCCGCCTTTCAAAGCGAGCTTCTGCGATTGCAACAGCTTCATTCTAGGCAAACGGCGGACTTTTTGTCCGCCGTCATTCGATGCCGCGATCCTATTCCTCGCCAGCGCCCTCAGCTTCACCGGCTTCGCCGTTGATAGCCTCATCTTCGCCGCCGGTATCGTCATCGCTTTCCGGCTCGCTGATGCGCTCGACGGATACGACCTTCTCGTCCTTGGCAGTCGAGAAGATGGTAACGCCCTTGGTGGCGCGGCTGGCGATGCGAATATCGCCTACGGGAACGCGGATCAACTGGCCGCCATCGGAGACGAGCATGATCTGATCGGCGTCCTCGACCGGGAAGGCGGCAACGAGTTCGCCGATCTCGCCGGTCTTCGACGTATCGGTGGCGCGAATACCCTTGCCGCCACGGCCGGAGATGCGGAAGTCGTAGGACGAGGAGCGTTTGCCGAAGCCCTTTTCCGACACAGTCAGAATGAACTGCTCCAGTGCCTTCAACTCTTCATAACGCTCGTCGTTCAACTGTCCCTCTTCGGTGACTTCCTCGCCGACCAGCGCGATTTCCTCATCTTCGCCGGTCGCAGTGCGGCGCTCCGTAACGGAGCGCTTGAGGTAGGCGGCGCGCTCCCAAGGCTCGGCATCCACATGGCGAACGATCGTCATGGAAATGATGCGGTCGCCGGAGGCCAGGCTGATGCCGCGGACACCGATGGAGTTGCGGCCGGCAAAGACGCGCACGTCCGAAACCGAGAAGCGGATGCACTGGCCAAGCGCCGTCGTCATCAGCACGTCGTCATGCTCGGTGCAGGTCTCGACGGAGAGGATTTCGTCGCCCTCCTCCTCGAGCTTCATGGCGATCTTGCCGTTGCGGTTCACCTGCACGAAGTCCGACAGTTTGTTGCGGCGCACGGTCCCGCGCGTCGTCGTGAACATCACGTCGAGATTATCCCAGCTGTCCTCATCCTCGGGCAGCGGCATGATCGTGGTGATGCGTTCGCCGGGTTCCAGCGGCAGCATATTGATCAGTGCTTTGCCGCGCGAGGTCGGTGTGCCGATTGGCAGACGCCAGACCTTCTCCTTGTAGACGATACCGCGCGACGAGAAGAACAGAACCGGCGTATGTGTATTGAGAACAAATAGCCGGGTAACGAAATCTTCATCGCGCGTCGTCATGCCCGAGCGACCCTTGCCGCCGCGGCGCTGCGCGCGATAGGTCGTCAGCGGCACGCGCTTGATGTAGCCAAGGTGCGAAACGGTGACGACCATGTCCTCGCGAGCGATCAGGTCCTCGTCGTCCATCTCAAGGCCGCCGTCGACGATTTCGGTACGACGCGGCGTGCCAAACTCGTCGCGAACAGCTGTAAGCTCTTCTTTTACAATGGCTTGGATGCGCAGACGCGACGACAGAATATCAAGGTAATCCTTGATCTCGGCGCCGATCTGATTGAGTTCCTCGTCGATTTCGTCGCGGCCGAGGGCGGTCAGGCGAGCCAGTCGCAATTCGAGGATGGCGCGGGCCTGCTCTTCCGAGAGGTTATAGGTGCCATCTTCGTTGATGCGGTGGCGCGGATCGTCGATTAGCCGGATAAGAGATTCGACGTCCGCCGCGTTCCAGCGGCGCGTCATCAACTCTTCGCGGGCCGATTGCGGATCCGGCGCCTGGCGAATGACGCGGATGACTTCGTCGATATTGGCGACAGCGATCGCCAAGCCAACCAAGACGTGAGCGCGATCGCGCGCCTTGCGCAGAAGGTATTTGGTGCGGCGGCTGATGACTTCCTCACGGAACGCCACGAATGCGCGCAGCATGTCCATCAGGTTCATCAGCTCGGGCTTGCCGCCGTTCAACGCCACCATGTTGCAGCCGAACGAGGTCTGCAGCGGCGTATAGCGATAGAGCTGGTTCAGGATGACGTCGGCATTGGCATCGCGCTTCAGCTCGACGACGACGCGATAACCCTGACGGTCCGACTCGTCGCGAAGGTCCGAAATGCCCTCGATACGCTTCTCGCGCACGAGCTCGGCCATCTTCTCGATCATCGACGCCTTGTTCACCTGATAGGGGACTTCGGTTATGATGATCTGCTCGCGATCGCCGCGCATCGGCTCGATCGTGGCGACACCGCGCATGACGACGGAACCGCGCCCTGTCTCATAGGCAGAACGGATGCCGGCACGGCCGAGGATTTTGGCGCCGGTCGGAAAATCCGGGCCAGGGATGATCTGCATCATCTCGGGCAAATCGATTGCCGGATTGTCGATCAATGCGATACAGCCGTCGACCACTTCCGTCAGGTTGTGCGGCGGAATATTCGTCGCCATGCCGACGGCGATGCCGCCCGAGCCGTTGACGAGCAGATTGGGGAAGCGAGCCGGCAGAACCTTGGGTTCTTCCGAAGTCGCATCGTAGTTTTCCTGGAAATCGACGGTTTCCTTGTCGATATCCTCGATAAGCTCGTGGGCTACCTTCGTCAGGCGCGATTCCGTGTAACGCATCGCTGCCGGCGGATCGCCGTCGATCGAGCCGAAATTGCCCTGCCCGTCGATGAGCGGCACGCGCATGGACCAGTTCTGCGCCATGCGGACCAAGGCGTCATAGATCGAGGCGTCGCCGTGGGGATGGTATTTACCCATGACGTCGGCGACCGGACGGGCCGACTTCACATATTTGCGGTTCCAGTGATAGCCGCTCTCATGCGAGGCGTAGAGGATGCGTCGATGAACAGGCTTGAGACCATCGCGAACATCGGGAAGTGCGCGGCTGACGATCACGCTCATGGCGTAATCGAGATACGACCGCTGCATTTCCTCCATGATGGAAATCGGCTCGATGCCTGGCGGGAGCTTCCCGCCGCCGGGTGGTGTTTGCTCAGTCAAAACAGATCACGATCTCTTTTAGAATCACTGCGAAATTTATAGCCGAAAGGCCCGGCAAGCGCCAATTTGGGCCGAGGTTTTGAACAGGCTTTTGCCTCTTTAAGCCATGAAATCGAACATTTCCGTGGCGCAACCTGCCTATAGCCGTGCATTACGCTTTGCGAAAGCACATTCCTCGCATAACAATGGCGGATAACAACCAAAGAACAGTCCCCGGGGAACATATGGCAAGTGCGGATACGCTGATCAATGCCTTCACGACTCTGCTCGTAACTGTCGATCCGCCGGGGCTAGCGCCGCTCTTCATCGGCCTGACGGCGGGTATGAACCGCTCCGAGCGCAAGCAGGTCGCCCTGCGCGGCTCGCTGATCGCCTTCTTCATTCTGGCGGCCTTCGCTCTCTTCGGCGCAAGCGTCCTCGGCGTCCTCGGCATCTCCATCGGAGCCTTTCGCATCGCCGGCGGTCTGCTGCTGTTCTGGATCGCCTTCGAGATGGTGTTCGAGCGGCGGCAGGACCGGAAGGAAAAGACGACGGAAGTCGCGATCACAAAGGATCACATCCGCAACATCGCAGTCTTTCCGCTTGCCCTGCCCCTGATCGCAGGTCCGGGCGCGATCTCGGCAACAATCCTGCTGGCGGGTTCGCTGCAGACGACACTCGATCGTGCCCAGTTGATCGGCGTCATCGCCGTCAATCTGGCCCTCGTCTTCGCTGCGCTTGCCATCTCCGACAGGCTCGACCGCATGCTCGGTGCCACCGGCCGCGCCATCCTGACCCGCCTGCTCGGCGTCATCCTCGCCGCGCTCGCCGCACAATTCGTCGTCGATGGCGCAAAGGCCGCACTGGCCCTTTCATGAAAAAGCCTGCCGTTGAAGGCAGGCTTTCAAAAAACCAACTGCTTGCGGTGAAATCTCAGAACGGAATGTCGTCGTCCAGATCGCGCGAGAAATTACCGCCACCGGCGGCCGGGCTGCCACCGCCGCGGTTGCCGCCTCCGCTACGCGAAGCGCCTTGCGATGATGACTGGCCGTAGTCGTCGCCACCATAATCGCCGCCGTAGCCGCCACCGAAGTCACCGCCGCCGCGACCACCACGGCTGCCGCCTTCCGAGCCGCCGCCTTCTCCACGTCCATCCAGCATGGTGAGGGTCGAATTGAACCCCTGCAGCACGATTTCGGTCGAATACTTGTCCTGGCCGTTCTGATCCTGCCATTTGCGGGTCTGGAGCGCGCCTTCGATATAAACCTTGGCGCCCTTCTTCAAATATTGCTCTGCGACCTTGCAGAGGCCTTCATTGAAGATGACCACGCGGTGCCATTCCGTCTTTTCCTTGCGCTCTCCGGAATTGCGGTCGCGCCAGGTTTCGGATGTTGCGATGTTCAGGTTGGCAATCGGGCGACCGTCCTGCGTGCGGCGGATTTCAGGGTCCGCACCGAGATTTCCAATCAGAATTACCTTGTTCACACTACCGGCCATGACATCACCCTATTTGCCGCCCATCGACGGCTGCTAAATTTTATCGGCACACCTTAGACCATTGCCGTCATCAGGTGTTGTTCCAGCACTGCCCGAGACATCTTCATCCACAAAGAAATGTCCAAAGGCAATTTTGTTCTTTTTTTGTTCTAATTTGTCTTTATGATCGTGTCAACGGAATCGAAAACCCGGCTCCAACCTTTCATTTCAGCCTCGACTTGCAGGCTGACATCACTAAATAAAGGCAGACTCCAAGGGACCTGCATACGACGATGAGCGAACTGAAGACTATTTCCATACGTGGTGCGCGCGAGCATAATCTCAAGGGCATCGATCTCGACCTGCCGCGCAACAAGCTGATCGTCATGACCGGGCTTTCGGGCTCCGGCAAGTCGTCGCTTGCCTTCGACACGATCTATGCCGAGGGGCAGCGGCGTTACGTCGAGAGCCTTTCGGCCTATGCGCGCCAGTTCCTCGAGATGATGCAGAAGCCGGATGTCGACCAGATTGATGGTCTGTCGCCGGCGATTTCGATCGAGCAGAAGACGACATCGCGCAATCCGCGCTCGACGGTCGGCACGGTTACCGAAATCTACGACTATATGCGCCTGCTATTCGCGCGCGTGGGTGTACCCTATTCGCCGGTTACCGGCCTGCCGATTGAGAGCCAGACGGTCAGCCAGATGGTCGACCGCGTTCTCGCCTATGAGGAAGGTACTCGCCTTTATATTCTGGCGCCGCTCGTGCGCGGACGTAAGGGCGAATACAAGAAGGAACTGGCCGAGCTCATGAAAAAGGGCTTCCAGCGCGTCAAGGTCGACGGACAGTTCTACGAGATCGCCGACGTGCCGGCGCTCGACAAAAAGTACAAGCACGACATCGACGTCGTCGTCGATCGCATCGTCGTGCGGCCCGACATGGCGGCGCGCCTGGCGGACAGCTTCGAAACCTCGCTGCGGCTCGCGGATGGCCTTGCCGTCGCGGAATTCGCCGACAAGCCTTTGCCGCCCGAGGAAACGGCTGCCGGCGGCTCGGCCAACAAATCGCTGAACGAGACGCACGAGCGCGTCTTGTTCTCCGAGAAGTTCGCCTGCCCGGTTTCCGGCTTCACCATTCCGGAAATCGAACCGCGCCTGTTCTCGTTCAACAATCCCTTCGGTGCCTGCCCTTCCTGCGACGGCCTGGGCTCGCAACAGAAGATCGATCGGGATCTGATCGTGCCGGAACCGGAACGCACGCTGCGTGACGGCGCAATTGCTCCCTGGGCTAAATCCAGCTCTCCCTATTACAACCAGACGCTCGAAGCGCTCGGCAAGCATTACGGTTTCAAGCTCGGTAATCGCTGGAACGAGTTGTCTGAAAAAGCCCAGGACGTCATCCTGAACGGCACGGAAGACAAGATCGAGTTTCACTATGCCGACGGTGCGCGCTCCTATACGACGCACAAGAATTTCGAAGGCATCGTGCCGAACCTCGAACGCCGCTGGAAGGAGACGGATTCCGCCTGGGCGCGCGAGGAAATCGAGCGCTTCATGTCAGCCGCGCCCTGTCCCGCCTGCAACGGCTATCGCCTCAAGCCGGAAGCCTTGGCTGTTAAGATCGACAAGCTGCACATCAGCCAGGTGGCGGAAATGTCCATCCGTATCGCTCGCGACTGGTTCGAGGCGCTGCCGGGCACCTTCACCGACAAGCAGAACGAAATCGCGGTCCGCATTCTCAAGGAGATCCGCGATCGCCTGCGCTTCCTGAATGACGTCGGCCTCGAATATCTGAGCCTGTCACGCAATTCCGGTACGCTTTCGGGCGGCGAGAGCCAGCGCATCCGGCTGGCATCGCAGATCGGTTCGGGCCTGACGGGGGTTCTCTACGTTCTCGACGAGCCCTCGATCGGCCTGCATCAACGCGACAATGCCCGCCTTCTGGAGACGCTGAAGCATCTGCGAGACATCGGCAACACCGTGATCGTCGTCGAGCATGACGAGGATGCGATCCTGACGGCCGACGACGTCGTCGATATCGGTCCGGCGGCCGGCGTGCATGGGGGGCAGGTGGTGGCGCATGGCACGCCGAATGACATCATGGCGAACCCGAAGTCACTGACCGGTAAATATCTCTCCGGCGAGCTTGGCGTGCCCGTTCCCGAAGAGCGGCGCAAGCCGAAGAAGGGCAAAGAAATCAAGGTCGTCGGCGCAAGAGGCAACAACCTCAAGAATGTCACGGCCTCCATTCCGCTCGGCGTCTTCACGGCAGTGACCGGCGTATCCGGTGGTGGCAAGTCCACGTTCCTGATCGAGACACTCTATAAATCGGCTGCACGCCGCGTCATGGGCGCGCGCGAAATTCCTGCCGATCACGACCGCATCGACGGTTTTGAGCATATCGACAAGGTGATCGATATCGACCAGTCGCCGATCGGTCGCACGCCGCGCTCGAACCCAGCGACCTATACGGGCGCCTTCACCCCGATCCGCGACTGGTTTGCAGGATTACCCGAAGCCAAGGCGCGCGGCTATCAGCCCGGCCGCTTCTCCTTCAACGTCAAGGGCGGCCGCTGCGAGGCGTGTCAGGGCGATGGCGTCATCAAGATCGAGATGCACTTCCTGCCCGACGTCTATGTCACCTGCGACGTCTGCCACGGCAAGCGCTACAATCGCGAAACGCTCGACGTTACCTTCAAGACCAAGTCGATCGCCGACGTGCTCGACATGACGGTCGAGGAAGGCGTCGATTTCTTTGCAGCCGTTCCCGCCGTGCGCGACAAGCTGCAGAGCCTGAAGGATGTCGGTCTTGGCTATATCAAGGTGGGACAGCAGGCCAATACGCTTTCGGGTGGCGAGGCGCAGCGCGTCAAGCTAGCCAAGGAACTGTCGAAGCGATCGACAGGCCGCACGCTCTACATTCTCGACGAACCAACGACCGGACTACATTTTCACGACGTCGCCAAGCTTCTGGAAATGCTCCACGAGCTGGTCAATCAGGGCAATTCGGTTGTCGTCATCGAGCACAATCTCGAAGTCATCAAGACGGCCGACTGGATCCTCGATTTCGGTCCGGAAGGTGGTGACGGCGGCGGCGAGATCGTTGCTGTCGGAACGCCAGAGACCATCGTCAAGGAGAAGCGCTCCTACACGGGGCAATTCCTGAAGGAGCTGCTGGAGCGCCGGCCGATGAAGAAGGTTGCTGCGGCGGAGTGAGTTTCACCCGATAAACGTCCATGGAGGAGAGAATGACCAAAGCGGGCGAAATCCGCACAGGCATCGGCGGCTGGACTTTTGAGCCTTGGCGCGGGACCTTCTATCCCGATACGCTGAAACAGAAGGACGAGCTTAATTACGCCAGCCGTCAGCTGAAGGTAATCGAGGTCAATGGCACCTATTACAGCACGCAGAAACCGGAAGTCTTCGCAAGATGGGCTGCCGACGTTCCTGACGGGTTTATCTTCTCGCTAAAGGCGACACGCTTCGTCACCAATCGCCGGGTTCTGTCCGAAGCCGGTGAATCGATGCAGAAGTTTCTGGAGTCCGGTATCAGCGAGCTTGGCGACCATCTTGGCCCGTTGCTCTGGCAGTTCGCGCCGACGAAGAAATTCGATCCGGACGATTTCGAGGCATTCCTCAAATTGCTGCCGACCAAACAGGATGGCCTCGCGCTGAGGCACGTCGTTGAGGTTCGGCACGATTCCTTCAAGGTGCCGGAGTTCATCGCACTGCTTGAGAAATACAATATCGCACCGGTCTGCGCCGAGCATTTCGAGTATCCGATGATCGCGGATGTCACCGCCAATTTCGTCTATGCCCGACTTCAGAAGGGCTCGGACGACATCAAAACCTGCTATCCGGAGAAAGATCTGAAGGCCTGGGCCGATCGCCTGAAAACATGGGCCGGCGGCAAGGTGCCGGACGATCTGCCGTTGATCGATGCAGGCCGCAAGGTCAAGGATGAGCCTCGCGATGTCTTCGCCTTCATGATCCACGAAGGCAAGGTAAACGCACCTCCGGGCGCGATTGCCCTGCAGCAAGAGGTCGCGAAATAACAACTAGAGCGTTTGCGTTTTTCTTTGAATCACGAAAACGCTCTATCTCTTTGTTTTTTACGCATTCCGAACGGAAAACCGCTGCGCACTTTTCCTGGAAATGCTCTAAAGCGGCCTGACGCTGGCGACAAGGTCTTCGGCCGTCAGCCCTTTGCCGGCATGCTGGCCAGCCAGCCCGTGCAGCCAAACGCCAGCGGCGGCGGCTTCAAATGCCGGCGCCCCTTGCGCCATAAGCCCGCCAACGATGCCGGCGAGGACATCGCCGGAGCCTGCTGTGGCAAGCCACGGTGGTGCATTGGCATTGATCAGCGCGCGTCCGTCCGGCGCGGCAATGACGCTATCGGCGCCCTTGTAGATGATGGCTGCATGGGCGCGTGCCGCAGCCGCCCTCGCCTTCTCGACTTTGCTCAAGCTGGCATCGGCGGAGATATCCGGAAAAAGTCTCCCGAACTCGCCCTCATGCGGCGTCAGAACCAATCGCGTCGGCCCCTCGGCGAAAGCATCGAACAGCTGTTGCGGATTGTCGCGAAACGACGTGATGCCATCCGCATCCAGCACCAGATGGCGGTCGGCGAGTGCGAGGCAGAATTGGCGAGCCTTCTCGCCGGCACCAAACCCAGGCCCCAGAATGAAGGTCGAAAGGCGTTGATCGGCAAGCCACGTTCGCAATGATGCTTCGTCCTCGACGGCATGGAGCATGATTGCCGTGAGCAAACCCGCATTGACGCCCATTGCGTCCGCGGGGGAAGCGATGGTGACAAGGCCGGCCCCAGCCCTCAACCCAGCCATGGCAGACATACGCGCTGCACCCGTCGCGTTCGGCCCGCCGGAAAAAACCACCAGATGGCCGCGCTTGTATTTATGGGTCTCGGCTGAGGCCGACGGTATCTCTGTCTGCCACTGCGCCGGCGTGTTTTCAGCGATCAGGCCATCGGCATGGGCGAGGACGATACGGGCGGGAATGCCGATATCGAAGACTTCCAGCTCGCCACAACACTCGCGGCCCGGCAAAAGGAGATGGCCCGGCTTGCGCGTCATGAAGGTCACGGTGCGTTTTGCACGAAAGGCGGCTCCCAGGATCTGGCCGCTCGCCCCATCGAGGCCGGAAGGCAAATCAACGGCGATGACAGGAATACCCGCCTCGCCGACCTGCGCAATGACAGCGCCGACCTCACTCGGAACCGAACGGGACAGGCCGGCACCAAAGATGGCGTCGATCACAACATCGCCAGGGCGCGGTACATAATTCTCGATGCCCGCTCCCTCGACGGGGCAATCGGCAAAGGCGCGCGCCGCATCGCCCTTCAACCGCTCCGGTTCACCCGCATGAAAAAGCAGCACCGCGGCACCAGCCCGCTTCAAGGCGCGGGCCGCGACATAGCCGTCGCCGCCGTTGTTGCCCGGTCCGCAAAGAGCGACAAACCGCAGTGCTTCAGGGAAATGCCGAAGCGCGCTTGCGGCGACGGCTTGCCCGGCCTTTTCCATAAGTCCGTAGGAATCAATGGAGGAAGCAGCGGCTTCCCGATCGACAGCTGTCATATCGTCGGGAGAAAGAAGTAGATCGGCGAGCGGTACCATCATGGGAACATTATAGATGCGAAATCTGCCTGAAAAACAACCGCCATTCCGGCGGTGCATTTGACCAATAAATATGCATTTGCACACTGATTGAACAAAGCCACCCAAAGCCTTGTACGAGCACGAATATGACGCAGATTGCACTTTTTTGCGAAATTTTGCTTATCCAACCCATTTCGATGCGAAATCGCTTCCATTTTTCCGAAAAATCCTCATCAATTCATCGTCTCGGTGCAAATTTGCCGGGATTTCTTACGGAGGTCGTTCCCCAATTGGCACGATACGTGCATGCGTTGGTCGAGCGGGGAGTAGTCCTGCTGTAACAGGAGAAGCGGAGAGACATTTTCTCATGAAAAAGATCGAAGCGATCATAAAGCCCTTCAAGCTCGACGAAGTGAAGGAAGCCCTTCAGGAAGTCGGCCTGCAGGGTATCACCGTCACGGAAGCAAAGGGCTTCGGTCGTCAAAAGGGTCACACGGAGCTTTACCGTGGCGCCGAATATGTCGTCGACTTCCTGCCGAAGGTGAAGGTCGAAGTCGTGCTGGCAGACGAAAACGCGGAGGCGGTGATCGACGCCATTCGCAAGGCCGCCCAGACCGGCCGTATCGGCGACGGAAAGATTTTCGTCTCCAATGTGGAGGAAGTCATCCGAATCCGCACCGGTGAAACAGGCATCGACGCCATCTAACCCGCCCGGCCCAAGCGGCCGAGGCTCGTAATCGTCATCCAAGTCAAGGGAAGCAGTTTAATGACGACCGCAAGTGATATTCTGAAACAAATCAAGGACAACGACGTGAAGTTCGTTGACTTGCGTTTCACCGACCCCAAGGGCAAGCTGCAGCACCTCACCATGGACGTGATCTGCGTCGATGAAGACATGTTCGCAGACGGCGTCATGTTCGACGGCTCCTCGATCGGCGGCTGGAAGGCCATCAACGAATCCGACATGGTGCTGATGCCCGATCCGGACACGGTTCATATGGATCCGTTCTTCGCGCAGTCCACGATGGTCATCCTCTGCGACATTCTCGATCCGGTCTCCGGCGAAGCCTATAACCGCGATCCGCGCGGCACCGCCAAGAAGGCAGAAGCCTATTTGAAGGCCTCCGGCATCGGCGACACCGCCTTCTTCGGCCCAGAAGCCGAATTCTTCGTCTTCGACGACGTCAAGTACAAGGCCGATCCGTACAACACCGGTTTCAAGCTCGATTCCAGCGAACTGCCGTCCAACGACGACACCGATTACGAGACCGGCAACCTCGGCCACCGTCCGCGCGTCAAGGGCGGCTACTTCCCAGTTCCGCCGATCGACAGCTGCCAGGACATGCGCTCTGAGATGCTGACGGTTCTGACCGAAATGGGCGTTACCGTCGAAAAGCATCACCACGAAGTCGCTGCCGCCCAGCACGAGCTCGGCATCAAGTTCGACACGCTGGTCCGCAGCGCAGACGGAATGCAGATCTACAAGTATGTCGTTCATCAGGTCGCTAATGCCTACGGCAAGACGGCAACCTTCATGCCGAAACCGATCTTCGGCGACAACGGCTCCGGCATGCACGTTCACCAGTCGATCTGGAAGGCCGGCAAGCCGACCTTCGCCGGCGACGAATATGCAGGCCTTTCCGAAAGCTGCCTCTACTACATCGGCGGCATCATCAAGCATGCCAAGGCAATCAACGCCTTCACCAACCCGTCGACGAACTCCTACAAGCGTCTCGTCCCGGGTTATGAAGCTCCGGTTCTGCTCGCCTACTCGGCTCGCAACCGTTCCGCTTCCTGCCGCATCCCGTTCGGCTCGAATCCGAAGGCCAAGCGCGTCGAAGTCCGCTTCCCTGACCCGACCGCCAACCCCTATCTCGGCTTCGCCGCCATGCTGATGGCCGGCCTCGACGGCATCAAGAACAAGATCCATCCCGGCAAGGCCATGGACAAGGATCTCTACGACCTGCCGCCGAAGGAGCTGAAGAAGATCCCGACCGTTTGCGGCTCGCTGCGCGAAGCACTAGAGAGCCTCGACAAGGACCGCAAGTTCCTCACCGCCGGCGGCGTTTTCGACGACGACCAGATCGATTCCTTCATCGAACTGAAGATGCAGGAAGTCATGCGTTATGAAATGACCCCGCATCCGGTCGAATACGACATGTACTATTCGGTCTGATACAAGATACGAAAGCCCCGGCTCGCCGGGGCTTTCTCCATAATGGGAAGCAGGTGGCAGGCCTCCCTTCGCATGGAATTTTCACGATCTGCGCCCGTCTGACACTCCAGATGGAACCAAATCGTGAATATGACAGTTGAATGAAGGAACGGGGGCAAAATCCTTGATATCAGTGGTGAAAGTCACCACATGATTACCCGAAAGGAAGTCGTGCCATGAAACAAAGAGACGCAAAATTCAATATTGGCGACGTGGTTCGGCACCGGAGTTTCCCCTTCCGCGGAGTCATCTTCGATGTCGATCCGGAATTCGCAAACACCGAGGAATGGTGGAATTCCATTCCGGCGGAGGTGCGGCCCAGCAAGGACCAGCCCTTCTATCACCTTCTCGCCGAAAATGACGAGACGGAGTATGTCGCCTACGTATCGGAACAGAACCTGGTCAGCGATGAGAGCGGCGTTCCGCTTCGCAATCCGCAGATCGCCCAGATTTTCGACCAGGCGCCGACCGGCCAGCTCAAACCCAAGATGAGCCTCGCCCACTAAGCGCAGACGAATCAAGCTATTTCGAAGGGAAGGCTCTCAACGCCTTCGCTTTTCATTTGAGCTCCTCACGAAACGGTCAAAAAGAAAAAGCCCGGATCTCTCCGGGCTTTTTCTTCGATAGATGGGCGTAAGCGGCTTACTGCTGCTTGGCAGCCTTCTGTGCGTCTTCGAGCTTCTTGCGAGCTTCCTCAGCCTTCTTCTGCATGCTGTCCTGCAGGCTCTTCTGGCTTTCAGCGAGCTTTGAGTCGGAAATTGCCGGGCCGTCAAAGGCTGCGGCAAAGCCGGTCAGCGAAATCTTGATCGGGTTCGGCGCACGACGGAAGTTGATCGAGGTGAAGGTGACGTCGGTGCCCTTCTTCAGCGAAGCGACCATCGCATCCGTTACGGGGATTTCGGCGGTGCACTTGTCCGGAAGGCAGACGGCGTAATCGAGCTTCTGGCCCTTACCACCATCGACCTGCATGGTGATGCCGGGGGGGATCAGGCGAGCCGTCGGAACGGAAATCTGCAGGATCTTGCGGTTGACCTTGCCATCGACGGAAATAAGGCCGACCGCCGTTACCAGCTGGCCGTTATTGGCCATGATCAGGTTCTGAACGATGCAGATATCGGCATCGTCCTGCTTGGCGCAGGTCTTGTACCAGCCGAGACGCGGCTGGTTGGGATCACCACCGCCATCGGCAGGAGCTGCGTTGGACGCATCCTGAGCAAAGGCAGCTGCCGGCATGGCCGCGCCGATCATGAGAGCCAGAGCAGAGAGACCTGCCCGCATTTTGTTGTCAGTCTTGAACATCATAGCGAAACCGCCTCCTGAAATCCGCCGCGGGACGACAGCGCGCCGTCCCATGCAATTCGGGTCAAACCGTCGTCCACCTGTCGAATGAATAAGGCAAATACATGACCCGAGAAACCCGGCCCCCCTGTTACATCGCACCGGCGCGGATATCCAGCATTTCTTTGGCCTTTTCTGTTGAGTCTCAAGAATTCCGCAGTCGCGTGTTGAATTCGGCACGCTCATGATAAGGTTCGGGCGAATCGTACCCCTTACCGGAAAGGATGCCATGCAAGCGCTCCGGATCGCTGTTTTCCTGTTCTTCGCAACATTGTGCAACGCCGTCGCGGCGCAACCGCTCTATGGCATCGCCATGCACGGAGATCCGGCGCTGCCGGCAGACTTCAAGCATTTTCCCTACGTCAATCCGAATGTCAAAAAGGGCGGCCGCGTCAATTACGGCGTCGTCGGCACGTTCGACAATCTCAATCCCTTTATATTGAAGAGCATGCGCACGACGGCGCGCGGGATGTGGGATCCGGAATACGGCAACCTCTCCTACGAGTCGCTCATGGTGCGCTCCCGCGACGAGCCGTTCACGCTCTACGGCCTGCTGGCGCAGACGGTCGAATGGGACGAGAGCCGGAGCTATATCCAGTTCAACCTCAATCCCGACGCCAAATGGTCGGATGGACAGCCGGTAACACCGGACGACGTGATCTTCACCTTCCAGCTGCTGCGCGAGAAGGGCCGCATCCCCTTTTCTTCCTGGCTGGAAACAATCGCCAGTATGGAGAAAGTCGGCGAGCATGGCGTTCTGATCCGCTTCAACGAGAGAGCCAATCGCGAAACACCGCTGATCATCGCGTCGTCGCTGCCCATCTTGCCTAAGCATGCAATCGATCCGGACAATTTCGACCGAACCACACTCAGTATCCCGATCGGTTCCGGCCCTTATCGGGTGAAGAGCATCGATCCCGGCTTGCGCATCGTCTTCGAGCGCGACCCCAATTATTGGGGAAGGCAGCTGCCTTCGAAGATCGGGATCGACAACTACGACGAGATCGCAGTCAATTATTTCCTCCAGGACACTGCGCTGTTCGAATCCTTCAAGAAGGGCGATATCGATATTTATCCGGACGGCAGTCCTGGCCACTGGCGACAGGCCTACAATTTCCCGGCCGTTGATTCGGGAGCGATCGTAAAGGAGACGTTCACGCCGAAAACGCCAAGCGGCATGCTCGGTTTCGTCTTCAACACGCGCCGCCCGATGTTCGCGGACAAGAAGGTTCGGGAGGGGCTGACGCTCGCTTTCGACTTCGAATGGCTCAATCGCAGCCTGTTTTCCAGCGCCTATACGCGTACGCAAAGCTATTGGCAGAATTCCGATCTGTCATCTTTCGGCGTTCCTGCCGATGCGCGCGAACTCACCCTGCTCGGTCCGATCAAGGATCGCATCGACCCGGACGTGCTTGATGGCAGCTATAAGCTGCCCGTCAGCAACGGTTCCGGTCGCGACCGCTCCATCCTACGCAAGACCGTGAAGCTGCTGAGGGAAGGCGGCTACACGATCCAGGGAGAAAAGATGGTCGATAAGAACGGCCGGCAGCTCAGCTTCGAAATATTGACACAGAATGCCGAACAGGAGCGCTTGGCGATCCCCTATCGCCGATCCCTGGCGCTGCTCGGCATTGCGGTCACCGTTCGCACGGTCGATGATTCGCAATATCAGCTGAGGACGATCAACTACGACTACGACATGGTGATCAAATCCTACCCTTCGTCGCTATCGCCAGGTATCGAGCAGGTCGGGCGCTGGGGTTCGGTCGCGGCGAAGACGCCGGGCAGCAACAACTTCGCCGGCGTCGCCGATCCGGACGTCGATACGTTGATCAATCACTTCCTCACCGCGCACTCATCCGAAGATTTCCGCGACGGCGTGCGATCCTTCGATCGATTTCTGATCTCCGGCTACTACATCGTGCCGCTCTACCATATTGCGCAGCAATGGGTGGCGCGTCGAAACCGCATCGACCATCCCGATACATTGCCGCTCAATGGCTACTACCTGCCAACCTGGTGGGACGCGTCCGCGCAAAAATAGGCGCCGCGTCCACGTCGGTTCCCTTTCGGTAACCGGTTGAAGCCATCGGCGCAAAAGCCTAGATGGTGGAGACAAACCGAAAACCGAAAGGAAAAAGCCATGGAACGCATCACGATCGACATCGTCTCGGACGTCGTCTGCCCATGGTGCTATGTCGGCAAGGCCCGCCTCGAACTGGCGATTGCCGAGGTGCAGGATACTGTCGGCGTCGACCTCAACTGGCGTCCCTATCGCCTGAACCCGGACTATCCGCCCGAAGGCGTCGACCAGAAGAAGGCGCTTGAGCAGAAGCTTGGCGGCGCAGAACGTGTCGCGCAGGGCCACAAGATGCTGACGGATCTCGGCCGCGAGGTGGGAATCAAGTTCGATTTCGACGCCATCAAGATAGGCCCCAACACGCTCGACGCACACCGCCTCATCCATTGGGCCGTCACCGAAAGCCGCGAAAAGCAGGACAAGGTCGTCAACGCGCTGTTCAAGGCCAATTTCGAAGAAGGCCGTAACGTGGGCGATCACACGGTTCTGCTCGATATCGCCGAAAAAGCCGGCCTCGACCGCTCGGTCATTGCGACACTGCTCGCCTCCGATGCCGACCGCGACCTCATCATCGGCGAGATCGAAGCTGCCCAGAAAATCGGCGTGACCGGCGTCCCCTTCTTCATCTTCGACCAGCAATATGCCGTCAGCGGCGCGCAGACGCCCGATGTGCTGGCCGAGGCATTGCGTGATATCGCCAAGATGAAGGCCGAGGCGCGCGCCGGGATGAACTGAGCAACGCTTGGTAACCGCTTGATCGCATATCTAGATCTGCGACACCGCCAGCCACATAATACGATGCCGTTGGCGGTCGTTGCGGCATAGATAGAAACCTCTATTTTGCTTCATCGACTGAGCCACGGGATATCGACGATGCATACTTCCAGCCGTCCGGACCTAAGCGACATAAAACTCGGAGATTGGGTGGACCGTCATTTGCCGTCGGAATGGCGACCCTATGCTCGGCTCGCCCGTCTCGATCGGCCCGTTGGCACATGGCTCACGCTTTTTCCCTGCTGGGCAGCGCTTATCCAGGCGTCGCATGCTTTTCCAGACTTCCGGCATCTATTGATCTTCTCTCTCGGCGCCTTGCTGATGAGAAGCGCAGGTTCGACCGTCAACGATATCGCCGATCGGAAGTTCGACGGTCACGTTGAGCGCACCCGCTTCCGGCCGCTGGCGAGCGGCCAGATCGGCTTGCCGCAGGCCATAGCGTTTCTGGTAGCGGAACTCGTCCTTGCCGCGTCGCTTCTCCTTTTTCTGACGCCCTTCACGCGCCTTGTCGCAATCTGCGTCCTGCCGCTCGTCTTCCTCTATCCGCTCTGCAAGCGCTTCACGCATTGGCCCCAAGCGGTGCTCGGTGCAGCGTTCAATTGGGGCATGCTGATGGCCTGGTCGGAAGTTGCCGGAGAGATTCCGACCGGCGCGCTTCTGATGTGGCTCGGCGCGATTACCTGGCAGATTGGATACGATACCGTTTATGCCTATGTCGACGTTCGAGACGATACGCGTCTGGGCTTGAAGTCCACGGCAATTCTATTCGGTGAGCGCGGCAAGACATATATCGGTCTGTTCTATGCTCTTACGCTGGCGGCATGGTCGGTCGGCGGGTGGATGGTTGGCATGTCGCCAGCCTATGGCATCGGAATGCTTGTCATTGCTGCACACCTTGGCTGGCAGACATGGCGGCTCGATATTTCCCGCCCCGAAATCAATTATCGGCTGTTTCTGGCAAATATTTTGACGGGCGCTTTGCTGGCAGCCTCTGCTTTCGCCGGTACCCTCTAAAGAAGGCGGTCACAGGGAGAGACGCGTCGATAGATCCTTATCGCTCAGAAGCTTGAGGCGCGAATGGCTCGCCAACCTCATTCCGCAGCGAGCAATCCGGACGCTATCGCCCGGAACGCCTCTATCGCCTTGGGAAGCACTTCCTCGGGATTGTCGCTGGCCGCAACCCAAAGGGCGGCATTGAGTGCTGCGCCGGAGAGGAGCCGAGCGGCGGCTTCCTCATCGAGCGGTTTGACGATTTTGCGTTCCAGAAGCCTCGAAACAGTCTGGCGAGTGGCGGCGAGACAGCTATTCTGGCTAGGCCATTTCGAAGGATCACCCAACACTGCCGGGCCGTCGAGCAGGACGATGCGCTGGACCTCCGGGTCAAGAGCCATTTCGATATAGGCTTCGCCCTCCGCCAGCAGTCTTTGCCAATCACCACCTGCCTGCTCAGCGATCTCCTTGGCGCGCAGCGCCATTTCACTATCGATCTGATGAACGACAGCGGCGAGCAATCCCTTCTTGTCGCCAAAATTATGATAAAGCGCACCTCTCGTCAGCCCGACATCCGCCGTCAGCTCATCCATCGACGCGGCGGCAAATCCCTTGTCCGCGAAAGCCTTTCGCGCGGCGGCAACGAGCTTGTTGCGGTTCTCTTCCATCGTTTCCAGGCGCTTTGCCATTTCATCCTCAAGTTTCATATACGCTTCGTATTTGAATTGACACGCGACGTACACGACACTATCTCACATACGGTCCGTATATCAAATAAAGCGGCGCTGCGAAACACCGCGCGAGATTGCGGCCATTCAATTTCTTCCGATCAACGCAAGCGAAGGCAGCCAGTAATGACGAAACGCAATGCGATCTTTCCCGCGGACAGGCACGCTCTCTACGAACAACATGGCTATTCCGCCGCAATCCGTTCCGGCGATCTTCTGTTCGTCTCCGGCCAGGTCGGCAGCCGGGCAGATGGAAGCCCGGAACCCGATTTCGAACGCCAAGTCCAGCTCGCCTTCGACAATTTGCGTGCAACTTTGGAAGCAGCCGGCTGCACGTTCGACGACATAGTCGACGTGACCACATTCCACACCGATCCTGAGCAGCAGTTCGGCGCAATCATGGCCGTGAAGAACCGCATTTTCAACGAAGCGCCCTATCCGAACTGGACGGCGCTTGGCGTCAACTGGCTGGCGGGCTTCGACTTCGAAATCAAGGTCATCGCCCGCATTCCGGAAGCCGGCGACGTCCACCGACCACAAGCGGCTTGAAGGCTAGGCTAAATTTCGGCCCCGCGCAGCACCATCGCTGCCGGGGCCGAAAATGATCTCCGACAAAGTACCGAACGAAGCAGCGTGTCCCTACTTCGCCAACTCCGCCAGCTGCGTCATGACCACGGCGGCCCCCTGCAGCCGCTTTTCCGGCGTCGGCAGGTCGCGCGTCAGGAATACGCTGTGGTCGGGGCGGATCTTCGCCATCGTACCTTGCTTGCCGATGTAGCCGACGAGATTGGCCGGGTTCGGGAATTCCTTGTTGCGGAACTGTACGACGACGCCCTTCGGGCCGGCATCGAGCTTCTCGACATTGGCGATGCGGCAGAGCGACTTGATATAGACGATCTTCAACAGATGCTGGACTTCGATCGGCATCGGCCCGAAGCGATCGATCATTTCGGCGCCGAAACTGTCGATTTCCTTGATCTCGGTGATTTCGCCCAGACGGCGATAGAGCGCCATACGCAGATGCAAATCCGGCACATAGGCGTCGGGGATCATGACCGGCGTGCCGACTGAGATCTGCGGCGACCAGCCAGTATCCTGGATTTCGTCGACGCCCTTCACCTCGGCGACAGCCTCTTCCAGCATCTGCTGGTAAAGCTCGAAGCCGACTTCCTTGATATGACCAGACTGTTCTTCGCCGAGCAGATTGCCGGCACCGCGGATATCAAGATCGTGGCTGGCGAGTTGGAAGCCGGCGCCGAGCGTATCCAGCGATTGCAGCACCTTGAGCCTGCGCTCCGCCGTCGTGGTCAGCACCTTGTTGACCGGCAGGGTGAAGAGCGCGAAGGCGCGGACCTTGGAGCGGCCGACACGGCCACGTAGCTGATAGAGCTGCGCAAGGCCGAACATATCGGCGCGATGGACGATAAGCGTATTGGCCGTTGGCACGTCGAGGCCGGATTCGACGATGGTGGTGGAGAGCAGCACGTCATAGCGGCCTTCGTAGAAGGCGTTCATGATGTCTTCCAGCTCGCCGGCCGGCATCTGACCATGGGCGACCGCCACCTTCAGCTCCGGCACATCCGATTGCAGGAAGGCGTGGATATCGGCGAGGTCGGCGAGGCGCGGGCAGACGTAGAAACTCTGGCCGCCGCGATAATGCTCGCGCATCAGCGTTTCGCGGATCACAAGCGAATCGAAGGGCGAGATGAAGGTGCGCACCGCCATGCGGTCGACCGGTGGCGTGGTGATGAGCGACAGCTCGCGCACGCCCGTCATCGCGAGTTGCAATGTTCGCGGGATCGGCGTCGCCGAGAGCGTCAGCACATGCACGTCGCTCTTCAGCTCCTTCAGGCGCTCCTTGTGCTTGACGCCGAAATGCTGCTCCTCGTCGATAACAAGCAGACCGAGATTAGCGAACTGGATGCCCGCGCCCAGCAGCGCATGGGTGCCGACCACGATATCGGTCTTGCCTTCGGCTACCTCCTTCTTGGTAAGCGCCAGATCCTTGGCGCCGACGAGGCGGGACGCCTGCTGGATGCGGATCGGCAGGCCGCGGAAGCGCTCGGAGAAGGTCTTGAAATGCTGGCGGGCGAGCAAGGTTGTGGGAACGACGACGGCAACCTGCGCGCCGTTCATGGCGGCAACGAAGGCCGCGCGAAGAGCCACTTCCGTCTTGCCGAAGCCGACGTCGCCGCAGACGAGCCGGTCCATCGGCCGGCCGGCGCCGAGATCCTCGCGCACCGCTTCGATCGCGTTCATCTGATCGTCGGTCTCGTCATAGGGGAAGCGTGCGGCAAACTCGTCATAGAGGCCGTCAGGCGTCGCCAGCACAGGCGCGTGACGCGTCAGGCGTTCGGCCGCGACGCGGATCAGGGCGCCTGCCATATCGAGCAAGCGCTTCTTGAGCTTGGCCTTGCGCATCTGCCAGGCGCCGCCACCGAGCTTGTCGAGCTGGGCCTCGGTGCCCTCGCCGCCATAGCGCGAGAGAAGATCGATGTTTTCGACCGGCAGGAAGAGTTTGGCGTCGTCGGCATAGAGCAGTTCGAGACAGGCATGCGGAGCGCCGGCCGCCTCGATGGTCCTCAGCCCGACGAAGCGGCCGATGCCGTGTTCGGCATGGACCACGATCGAGCCTTCGTCGAGACCGGCCACTTCCGAGATGAAATCGGCGGCCCGCTTGCGACGCTTGGAGCGGCGCACCATGCGGTCGCCGAGAATATCCTGCTCGCCGATGATGACGAGATCGCCGGCCTCGAAGCCGGCTTCCAGGCTGAGCACGGCGGCAGCCGCCTCGCCTTTCGCCAAGCCAGCAAGATCCTTGAAAGCCTCGATCGTCTTGACGCGTGCCAGCCCATGTTCGGCCAGCACCTGCAACAGACGGTCGAGCGAGCCTTCGGTCCAGGCTGTGATCAGCACCTTGGCTCCGGTGGCACGCTTGTCGGCGATATGCTTGACGACGGCGTCGAAGACGTTGACACGCTCGCTATCGGCGCTGTCGGTCGCAGATCGCGCCCAACGCGGTCCCTGCCGGGCTTCGAGGCCGATAACGCGGCGCGCCTCACCCTCGTGCTCGTTGAAAGGCGATATACGGACGGCGCCGAACGCATCGAGCGCATTCCCGAAGGCCTTGCCATCGAGATAGAGCTGGCCCGGCGTCACTGGCTTATAGGGTGTACCCTGCGCCATCTGGCCCTTGCCCTGCTGACCTGCGTTCAGGCGGGCGTCGTAATAGTCAAAAACGAGCTTGGAGCGCTCCTCGGCGGCCTCGCGTACCGTGTGGTCGCTCACCAGCCGGAAGCCCTTGAGATAGTCAAACACCGTCTCCAGCTTCTCGTAGAACAGCGGCAGCCAGTGTTCCATGCCGGCATAGCGGCGGCCTTCGGAAACGGCGACGTAGAGCGCGTCGTCGCGCGTGGCCGCGCCGAAAGCGGAAAGATAGTTCTTGCGGAAGCGGCTGATCGTATCCGGCGTCAGCGTCACTTCGCTCATCGGATTGAGATCGAGGGAGCGAACCTGCCCTGTCGTGCGCTGGCTGGCGGGATCGAAACTGCGAATGCTTTCCAGCGTATCGCCGAAGAAATCGAGGCGTACCGGCTCTTCCGTGCCCGGAACGAACACATCGAGAATCCCGCCGCGCACGGCAAATTCGCCAACTTCGCGCACGGTCGCGACGCGGTCGAAGCCGTTGCGCTCCAGGCGGCCGGCGATATCGTCCATACGTACCTGATTGCCCGGCCGGGCCGAGAACGCCAAGCTCTCGATGACGTCTTGAGGGGCTACCTTCTGCAGCATCGCATTGACGGTCACCAGCACGATCGCGGCATGCGGTTTGCGGTGATAGGCGATCAACCCGGAAAGCGCCGCCAGACGGCGGGCCGACGTGTCTGAACTCGGGGAGACGCGATCGTAAGGAAGGCAATCCCAGGCCGGTAGGGTCAGGACGGGTATCTCGGGCGCGATGAAGCCGAGCATCTGTTCGACATCGGCCATATGCTGTCCATCGGACATGATATAGGCGACCGGCTGGCCGGCTCTCGCCAGATCCGCGAGCAGGAACGGCTCCATGCCGGCCGGAACATGACCGACCGTCAGCGGCTCGCTTGCGGCGAGCACCTTCTTCGCGTCGAAACCGGGGATCATTTCGTTAATCCAAACCTTTCGGCGATCTCTTCGAAATCGGGCTTGTAGGATCCGATACGCTCGAACAAAGGCGTCCGCAGGCGCTCCGGCGTCGGCTCGGTCCCAAGGATCCATTTGACGAGATCGTTGTCTTCCTCGGCCATGATGCTCTCGAGCTCATCGAGATCGGCTTCGGCCAATCCCGGCAACTCGTTATCGGCAAATTGACCGAAGACCAGATCCATCTCGCGGATGCCGCGATGCCAACAGCGGAAAAGGATGCGCCGACGGCGGGGATCGAGATCGGCACTGCTGAGGGTGAGCCCAGTCATCAAAAACACCTTTATGTTGATGCGTCTCTATAAAACCAGCAGGGAAAGGTGGGAACCGGTTTTTCAGAAAAAAGCGCCTCCGATGCATTTTTCCGGGGAGTGTTCGGTTCAATGAGCCTGACTTTCCGGTCGCCCCTTGCCAAATCCGCCCCGCCCGTCGCATTTTGCCGGCCATGCGTCCCGCCATCCTCGATCCGCTGTTTGCCTCCATCTCTTCGCTGCCCGGCGTCGGGCCGAAGGTATCCGAGTTGCTGGTGAAGCTGCTCGATCGCGAAACGATCGACGATTGCCGGGTCATCGACCTGCTTTTTCACGCGCCGCATTCGATCATCGACCGGCGCGAACAGCCAGGCATCGCACGCGCACCGCAGGGCGCTATCGTCACCATCACTGGCCGCGTGGATCGACACCAGCCGCCGCCCAATGCGCGCAGCAACGTGCCCTATCGCGTCTATCTGCATGACGAGACCGGCGAACTGGCGCTGGTCTTCTTTCGCGGCAAGGCACAGTGGCTCGAAAAGCAGTTGCCGATCGACGAGACTGTAACCGTCAGCGGCAAGGTTGATTGGTTCAACGGGCGCCCCTCCATGGTGCATCCCGATTATATCATGCGCGAAAGCGAGGCGGAAAACCTGCCGCTGGTCGAGCCGGTCTATCCTCTGACTGCGGGCCTGACACCGAAATTCCTGCGCAAGACCATCGAAGCGGCGTTGCCGCGCATGCCGGAACTGCCCGAGTGGGACGATCTCGCCCTGGCGCAGAAGCAAGGGTTTCCGTCGATCTCCGATAGTTTCCATATGCTGCACGCGCCGCGGGACGCTGCCGATATCGATCCGCAGGCGCCGGCACGCCGCCGGCTTGCCTATGATGAATTCCTGGCCGGGCAATTGTCCCTCTCCCTCGTGCGCCAAAGGCTGCGCAAGGTGGCGGGAAATCCCGTACATGCCACTGGAGAAATCAGCGGCAAGATATTGGAATCCCTTCCTTTCTCGATGACGAACAGCCAACGCGAGGCGGTTGCCGACATTCTCAAGGATATGGCCGGCACGGAGCGCATGCTCCGCTTGTTGCAAGGCGATGTCGGCGCGGGAAAGACACTTGTGGCATTGATGGCGATATCAGCCGTGATCGAAAGCGGCGGCCAAGCAGTGCTGATGGCGCCGACGGAAATTCTCGCTCGGCAGCACTACGCGACAATCTCAAAATTTGCAGCAAGTGCAAACCTTTCTGTCGAAATCCTCACAGGCCGCATGAAGGGCCGGGAGCGCGATGCGATCCTGGAGCGTATTGCCTCCGGCGAAGCACAGATCGTCATAGGCACGCACGCCCTGTTTCAGGACAGCGTCGCCTATGCCAACCTCATGCTTGCTGTCGTCGACGAGCAGCACCGCTTCGGCGTTCATCAGCGTCTGCGTCTGACCGCGAAGGGCATCTCGCCACACATGCTCGTCATGACCGCAACGCCCATTCCGCGAACCCTGGTGCTGGCGGCTTTCGGTGACATGGATGTCTCCAAGCTCACCGAGAAGCCGGCGGGTCGCAAACCAATCCAGACGATCACCATCCCGAACGAGCGAACCGGCGATATCGTTGCAAGGCTGAGAAGCGCACTGTCCGATGGCAAGAAAGCCTATTGGATATGCCCACTTGTGGAAGAATCCGAAGAATCCGATTTAATGTCTGTCGAGGAGCGCCACGCGACTTTGACCAGCGCGCTTGGCCCTGGAATCGGCCTTATACACGGCCGGATGAGCGGGCCGGAAAAAGACGCCGTGATGATGGCCTTCAAGAATGGCGATATCCGCCTGCTGGTAGCAACGACCGTCGTGGAAGTGGGTGTCGATGTGCCGGACGCCACCATCATGGTCATCGAACATGCCGAACGCTTCGGCCTGGCACAGCTTCATCAGTTGCGCGGACGCGTCGGACGTGGCGACGAGGCCTCCACCTGCATCCTTCTCTACAAGGGGCCGCTCGGAGAGACAGGACATGCCAGGCTGTCGATCATGCGCGATACGGAGGATGGCTTCCGCATCGCCGAGGAGGATTTGAAGCTGCGCGGAGAAGGTGAGCTTCTCGGCACGCGCCAGTCCGGCACACCGGGCTTCCGCATCGCAAGTCTCGAAGCCCATGCCGATCTGCTGGAAATCGCTCGCAAGGATGCCGCCTACATCATCGAACGCGATCCTGAACTGACCGGCGAGCGCGGCATAGCGATCCGAACCCTGCTCTACCTTTTCCGCCGCGACGAGGCGATCCGTTTCCTGCGGGCGGGATGAACGGATGGACGCGGCAGCCGCGTCCATCTCTGTTTCACGGTCTCACTTGGCAGCGAGGCCAGGAATGGTGACCTGGAACACCTGGAACATGGTATCGACGTCGGCCCCGCTCTCATCCTTGTAGGCAGCACCGACCTGGAAGCCATCCTGGGTGATGAAGTCGTTGTCGTTGGCGACGAACAGGAAGTAATCGTCCGGCAACTTCGGGTCCTGGACGCTGGCGAGCGACATGGCCTCCCACTTCTCAGAGAGGTTATTGCGATCGTTCGGAGCGCCATTGTGAAGGCCGAAGCGGGTGAGATCAGCGCTATCGTTGATGTCGATGAACTGGCTGACCACAGCCGGCTTCACAGAGGGGTCGATGACACCTTTCGGAGCGACCGGCTTATCGCTGTCGAACTTGCTGCCGGCAATGTCTGTAGCGGCCGAGACATCGACGATATCGATGCTGCGGTAGAGTGACTTTTCGCCCTTCTGGCCATAGCCATTGCCGCTGTCGCGTGCGAGCATCAGGAAGCTCGTCGGCGAGAGCGCGACGATTTCGCTCTGGGCGGCGACGGCCGTCTTACCTTTGTCATTGGTGAAGACCGGCAAAGGTACGACATATTCGTGCACCAGCTTCAGATGATCGAGGTCTGCAGCGTCATAAACCAGAGCGCGGGTGTTCTGCCGAGTCGCGCTGGAATCGCCACCGTCCTGTCTTGTCGCCGACTGGAGCACGGCAATTAGAAACTTGCCGTCCGGGGTCAGGGACATGCCCTCAAAGCCCTGGTTGTTCTGGCGTCCGCTGGTGGGATCCTTCTGATCGGGGGCGGCTTCACCTGGGCCGGGATTGTTCGAAGAGAAGTTCACGGCGCCGTTGCGCATCGGCAGAAGCGCGGCAGGCGGCGGCGTCGCCGACAGCATCCGGCCATCGGCCGAAAAGCGATAGATGTAAGGACCGTATTCGTCGCTGATGAACATCGAGCCATCAGGCAACCGGGCGATGGCTTCGTTGTCGAGCGAGATCTTGCCGTTCGGTGCCTGCGGCATCAGCGGCATGGCGCCTTCCGGATTGCGGACGCCATTTGCCGGATCGAGGCCCGTAGTTTCCGTCCCCTTGTTGTCTTTCAACAGCAGCGTGTCCGCAAGCCTGGCAGCGACACCCAACTGCTCCTTGCCTGCCGGCGGTGTGGCACCGGGAGCGACAGGCGTCAGGACGATGTCGATCGTGTTGAGGCGAGCACGATAGTCGGTCGTACCGGCAACATTGTAACCCCGGTCCGGCAACAGCCAGAGCGATCCCTTGTAGGTGCCGTCTGCATTGCGGGTCCAGCCCTTGGTGTCGATCGACATGCCAGAACCCGAGCCGAAGGTCTCACCAAACTTGTCGCGCTGATTGGCCGGAATGCGCCCGATGGCGACGCGGCCTTTGTTGACGAGCGTCGCGCCCTGAACGGTTATGGCCGTATCGGCAAGTGTCGCCACAGGGGCTGCAAAAACGAATGTGGCGAGCGCAGCCGATAGCAATCGCAGGCTCTTCGAACGCATATGTTTCAAGATAATATCCTCCTGATGAAAACCAGTCTGGAAACAACGGCGTCCATCTCCGACCTCGCCGCGCGCTGCCTGGAGGAGCAAATGCCCGGTGTCGAAGCCCCGAGCCCTCAATGGATGAGATAAATCCGGCTGCCTGTCCCTGACGACGATCTAAGGCGTCAACATGATAGGCAAATGACAGCGCACGCTGCACGCGAAGATCGCCGAAGACCTACGGGATGAAAATATGCTCTAAGTCAGAGACTTCATTGGCACGGGCGTCGGCAGGCTTTTGGCCGCAGTCAGCTGTTCCTTGTATTCGGGCGAGACAAGGCCGCCCGAGATCAAAAGCTTCGCGCCGTCTTCGGGGCTCATATCGAGAATAGTGATCTTTTCGCGCGGCACGAAAATCAGAAAACCCGCCGTTGGCACGGGAGTCGGCGGCAGGAAAACCGCCACCATATCCTGGCCCATGGCATTGAATTTCGAGGCTATCTCGCCCTTGGCATCCGTCGAGATGAATACCATCGACCATAGGCCGGGGCTCGGATATTCGATAAGCCCGACCTTCTTGAAGGAGGTCCCTTGCTCCTTCAAGACGGTTTCGAAGATCTGCTTGACGCTCTTGTAGATCGTCCGGACAAGAGGCACACGATTGACGATCGACTCTCCGAAGCGAACGATGCTCTGGCCGATCAGGTTCTTGGCGAGGAAGCCGACCATCGTGATGAAGATCATCGCGATTACCAGCCCAGTGCCGGGAACGGCGAAGTTCAGATAGCTCTCCGGGTCGTAGCGCGCAGGAATATAGGGCCGCACCCAGCTATCTGCCCAATGAACGACGGACCATGTGAGCCAGAGCGTGATGGCTATGGGAGCGCAGATGATAAGGCCGGCCAGGAAGTTGTTTCTGATCCGCGTCGTCACGGATACCTTGATGAGTTTCTCAGTCATTCGCCGCTCGAAAACTCCGTTCAGCCGCCTATCGCTATCAGGCAAATCCTCCCCACCTCTCCCTTAAGAAGGGTGCCAGAAATCCAAGCGGCATACAACCCGGCAGTCACGCCGCCGGGCCGAACGAGACGCGGCTCACGACGACGTGATGCCGGATGACGGCAATCGCAGACGCCTATTCCACCGTTACCGACTTGGCGAGATTTCGCGGCTGGTCGACGTCGGTGCCCATGAAGACAGCAGTATGATAGGCAAGCAGCTGAATCGGCAGCGAGAAAATGATCGGGGAGATAATCTCGTCCACCATGGGCAGAACGATGGTCGCCATCGTCGGCAGCGTAGAGGCAGCGGCTCCCTTTTCGTCGGTAATAAAGATGATCCGGCCGCCGCGCGCCGCCACTTCCTGCATGTTGGAGACCGTCTTGTCGAAGAAGCGGTCATGCGGAGCGATGACGATGACAGGCATGTTCTCGTCGATCAGCGCGATCGGTCCATGCTTGAGCTCGCCTGCGGCATAACCCTCGGCATGGATATAGGAGATTTCCTTCAGCTTCAGCGCGCCCTCCAGGGCAAGCGGGAAGCTGGTGCCGCGGCCGAGATAAAGCACATCCTTGAACTTCGAAATCTCGCGCGACAGGCTTTCCATCTGCGGCTGGATGAGGTTCAGGACATTGGCCATGATGCGCGGCATTTCGATGAGATGATGCACCAGCTCTTTCTCGCTCTCAGCGCTGATGGTGCCGCGAGCGACGCCAGCTCCGATCGCCAGGGATGCCAGGACCGCCAGTTGGCAGGTGAAGGCCTTCGTCGAGGCAACCCCGATTTCCGGGCCGGCCATGATCGGGAATACCGCGTCGGATTCGCGCGCGATGGTCGACTCCTTGACGTTGACGACGGCGCCGATCTTCAGGCCATGGTCGCGGCAATAGCGCAGCGAAGCCAGCGTATCAGCCGTCTCGCCGGACTGTGAAATGAACAGCGCAGCCTGCGACGGCTGCAACGGCATTTCGCGATAACGGAATTCCGAGGCGACATCGATTTCGACGGGAAGGCGCGCATAGCGCTCGAACCAGTATTTACCGATCAAGCCGGCGAGATAGGCGGTGCCGCAGGCCGATATCGCCAGACCAGATACCTTGCCAAAGTCGATGGCCGAAACGCCTGGATGCACGCGATGGCTGGCGAAATCGACATAGTGGCTCAGCGCATGGGAGATGACCTCCGGCTGCTCGTAGATTTCCTTTTCCATGAAGTGGCGGTGGTTGCCCTTGTCCACGACATAGGCTGTCGCCTGGGAAATCTGCCGCGGCCGGTTCACTTCCTTGCCGCTGAAATCGAGAATCGTTGCGCCACTATGCGTGACGATGGCGCAATCGCCGTCGACCAGATAGGTGATCTCATTGGTAAACGGCGCAAGTGCAATGGCGTCAGAGCCGAGGAACATCTCTCCCTTGCCATATCCCACGGCAAGTGGCGGGCCGGACCGTGCCGCCATCAACGTGCCGGGATCGTTCTCGAACATCACCGCCAATGCATAGGCACCGGTGACGCGGTTCAGCATCTTCAGCATCGCCGCACGAGGCTCAAGACCGTCACGGATATAGTTCGCCAGCAGATGCGCAACGACTTCGGTATCGGTCTGCGACGCAAACTCCCTGCCCTCAGCCTTCAGCTCTTCCCGCAGCTCGGAGAAATTCTCGATGATGCCATTGTGGACGACGGCGACGCCATCGACGAAATGGGGATGAGCGTTGGTCTCGTTGGGAACGCCGTGGGTTGCCCAACGCGTGTGAGCGATACCGGTCGTGCCGGGTAGCGGATCGGCTTCCAGCCTCTTTTCGAGATTGAAGAGCTTTCCTTCGGCTCGGCGGCGATCCATGGCGCCGTTATGGATGGTCGCAACGCCGGCCGAATCATAGCCGCGGTATTCGAGGCGACGCAACGCGTCCACCAAACGATCCGCTACCGGCCTTGTCCCGACAATCCCAACAATACCGCACATACAACTCTCCGTCTGGCCTCAGATATGAGCGCAAGTCCTAATCATTCCTGCGATTTTCTCAATCGGTAAAACGGTCACTTTCGATTTCCGACCGTTACGGGGCACTGATGGGTTCAGTGGCCGCCCGCGTCCTTCTTTGCCGCCTTGACGGCCAGGGCTCGCTCGCGAACGAGCTTGGCTCGCCCAGGCTTCACTTCCTGACGAGCACGGCCAAAGGCCAGCGCATCGGCGGGAACGTCGTCCGTTATGACGCTGCCGGAGGCGACGTAGGCACCTTCGCCGATACTCAAGGGTGCCACGAGCGATGAGTTGGAGCCGATGAAGGTATTGGCGCCGATATGCGTCTCGTGCTTGTTGACCCCATCATAATTGCAGGTGATCGTGCCGGCGCCGATATTGCTGCCGGCGCCGATGGTCGCGTCGCCGATATAGGTCAGATGATTAACCTTGGCGCCTTCGGCGATCTTGCCGTTCTTGACCTCGCAGAAATTGCCGACCTTGGCACCCGCGGCAAGATCAGCGCCGGGACGCAGACGCGCGAACGGCCCAACCGTCGCGCCGGCGCTGACATGGGCGCCCTCGATATGTGAAAAAGCATGAATGATGGCGCCACCGTCGACGACGGCGCCCGCACCGAACACGACATTCGGCTCGATCAACGCATCCTGGCCGATGACGGTGTCGTAAGCCAGAAACACCGTCTCGGGCGCAATCATGGTGACGCCCGACAGCATCAATTCATGACGTCGGCGCTCCTGCCAGAGGCGTTCGATGAAGGCGAGTTCGGCACGATTGTTACAGCCGGTCATCTCGACTTCCGGCGCGTCGACCGCCACGGCGCGGCCGCCGAGCGAACGAGCGATCTCGACGAGATCGGTCAGGTAATATTCGCCTTTGGCATTGTTGTTGCCGATGCGGTCGAGCAGATCCAGCGCCTTGCGGCCGTTGATGGCCATCAGGCCGCTGTTGCACCAGGTGATCGCCAGCTCGGCATCGGTCGCATCCTTCGCTTCGCGAATCGCAATCAACTCGCCGTCCTTGACCAGGAGCCGGCCATAGGCGTTCGGATTTTCGGTGTGAAAGCCGATAACGACAACATCGTTACCGTCGGCCAGTCCTTGCCGGGCGGCACGAAGCGGAACGTCGGTCAGCAGAGGGACGTCGCCATAGGCAACGAGAATATCATCATACCCCCTAGCAATCGCTTCACGCGCCGCCAGAACGGCATGACCGGTCCCAAGGCGTTCCTTCTGCAAATAAGATTCTACGGCGATACCGCCGATAGACGCTGCTGCACTCACCTCATCGGCATTGCGGCCGACCACCAGCGCCGCCGTCGAAATATCGGTTTTGGCGATAGCATCCATTACGTGCGCGATCATCGGCCGGCTCGCAATGGGATGCAGCACCTTCGACATCGACGACTTCATGCGGGTGCTGTCGCCGGCGGCGAGGATGATAGCGAGACAGGTGCGTTCCATTTCAAGCTCCGAGATATGCGGTCAGGCGCGGCCCATCGCTGGTCGCAAGCTTCTCATAGCAACTGTTCAAGCAGCGCACTACGGAGAAATTGGGAACCGTTCTCACGCTTCGGCCAGCGAGGCAAAAGCCTCGAGGATATGCTGCCGGCCATCAACAATCACAAACTCCATGGCCTTGCGAGCCGCCGCACCATCGCGGGCGGCAATGGCATCGACAATTGCCGTGTGGGTTTCGGAGATATTGCTGAAACCATTGCTGGCAGGCGGCGCGCTCAAGCGGAACATACCGACCAGCGCCGCCTCGATAAGCCCGCCGAGCGATCGCATGAACGGATTTTGCGAGGCCTCCGTAATGGCGAGATGAAAATGCAGGTCGGCAACGGCTAGGCTATCAGACGTGTGCTCCGGGTTCGCCAGAGCTGCCGCAAGGCCGCGCAACACATCGATGTCTTCCCGGCTCGCCCGTTCTGCAACAAGGCCCGCAGCGAATGGCTCGAACGCCATGCGTATATCGTAAAGATGGAGGAGAAACTCCTGATCGACCCCGCTTTCGAAATGCCAGCTCAGCACTTCGTTGTCGAACATATTCCAATGGATTTTTTCTGTGACGCGGGTGCCGACGCGCGCTCGCGGCACGACCATACCCTTGGCGGCCAGGGTCTTCATGCTCTCGCGCAGAATGGTACGGGATACTTTGAAGCGCTGCAGAAGCTCGCTATCGCCCGGAAGAATGCTGCCGATCGGAAACGCGCCCGCCACAATCGCCTTGCCGAGCTCGTCGACCACTTGGGCATGGCTCGTCCGCGACTTTCCGCCGGCTTTTCGGTTTGCTAGCAATTGTCCGCTCAAGCACGCTGTCCTTTCCCCTGGCCTAATGTCGAGTGAAACGGGAGAGTAATCGGAAAATGGTCCGAGTTGGAATAACGGCTAACAGCGCCAAGCTTGTTGGCGTTCTCGTCCGAAAGCCGGAAAGAATCGCAGTGGTGGCGATACGGCTCACGGGCGAGCCTTGCTTGAACGTTCCAAAGAGTGCTCCTCCGCTGAACCCCGCTCCTCCTACAAGCGGTGTTCCTCCCATGACCACAGCATCGCGCTCTGCGCTGCTGCGGCAGTCTGGTATCCTGCTGATGTATAAATGGAAAAAACGTTTCCGAATAGACCCGCAGCGAAAGCCGCAGCTTTTGGCTTCGGGCTGAGATAGGCCGACGTGCTGCCACGATCAGACTCACACGATCGAGCAACAGCGCGCCATCTCCCCCCCAAGCCATCGCTAAGGCAGAGGGCAAAAAATCATACAGTAATATCTTTGTAAACAATCATTCATTCATGCGACGCAACAAAAAGGGGCGTCAAAAACGCCCCTTTCTTCAATCCAGCATATCGAAATGCTTATTTCGACGCAGGCAGCTTGTCGTCAACGCCTTCGATGTAGAAGTTCATGCCGAGCAGCGTGCCGTCATCAGCCTTCTCGCCAGCCTTCAACCAAGGCGTACCGTCCTGCTTGTTGATCGGGCCGGTGAAGGGGGCGATCTCGCCCGACTTGATCTTGGCTTCGGTTTCCTGAGCCATCTTCTTCACGTCGTCGGGCATGTTGGTATAAGGCGCCATTTCCAGAATGCCGTCCTTGAGACCATCCCAGCTCTGCTCAGACTTCCACTTGCCGTCGAGCAGCGCATGAACGCGCTTGGAGTAGTAGTTGCCCCAGGTATCGACAATCGCCGTCAGCTGCGCCTTCGGGCCAGCCTTGATCATGTCGGACGCCTGGCCGAAAGCGTGAATGCCGCGTTCCTGTGCAACCTGCATCGGTGCCGTCGTGTCGGTGTGCTGCGTCAGGATATCGACGCCCTGGTCAACCATGGCCTTGGCTGCGTCGGCTTCCTTGCCGGGGTCGAACCAGGTGTTGACCCAGACAACCTTGAGCTTGAAGCTCGGATCGATCGAGCGAGCACCCTGCTCGAAAGAGTTGATGCCCATGACGACTTCCGGAATCGGGAAGGACGCGATGTAGGCAGCGCCGTGGTTCTTCGACGTCTTGGCGGCGATCTGACCCAGAATGTAACGGCCTTCATAGAAGCGCGAGTTGTAGGTCGCGAGATTCGGACCGCTCTTGAAGCCCGTCGCATGTTCGAACTTCACCTTCGGGAACTTGGCGGCAACCTTGACGGTCGCATCCATGAAGCCGAACGAGGTCGAGAAGATCAGCGAGCAGCCCGAACGGGCGAGGCGCTCGATGGCGCGCTCTGCATCCGGACCTTCCGGCACGTTTTCGAGATACGGTGTCTCGATCTTGTCGCCGAACTCCTTCTGGATCTGCTGACGGCCAAGATCATGCGCCTGCGAGTAACCGCCGTCCGTGTGCGAGCCGACGTAAACGAAGCAGACTTTGGTCGGCGCCGCTTCGGCGGCAGCGGCGAAACCAACGATGGCAGCAGCTGTCGTGGAGAGTGCAAGTGCTAGTTTCTTCATGGTTACCCCCTGTCTCTTATACACATCTGACGCTGCCGACGACGTGTCGTAAAAAAGGGGGTGGGGGGGGGGGGGGGGGGGGGGGGGGGGGGGGGGGGGGGGGGGGGGGGGGGGGGGGGGGGGGGGGGGGGGGGGGGGGGGGGGGGGGGGGGGGGGGGGGGGGGGGGGGGG
>NZ_JAELUG010000365.1 GCF_016429255.1 Rhizobium sp. ASV8
TGACAAACCGTTAAATCAATAAACAACTTCGCAATTGTCTGTAACTCATCGTCACATCTCACCATCATCAGTCGCAATTTCATTCCAAAATGGGCGGCGGCGAAGCTCTTCCTGGATTCCCGCATCCAAATCCAGTAGATTCTTACTGGCAACTCCCTCCATACCGCATCGCGAACCACCGAACAACAGAAACACTGCCCACATTCGTCTTTGACTATGTCGTCGTCGGCTCCGGCGTATCTGGTGCGGCCATTGCTCTCAAGCTGCTAACACGAGTACCCTTCGCTCTCAATACTTATGCTAGAAGCCTGTACGGCCGCATCAGGTGCCTCGGGTCGCAATGGTGGGCACTGTCGGCCAGGACGATGGCTTGCGTTCGAGAAATACGCCGATCTGTATGGCGAAGATGAAGCGTTGATGTTGGAGTCGTTGGAGAAGCAGAAAGTCTGTGATATTGCTGACTCTGTCAAGACACATAATGTAGACTGCTGTCTCTTATACACATC
>NZ_JAELUG010000366.1 GCF_016429255.1 Rhizobium sp. ASV8
CCCCCCCCCCCCCCCCCCCCCCCCCCCCCCCCCCCCCCCCCCCCCCCCCCCCCCCCCCCCCCCCCCCCCCCCCCCCCCCCCCCCCCCCCCCCCCCCCCCCCCCCCCCCTTTTTCAAGCAGACGACGGAATACGAGATTTAATAGACCGTCTCGTGGGCTCGGAGATGTGTATAAGAGACAGGAGGAGGGCTAGGCTCCCGAAGCCGGTGCAGCTGCATCCGAGGAGGACGAGGAGGGCGTCACGGCCGCCGTCGGGAAAGGAGTGCGGCTCATCGGGCTCATCTTGTATGTGAGTCTGTCTCTTATACACATCTGACGCTGCCGACGACGTGTCGTAAAAAAATGGTTGTGGGGGGGGGGGGGGGGGGGGGGGGGGGGGGGGGGGGGGGGGGGGGGGGGGGGGGGGGGGGGGGGGGGGGGGGGGGGGGGGGGGGGGGGGGGGGGGGGGGGGGGGGGGGGGGGGGGGGGGGG
>NZ_JAELUG010000367.1 GCF_016429255.1 Rhizobium sp. ASV8
CCCCCCCCCCCCCCCCCCCCCCCCCCCCCCCCCCCCCCCCCCCCCCCCCCCCCCCCCCCCCCCCCCCCCCCCCCCCCCCCCCCCCCCCCCCCCCCCCCCCCCCCCCCCCCTTTCCAAGCAGAAGACGCCATACGAGATTTAATAGACCGTCTCGTGGGCTCGGAGATGTGTATAAGAGACAGACCAAGCACAGTGAACATGGCGCGTCGGAAACCCGTACCCAGTGTGCGTGTAGTACGATAATGCTTGCATGCCCGTCGGTGCTGTGAACTATTGCTGCAGATCGAAGCGTAGCTGATGCGTCCATGGTGTCAGGCACCCTACGGGCTGTCTCTTATACACATCTGACGCTGCCGACGACGTGTCGTGGGGGTGGATGTGGGGGGGGGGGGGGGGGGGGGGGGGGGGGGGGGGGGGGGGGGGGGGGGGGGGGGGGGGGGGGGGGGGGGGGGGGGGGGGGGGGGGGGGGGGGGGGGGGGGGGGGGGGGGGGGGGGGGGGGG
>NZ_JAELUG010000368.1 GCF_016429255.1 Rhizobium sp. ASV8
CGTGTCTAGCTTCATCAGTAGTCTCGCGATGCGCCCGTTTTCTAATTCTCGGTATAGCTCGCTATTGAGGTCATCTGCTTGGTGCTGGCTTTGGTCCAGTGCAGTTACGAGGTGCACAGACACGCCCCGGATAAAATCGTCAATTTCCTTTTGCGCGGGCGGCTGCGCCGGCGACAGAAGCCACATAATTGTATCTCGGAATTCCGCGGAATATGTCCTGCTCATCTGTTCAACCGAGCCCTGCATATTAGTCAGATGCATCGGCAGCGTGCCTGTCGCCAGGCAAAGCATAGTCCGTCCAAACTGGACGAAATCCTCTTGCTGCAGCTCTTGGGTCGGTCGTCGGTTCTCAAACTGCACGACATCGAGAATCGAGCATGCATTGAGTCGAATGCGGTTCTTGTCTGTGAGCAGAATTTTGCTCACATCAATGCAGCGCGCCGCCAGGTTATTAGAGTGAATGGCCTTCAGTGCGTTGGCAATCTGCGAGATGTAACCC
>NZ_JAELUG010000369.1 GCF_016429255.1 Rhizobium sp. ASV8
CCCCCCCCCCCCCCCCCCCCCCCCCCCCATTGTTACAGCATAAGACGGCATACGAGATTTAATAGACCGTCTCGTGGGCTCGGAGATGTGTATAAGAGACAGGCTATATATCCCCGTTGAGCGCTCTTTGCGGCAGCGCAGTGCAAGTCTCACCTCACTCGACCAAGACGCCATTCGCACCATGGATCCCAAGTCCAAGTTCCTCACGCCTCAGCCTGATCAGGATGTCATAGCTGCAGACCGACAAGGAGCTGCGACATCCACCGTCCGCTCAGTTGGCACCGCTGTTCCGGCCTTTGCACCATTCGTCGTCACCTCTACACCAGCACCCAAGTCGTCATGGCGCCGATTCTTGGCCCGCAAGCTCTCCCGACAAGACATCTCGATCGCCCAGGACCCTAATGAAGAGCGCGGCAGACAACCAACGCAATATGAGAGGAGCATGCTATCCGCCTCTTCCTCAAACTATGACGGGACATCAACACGCACTTCAGACT
>NZ_JAELUG010000370.1 GCF_016429255.1 Rhizobium sp. ASV8
CGTAATGCGCCGTCGCCCCGATCAGCTTCACCCCGCGCTCATAGGCCTGCTTGTAGGGGTTCGCCCCCTTGAAGGACGGCAGGAAGGAGTGGTGGATGTTGATGATGCGACCCGACATCTTCCGGCATAGCGCATCCGACAGAACCTGCATGTAGCGGGCGAGCACGATCAGCTCGGTGCCGGTCTGCTCGACCAGATCCAGCAGCTGAGCTTCCGCCTGCGGCTTGTTCTCCTTCGTCACCTTGATGTGGTGGAAGGGGATATCGTGGTTGACCACGACCTTCTGGTATTCGAAATGGTTGGAGACGACACCGACGATGTCGATCGGCAGGGCGCCGATCTTCCAGCGATAGAGCAGGTCGTTGAGGCAATGGCCGAAGCGCGACACCATCAAGAGCACCTTCATGCGCTTCTTGCTGTCATGGAACTCGGCGACCATGGCGAACCTGTCGGAGATCGGCTTGAAGCCTTCGACCAGCGCCGCCTCGCCGACACC
>NZ_JAELUG010000371.1 GCF_016429255.1 Rhizobium sp. ASV8
ATCATACTCAAACCGTCCCCAACCTCCATTCTCAAGCTCATCCGCCACAAAAAGCGCATTCACAACCATATCATAGTACCCCGGCACAGGCACCTTTCCACCACACACATTCCCTCCCATAGCCACATTCAACAACACCGTCATCTCCCTCAGCGGCCTCGTCCCCTCCGGCACCTGAGCCTTCATCACCGGCCTGCCATCAATATACCAAATCATGCGTCCCTGGCCAGCCTGTCCGCCAGGCTGATCCCACGCAAAGTCATACCGAACAGGTCGGGCATGCATATCCGGTATACGCGTGCCCAAGACGCGGTGCTTATCAGGCTCATGGTGCTGGCCCCAGTGCAAGCAAGAATGGTTCTCATGGTCGCCGTTCCAAGTCTCTGCAATATCGATTTCGCCATCTGTCGGCCATGCGAACGGTTCCTGCGGCTGTCTCTAAAACACATCTCCGAGCCCACGAGACGGTCTATAAAATCACGTAAACAGAAATCGA
>NZ_JAELUG010000372.1 GCF_016429255.1 Rhizobium sp. ASV8
AGCCAGCGCTGACTCCCTGCGTGGTATCTTGAATGACAGCCTTGACTTCATCAGAGTAGAGGATAGGATTGAGGTGCCCAATAGACTTCTTGCCGGCCCGGAAGCGGGCATCATTAACTAGAGCAATCATGGCAGCAAAGACTGGTGCACTGGCGCTCGTTCCGCGCAAAGAGCTGAGCCTACCGTTGACAACAACCTGGTAGTCATTGGCAACAAGAGAAATATCGGGGATACCACGACCAGTAGTATTGTAATAGCCATCTAGATGGCCGTCGAGAGCCTCAATGTAGCCGTCGGTGGCATCTACTTGCCACGACTCGCGGCTGAAGTAAGTTGAAAATCCTCCAGAGCTAAACTCAGCACCGACAGCGGGTTCTTGAGCGCTTGTTGGTCCACCAAGAGCGGTAACCCAAGGGCAGCCAGCGGGGAAAGTGGGCATAGTAGTCTTTGTGTACTGGCCGTCCTTGGTACGGCAGTTTCCAACTCTGCCTCCAGC
>NZ_JAELUG010000373.1 GCF_016429255.1 Rhizobium sp. ASV8
GTCTACACTTTTACCGTCAGCGTCGCTGGCGTCGTTTTCTTCCGCGTCACCATCGAGGCCCTCAAGGAGCGGAGCTGTGTCTTGCGGAGAGGGCTCCTCGTCGCGGTAGTTGCCCTCTTCGGCGCGCTCGTCGTTGTACTCGACGTATCGCTCCTTGGGGGCAAGCAAAACGTGGTATCCCCAACTCCAGCGGACAAGCTGACCAAGCTGCTGGAAAATGAGAAGATATAGAATGCCACGCGCGGCGACTTCGTCGTCATTATCGCCGGGAATCCTGTCCCAGTGAAGGCCCTGGATCGTTTGCGACAAGGACAGGACGAGCGAGATGGGTAACGAATTGGAGTTGCCAAAGACACCCATTGCCGTGACAAAATTTGCGGCGCGTCTGTTGAAGCGAAAGAGCTTCGCGACGACAGTAGCGACTGTCCATGATCTGTCTCTTATACACATCTCCGAGCCCACGAGACGGTCTATTAAATCGCGGTTGCCGGCTTG